>NZ_JBBKBT010000006.1:0-166202 GCF_037890305.1 Enterocloster sp. HCN-30185
ATGTATGAATGAGTGTGAGACCGCCTGAAAGGGCGGTTTTTTCGTGTGTAAAAACATATAAACAGAAAATGCTCCTTGATGAAATAAGGCGTTGAGTGATATAATTGTTACTGCTGAAAATGAAATTTATGGAGGAAATAAATGGAGAAAAAGAAACGATCTTTTCAGATGCCACACACCTATATTATTATTTTTGGGGTGATTCTTGTGGCGGCAATTTTGACGCTTTTTATCCCTTTGGGACAGTATGACACAAAGGCGATTACCTACACTGTGAATGGGGAGGAAAAGACCCGAACAGTAGTGGATCCGGACAGCTTCCGTTATGTACTGGATGAAAACGGAGATAAAGTCACCCAGGCAGCACCTCTTTTTGGCACAGAGAGTGTAGGAGACCGGGGAGGTATCCTGAACTATGTTTTTGAAGGTCTTACCACAGGAGATAAGAGTTCCGGCGCTGTGGGAATCATCGCATTTATCCTGGTGGTAGGAGGAGCCTTTGGCGTTGTTCTGCGGACGGGTGCCATTGAAAGCGGCATTATGCGTGTGATCGATCTGACGAATGGAAAAGAAATTCTTCTGATTCCGATTCTGATTACCCTGTTTTCACTGGGAGGAGCAGTTTTTGGAATGGGAGAAGAGGCAATTCCCTTTGTAATGATCCTGGTTCCCATGTTTATTGCTATGGGATATGATGCGATCGTAGGCATCATGTGCAGCTATGTGGCAACTCAGATTGGCTTTGGTAGCTCCTGGCAGAATCCATTTGGTCTGGCTGTGGCACAGGGAATTGCCGGAGTTCCGGTTATGTCCGGCGCATGGTTTCGTATCCCGCTGTGGATCTTTTTTACAGTCCTTACAATTGTATTTACCATGCGGTACGCGGCAAGGATAAAGAAAAATCCGAAATTATCTGCAGCCTATGAGTCCGATCAGGAGTATCGCGAGGAATTTGCAAAACGGGGCAGAGATGAGCTTCCCTTTACTTTGGGGCACAAGCTGGTCATCCTGGATGTATTTTTGTGTATCATCTGGACCATCTGGGGCGTAGTGGAAAAGGGGTATTATATTCCGGAGATAGCCTCCCAGTTTTTTGTAATGGGCCTTGCGGCAGGCATCATTGGCGTTGCATTTCACTTAAATGATATGAGGCTGAATGATATTCCAAGAGCCTTTGACCATGGAGCGGCAGATCTTCTGGGAGCGGCTCTCTGTGTAGGTATGGCGCAGGGGATCATTATCATTCTGGGTGGTACAGATCCGTCTCAGGGAACCGTTCTCAATACTATTCTTCATACGCTCAGTGATGGGATGAAGAATTTCCCGCCAGTGATTTCTGCCTGGTTTATGTATCTGTTCCAGTCGGTGTTCAACTTCTTTGTTGTTTCCGGTTCCGGGCAGGCAGCGCTCACTATGCCGATCATGGCGCCATTAGCAGATCTGGTAGGCGTGGAGCGTCAGGTGGCAGTCGTTGCTTTCCAGCTGGGCGATGCCTTTACGAATTTTATTGTTCCGACATCGGGCTGTCTGTTGGGAGCCCTTGCCGCAGCCAGGCTGGAATGGGGCCAGTGGGCGAAATTTCAGATCCGTTTTCAGGCGTTGCTTGCAGCCTGCGGTTCTGCAGCTGTGATTCTTGGTGTGCTTACAGGTCTGTCATAAGACAGGGAAAGGAGAGCGGGTATGGAGCTTTTGATCATTATTGTTCAGGAATTGGATTTTCCCAGGCTGTCCAGTGCATTTATCCACAATCATGTACTGGCAACTAAATTCTGTACAGAAGGACTGTATCTGAATAAACGAAATATTACTTTGATGGTATGTATTCCAAAAGAAAGAGAAGAGGAAATACTGGGCTATATCCGCAGCAGCTGTACCGAGCGGGAAGAGGAGCGCCTGGTCAGTGAATTTAACGGTATGACAATGGTGGATGTGACAAAAGGAGTAAAGGTGGGCGGAGCTACCGTATTTTTTATAGATATTGACCGGATGCAGAAGTTTTAATCTCCGTGCCTTTACATCATATGCAGGTCGTGATAAGATGAAACTGAAATGTGTAAAAGGATGGAACTTACATGGATCTTTCATTCGCCTTTTTCTGGAAACAGGTTCTTGGAAGTCCGGCTTTAATGATCACTGTTTTTCTGACCCTGTGTGTGATCTTCGTAAATGGGTGGACGGATGCCCCCAATGCCATTGCGACCTGTGTTTCTACACGGTCTATGGATGTGGAGCTGGCGATCATCATGGCAGCTGTCTGCAATTTTGCCGGAGTAATGGTGATGACTATGGTAAATTCTACCGTGGCCATGACCATTACAAATATGGTAAATTTTGGGGGAGATAATCATCGGGCTCTCATAGCTCTCTGCGCGGCTCTGTTTGCCATTGTGGCATGGGCGGTGTTGGCCTGGTATTTCGGCATTCCTACCAGTGAGAGCCACGCTTTGATCGCAGGGCTCTCAGGCGCTGCCATTGCAATGCAGGGTGGCATTTGGGGCATCAATGGCAGTGAATGGATCAAGGTCATCTACGGACTGGGACTTTCGACGGTTTTGGGGTTTGTTCTGGGCTTTTTTGTCTGCAAGCTGGTATCCGTTTTGTGCGGGAGATTCGACCGGAGAAGGACAGACGGTTTTTTTAAGGGAGCTCAGATCGGAGGAGCGGCAGCTATGGCTTTTATGCATGGCGCTCAAGATGGGCAGAAGTTTCTGGGGGTACTGCTTCTTGGAATCTGTCTGTCCGAAGGAAATGACAATGCAGCAGGGATCCGGCTTCCTGTATGGATGATGCTCCTCTGTTCTCTGATCATGGGGACAGGAACCTCGATTGGGGGAAAAAAGATTATTAAATCAGTAGGGATGGATATGGTAAAGCTGGAAAAATATCAGGGATTTTCTGCTGATCTGGCTGGAGCGCTGTGCCTGCTTTTATCCTCTGTGTTTGGGATTCCTGTGAGTACCACTCATACAAAGACAACGGCTGTAATGGGCGTGGGAGCGGTAAAGCGGCTGTCGGCTGTCAATTTTCAGGTCGTAAGGGAAATGATGCTGACGTGGGTACTGACCTTTCCAGGCTGCGGAGTGATCGGGTTTCTGATGGCGAAGCTTTTTATGGTATTGTTTTAGGAAAAGCAGAATGCTTGGGAGGGAAAATGTCAAAAAAAAGCGACAATTATTATTTTAAGAATTTCGTGATCTGTGCAGAGTACGGGGAGGAGGCTGCCCGTATGCTGGAACGGAATTTAAAAGAGTTTGACGTGACCCATTTATCAGAAAGGCTGGATGAAATCCATGGAATCGAACATGCCGCAGATCAGAAAAAGCGTGAGATGCTGGCGGCCCTGGTAAAGGAATTTATCACACCGATCGAACGGGAGGATATTATCCTGCTCAGTGAGGCAATCGATGAGGTGACCGATACGATTGAGGATGTGATGATCCGGCTTTATATCAACAATATCCGTATGATCCGTCCGGATGCGGAAGCATTTGCCCATTTGATCACACGCTGCTGCAAAACCTTAAGCAGGCTTATGGAGGAATTTAAAAACTTTAAAAAGTCAAAAAAGCTTTATGGACTTATGGTGGAACTCCATACACTGGAAGGAGAGGGAGACCGCCTTTTTATACAGGCTATGCGCAGGCTGCATACAGAGGGTTCGGATCCTCTGGAGGTAATTGTCTGGAGAGAAATCTATATTTATCTGGAAAAATGCTGTGATGCCTGTGAACATACGGCAAATGCGGCAGAACGTGTCATACTGAAGAACACCTGATACACGGCAGAAAGAGCAGAAGCGGAAGTTTGGTAAAATTTACTTAAGAGAGAGAAATATTTGGTAAACGGATTTGAACGGAGGAAAAAATGCCTGCCGGTCAGATCCGTTTTTTGCTGCTATATATTGGAAAAGCGTAGAAAATAGTCGGATTTTTGAAATGACCGCGGGGATAACAAAAGAAGGTAAACACAAAACCTGGAAGATGAATGGTAAACCAATAGGGAGAAATTAGGTAAACAATAGAGACGCGTGTAAGAGAAATGAGAGTTGCATAAATACGGTGATTCGTACAATGTGTACAAAAACATTATATATAAATTGTGTAAAATATTAGAATATAAGAAAATAAATAAAAAAGTATTGACAGGAATTATCAAAAACACTATACTCAAGCCATAGGTAAACCAATTTACCAAAGACAACAGATACAGCTGTACGGGATATCACAAAGTAAAAAAGAAATACGAATGGTAAACAAAAGTAAACCTGTTCGGGGAGGACAGGGTGACTGTTCGCAGATTAAGGATTGACAGATCTGTGACAGATTCAGAAAGGATGAGGGAAAAATGACAGGGATTATCATAACAGGACATGGCCATTTTCCAACCGGGCTTTTAAGCGCGGTAAGTCTGGTGGCAGGTAAGCCTGAAAAGGTAGAAGCCGTTGATTTTACAGAGGGGATGAGCTCCGAAGAACTGAAAGGGCAGTTAAAGGAGGCAGCAGACCGTCTGGAGGAACAGGAGATTCTGATTTTAGCAGATCTTACCGGAGGAACGCCTTTCAATATGGCAGCCGCTGTTAAGATGGAAGAGACAGAGAAGCATTTTGCAGTAGTTTCTGGTGTCAATATGCCTGCGCTTGTGGAAGGTGTATTTTCAAGAGTGATGTACGGTTCTTTAGAAGAGCTGGCAGCAGGTGTGATGAAGGCGGGAAAAGAGGGACTTTGCAGTCTGGAAGCTCTGGCAGACGAGGAAGAAGAGGAAGCGCCTGAGTTTGAGGACGGCCTGTAAGATACCGGGGCAAAAGCCGGAAGATAAGGAGGAGGACGAAGTGATAAAGACGATTCAGGTTGAACCGATTAAGAATCGGGAGCATTTTTTGAATATGCCCTTCCTTACAAAGGAAGAGGTAAAAACAGCCATGGACCGGGTAGTGAAGCAGACAGAGCTGAATATGGAGTATTTCGGCACACGCTTCCCATGGCCAGCTGCAAAACAGGGTACATATGAGATCATTGACAACATCGAATGGACAGACGGCTTCTGGACCGGTCTTTTATGGCTCTGCTACGAGTACACCAAGGATGAGAAGTTCAGGAAACGTGCTGAGGAAAATATGGCTTCTTTCTTAAATCGAGTGGAGAAGCGTATTGAACTGGATCACCATGATCTGGGATTTCTTTACATTCCTTCCTGTGTGGCAGGATATAAACTGACCGGTTCTGAGACAGGAAAGCGGGCTGGAATTCTGGCGGCAGACAAGCTGATGGAGCGTTTTCAGGAAAAGGGAGGCTTCATTCAGGCGTGGGGAGCACTGGGAGCCAGAGATAATTACCGTCTCATTATTGACTGTCTTTTGAATATCCCTCTGCTTTACTGGGCAACGGAGACAACAGGAGATAAGAAGTATGCAGACGCGGCAAAGCGCCACTATGAAACAGCCTGCAACTATGTAATCAGAGACGATGCTTCCGCTTATCATACATTTTACTTTGACCCGGAGACAGGGGCTCCTTTAAAGGGTGTAACACGTCAGGGCTACAGTGATGATTCTGCATGGGCAAGAGGACAGGCCTGGGGTATCAGCGGTATTCCATTTAATTACCGCTACACAAAGGACGAAAGCGCATTTAACTTGTTTGAGGGCATGACGAATTATTTCTTAAACCGTCTTCCGGCTGATGATGTGTGCTACTGGGATCTGATCTTCGGAGACGGCTCCGGACAGTCCAGAGATTCCTCAGCAGCGGCTGTGGCTGTGTGCGGTATGCATGAGATGATGAAGTATCTGCCTGAGACGGATGAAGAGAAGGAAACCTACCGGAGAGCCATGCACGGCATCCTGCGTTCTCTGATTCAGGGATATGTAAATCCGGATATGCATCCGGGAGCACCTATCCTGCTTCATGGCGTTTACTCCTGGCATTCCGGTAAAGGTGTGGATGAGGGAAATATCTGGGGAGATTATTTCTATATGGAAGCTTTACTGCGGTTTTATAAAGATTGGCAGTTATACTGGTAAAAAATGGAGGATTTAAAAATGGCAGAACCAAATATTGTAGCATTTCGTATTGATGAGCGTCTGATCCACGGACAGGGACAGCTCTGGATCAAGGCTTTAGGTGCAAATACAGTAATCGTTGCAGATGACGGCGCAAGCGAGGATCCTATGCAGCAGATGTTAATGAAGGCAGTTGTTCCAAAGACCATTGCCATGCGTTTCTTCTCTGTTCAGCATACCTGTGACGTGATCATGAAGGCTTCTCCCAAGCAGACCATTTTCATTGTCTGCAAGACTCCGGCAGATGCGCTGCGTCTGGTAAAGGGCGGCGTTCCGGTGAAGGAGATCAATGTGGGAAATATCCACAGAGCTCCAGGGAAAGAGGAGATCAGCAAATATATCGCTCTGGGCGAGGAAGATAAGGCTGCTTTAAGAGAGCTTCGCGATTCCTATGGAATTACATTCAATACAAGAGCAACAGCATCCGGTGACGACGGTTCCGGAAAGGTCGATCTGAATAAGTATTTATAAAGGATACAGGAGGGAAAAAAAGTGACTATTTCAATTACGCAGTGTGTTTTGATCGGTCTGTGGACCGCATTCTGTCTGGCAGGTATGCTGTTCGGTATTTATACGAACCGGTGTCTGATTATGTCTGCAGGCGTAGGTCTGATCCTGGGAGATCTTCCTACAGGACTTGCAATGGGAGCTGTCGGTGAGCTTGCATTTATGGGATTTGGCGTATCTCAGGGCGGATCCGTTCCGCCAAACCCAATGGGACCTGGTATCGTAGGAACCATTATGGCAATTACCATGAAGGATTCCGGCATTGATACAGGCTCTGCCCTGGCATTATCCTTCCCGTTTGCAGTCGCATTCCAGTTCGTGATCACAGCTACTTATACATTTGCAACGACTCTGACCGGTCTTGCATACAAGGCATTAGACCGCAAGGATTTCAGAGGCTTTCGTCTGGCAGCCAACGCTACCGTATGTATTTTCGCTCTGGTAGGCTTTATCATCGGCTTTGGAGGAGCATTCAGTGCAGAGGGACTTCAGAAGGTTATCTCCCTGATTCCTGCATGGCTGAGCACCGGCCTGGGAATGGCTGGAAAGATGCTTCCTGCCATCGGTTTTGCCATGATCTTAAACGTAATGGCAAAGAAGGAGCTGATCCCGTTCGTGCTTTTAGGCTACATTGCAATTGCGTATATGAAGCTTCCTGTAATGGGCGTGGCAATCCTGGGAACAGCAATCGCGCTGCTGGTATTTTTCAATGCCGGCAGAAAGGGTGAAGATTCAGTAGAAGAAGTGGAGGTTGAGTTTGAAGATGGCATCTAATCGTTTGGAAAAGAAAGATTATTTAAAAACGTCTCTGCGCGCCTTTTTCCTGCAGAACGGATTTAACTATGGAAACTATCAGGGCCTTGGCTATGCCAATGTAATGTATCCGGCTCTTCGCAAGCTGTACAAAGATGATGACGATAAGCTTCAGGAAGCATTAAGGGAAAATATCGAGTTCTTCAACACAAATATCCATTTCCTTCCATTTATTACCAGCCTTCATCTGGTTATGCTGGAAAATAAGACTCCTTCCAAGGAAATCCGCAATATCAAGATGGCCCTCATGGGCCCTCTGGCCGGTATCGGCGATTCCCTGGCTCAGTTCTGTCTGGCGCCTCTCTTTGCAACCATCGGCGCATCCCTGGCACAGGAAGGCCTGATCATGGGACCGATCCTGTTCTTCCTGGGAATGAACCTGGTGCTGTTAGCCTTAAAGATCGCGACCGGTATGTGGGGATATAAGGTAGGAACCAGCATTATCGAAAGCCTGAGCACCCGTATGGAGCAGATTTCCAGCGTGGCAAGCATGATCGGCGTAACCGTTATTTCCGGACTGGCTGTAAACTTTGTAAAGATTACAACGCCAATCCAGTATGTGGCGCAGATGCCTGATAACCAGCAGAAGATCGTTGCAATTCAGGACATGATTGACGCTATTGCGCCAAATCTGCTGCCTGTATTATTTACAGGTCTGATCTTCTACCTGATCAAGGTAAAGAAGTGGACCACTTACAAGTTAGTTGTTTTAACGATCATCATCGGCGTGGTACTGTCCTGCCTTCATGTGATCGCATAAAAAAGGATTCCAAAAGGGGAGATTTACCCAGGGGAGACGCATTTCGGCGGCTCCCCTGTTGGTGCATTAAAAGGAGAAAAAATGACAGAGGAAAGAAAGAAGATTCTCGCCGCCGTGACAGAACGGGCAGAGAATTTTGTAAAAGGATTTGATCCGGAGTTTGCAGCTGGTTATATGAAAAAACGGGAGGAAGCAGAGGCGGAAGAGCTTCTTATACGGGCCGGGGAGCTGATGGATCAGACCTTTGTGTTTGCAGATAAATGGGATATGGAGCCATGCAGAGAGCCCTATACCCTGACAGAGATGGAGTGGCAGAGGACGCCAAACGGGGATCCGGAGTGGATATTTATGTTAAACCGCCATGATTACCTTCATAAGCTTATGATGGCCTATTACCTGACAGGAAACGAGGCTTATACAGATAAGCTGAAATGGTATCTGTTTCACTGGATGTGTCATAATCCCATACTGCCTGAAGGCTCTGACAGCACCCGTACCATAGATACGGGAATCCGCTGTATGAACTGGGAAGATCTGATCCTCCATCTGGCAGGAAACGGGATGCTCACGCAGGAGGAGCTGGATGAGCTTCTCTTAAAGCTGGATGAGCAGTTTGAAAATTTAAGACAGCGTTACATCGGGAAATATACCTTAAGCAACTGGGGGCTTCTTCAGACAACAGCGATCTGCGAGGGTTATCTGCTGTTCGGAGACAGTCTTTGTCATCCTGATACGGGAAAATGGGCCTGGCAGGAGTTAAAGCGCCAGCTTGATTTGCAGGTTATGGATGACGGTTCCCACTGGGAGCAGTCTGTCATGTACCATATGGAGGTACTTTTGGCCTCCATGCGGCTGATGAAATGGAAAGAACTGGAAGAAAATAATCTGTGTCCAGAGAGATACAGAAGCGATTTTCCGGAGGAATGGGATTGGCTGAAAGCCCTTATAGAGAAAATGAGCCTCTATGTGCTTTATTGTGCCGGTCCAGATCACAGGCAGCCGGCCCAGTGTGACAGTGACCGGACTGATGTAAGGGACATTATGGTAAAGGCGTCTGTTCTTACTGGAAATAGCGTATTCCGGTTTGGCGGATATGAGGCTCTGGATCTGGAAAGCCTGTGGCTTTTTGGACGAAAGGGAGCGGAGCGGTATGAAGCAGCTGTATCCCGGGAGCCGGAGCGCCTGGACTATCATGCCCAGGATACAGGTAATATCTATATACGGAGCAGCTGGAAAGAGGACGCAAACTACACATACCTTTCCTGCGGCCCTCAGGGAAGCGGTCATGGTCATGGGGATCTGACGCACATTTCCCTGTACTATCAGGGAAAACCATTTTTGATTGACAGCGGCCGGTATTCCTACCGGGAGGATGAACCGCTGAGGATGGAGTTTAAAATGCTTCAGGCCCACAATGTCTGTGTGGTTGACGACGGTTCTTTGATCCGTCCGGACGGTTCATGGAGCTTTCATTCCTACGGGGATTGTTTTAAGACATATTACCGGGAAAAGGAAGGAATCTCCTACTGCGAGATGGCTTACCGCGGAAGGCTTGCAAACGGAGAAGGCTGTCTGGTTACGAGGAAGGTTATGACAGCAAGAGAGGGGCTGTGGCTGATTGTCAATGATATCTGGTGTGAGGGAAAGCATACGGTAAGAGAATATTACCATCTTGATCCAGATGCAGAAGCAAGGGCGGCAGAAGATGAGATTCTCCTTACAAACGGATCTGTACAGTTAAAGGCGCTGGGAGAGCAGCAGGAGCATGGGCCATGGACCCAGCCGGTTCCGATTCCATTTCAGCTGGAAAGCTGTAAGGTTTCACTGGAGTACAACCGACTTTCGGATAGTATGTGTCTGGTAAAAGAAGGAAGCTTTTCAGACTCTTTTGTAAGCAGCAGTGCTTTCTGTGGGGCCGGAGTACAGGTTTCGGCTCCTGAAGTATATCAATTTGGGGCTGGGGAGCCGGTATCAGACGGCCGTGTCACTGCCAAAACTTTCCATCTGTCAGAGGAAGAATCCTGGACCTTTTTAGTATGGAACCGTGAGACCTTCCGGGGGGGAAAGATGTATGAGTGCAGCGGAGTCCCTGTTTATGGAAAGGCGGGAGCTGTCCACAGACTTGGAGGAGAACAGACCTGGATTCGGCTCAGAAATTAAAAAGAGCGCCGGGAAAGCATTTCCCAACCCGTTTTTTTGTGGTATAGTAAAGTATAAGTTTGGTAGAAGATTGGAAGAACAGAGCATGAAAAAACTGACGATAAATGAAATTGCGGAAAAAGCAGGCGTGTCCAAGACAACCGTGTCTTTTTACCTCAATGGAAAAGCCAATAAGATGTCTGAGGAAACCCAGCAGCGGATTCAGCAGATTATTGATGAAACCGGGTATGAGCCCAGCGCGGCGGCCAGAGCCATGAAGGCCAAAAGCAGCGGTCTCATTGGCGTGATCTTAAAGGATGCGGCAGATCCCTACTGTGCCAGAGCCTTAAAGGGAATGGGAGAGGCAGCCGGTGAGACGGAGTATCAGATTCTTATTGGAAGCAGCGGCTATACCTTTAAAAACGAGCGGGAGCATGTGGAACGGATGTTAAAAGCAGGGGCAGAGGGATTTATCATTCAGGCCACCTACCGGTTTGGAATGCTGGCTGGCGAACTGGAAAAAAAGCGCAAGCCCATTATCTATCTGGAGGCCAAGCCCTATGATTTTAAAGGCAGGTATGTGAAGGGAAATAATTATGACTGCGTCTATCAGGTGATTACAGAATGTATCAAAAAGGGATATGGAGACTTTCTGATGATTTCTGATGGTGAGAGTTCTATGGGAACTGCCTTCGAGAATACAGCCGGTTACAGAGATGCCTTACAGGATGCAGGACTGGAGGGGAGAACCCTGTACGTTCAGTCCGGCGCACGGTCGGCTCAGATTTTTGAGGCCTTAAAGGATGAACTGGATTTAAGTCTCCATACCCTGATCTATGTAGCGGCTTCAGAACTTTTAAAGGCTGTTTTTCAGGCGCTGCGTTCCCTTCCGGATTATGAACGCCTTTTTCCTGAGCATCTGGGGCTCATTGGCTTTGACCCCGAAGGCTGGACGCGGATGACCAGCCCGCCGGTTTCCGCTATTATCCCCCCGGCGCAGGAAGAGGGAAAACGTGCCATGACAGAGCTTTTAGAGCTGCTGGACGGAAAAAAGAAGGATACAGAGGTTGTGTTTAAGAATATTGTGAAATGGAGAGGGACTACGGTCTGAGCGCCATAAAAATGAGGGTATCGCCCAATCATTATCAAATCAGATGATTGGGCGGTACCCTCGTTTTATACATTTATACATGAAAAAATTCAGAGAAACTCTGTTGGCAGCCAGTTTATCCTGCAGGGAATTACAGAGTACCTTTCTGAAGGATGATACATCCGTAGAGTGCAGTTTCACCAGTAGCTACTACAGCATAAGCATGTTCTGCAGCCTTATAGAAATCAAAACGTTCAATCATACCGATACAGTCATCACCACGGGGGTCATGGCGCCGGACGATCTGGCGGTATTCTTCCCAAATGGGGGTGGGTATGTCTTTGTCACATTCCTGTTTGTCCATGATCAGAACTGGAGCTTTTACAGAAGCGTCCAGAGGGAAAAAATGCAGAATCGCGTCTAAAAGTTCTGTAGCCCGTACTCCATCAGCTCTCACCAGCATACTGTGGCGGGCGCTGGAGGCGGAGGGATAAAACGCGTCTCCAATGACCAGAGTATCTCCATGACCCATTTCTGCAAGGACTTTTAAAAGATCAGGGGAAAGACAGTTTGGAATTCCTCTTAACATAATGTGTACCTCCGTAATCGTTATTTTAACTGCCGGTATCATTTGCAGGCAGCAGTTTGATGATAAAAGTGGTTATTTCTGTCTCTGACTACAAAATAGCACAGCCGTTAAAAAAAAGCAAAAACAAATTATGAAACAGAATGAAACGGAATGGAAAAACGGCTGATTTTCAACACAATATCCAACAAGATAGATAAAAGAATGTGAAAAGTGTACATTTTAGTATCATGACGTTATGATTTTTTTACAATAGTTTTTCCAAAATCTGATAGTAAATTTTACATTTCTTTTTTTATACTTATATTCATCCGATCCGGTGGGCTGAAATCTAAAAAAGGGTATATCTTTGTAATGTTTATTTTAACAGCCGGCATGGTTTGCAAGCGGCAGTCAAATGATAAAAGGCAAAGGAATTTATGAAACAGAATGAAACGGAATGAAAAAACAGCTGATTTTCGACACAATATCCAACAAGACAGATAAAAGAATGTGAAAAGTGTACATTTACTTTGTGCAAAATGTGTGATTATATAGAAATATAAAGAAGAAATGGAACGAAATGACCAAAAATAGGCGGATGAAACAGAACCCGCAGAAAGGGAAGCGGATGGCCGTAAACGTAAGAGAAATTGCAAAAAAAGCCAATGTTTCTGCTGCAACTGTTTCAAGAGTGTTACATCAATCGGAGCAGGTAAAGCCGGAAACCAGAAAAAAAGTGGAAGAAGCGATGAGACAGCTTCAGGTAACAGCAGGGGAACTGGTACGCAGTGCCAGGATGGATACCAGAATTGTGGGAATTCTGGTGCCAGATCTGTCCAATTCCTTTTTTTCAGAGTGCATTTTGGGAATCGAAGAATATGCCAGGGAAGCGGGACTGACCACCATTATTTGCCATACGAAGGAGTCCGACCAGGAAGAAGTGAGGTATCTTCGGATGTTAAAGGAAATGCATGTATGCGGGATCATTATGACTCCCACATCCGATGATAATGACTATATGAACAATGAGTATTTAAATCTTTTGATCGACATGAAAATTCCGGTAGTTTTACTGGACAGGGATGTGAAATACTCTCAGCTGGACGGTGTATTTATTGATAATGAAAATGGGGCCTTTAATGCAGTGAAGCTTCTTTTAGAAAACGGGCATCGCAATATTGCCATGATTTCTGGCCCTTTAAATACGGTGCCGGGGCGTGGAAGAGAAGAAGGCTACCGCAATGCATTTGAATTTATGAATGTACCCTTAAGGGAGGAATTGATCTATGAGGGGCATTTTAGTATTCAGGGAGGCAGAGAGGCCACGGAAATGATATTAAGGGAACATCCGGAGGTAACGGCTATTTTTTCTTCTAACAACCATATGACGATCGGCTGTCTTTCCCGCCTTTTTGAGGAAGGGCTTAAAATACCGGAGGATATGGCGGTGATAGGATTCGATGACATTCCGATCCTGAATCAGCTTGGCTATGAAATTACGGTGGTAGGCAGGCCCACCAAAGAGATGGGACATCAGGCTGTTAAAATTCTGGCTAAAATGATGAATGGAAAACGCACTGATATGACGCGGAGAATCATTCTGATTCCCAAGCTAATTATCCGCGGTTCGGAACGGCTGTGCAGGCCGGCAGATTAAACAGGAAAAGGAGAATGACAGGTTATGAAAAAAGTGGCGGTGATTGGAAGCTTTATTGTGGATCTTATGGCCAGGACGCCTCATCTTCCAGAGCCGGGAGAAACGGTGATGGGAAGCTTTTTTAAGGCTGGACCGGGAGGTAAAGGAGGGAATCAGGCAGTGGCTGCCAAGCGGGCAGGAAGCAATCTGGTATACTCCACAAAGATTGGTAAGGACAGCTTTGCAGAGATTGCCAGGGCCTCCTTTGCGGAAAACGGGATTTCCATGGATTATGTGTTTGAGACGGAGAAGGCTGCCACAGGAGCGGCACTGATTTCTGTGGATGAAGTTACCTCCCAGAATGAAATTATCGTGATTTTAGGAGCCAGCGCCACTTATGAGGAGGAGGATCTGGAAAAGCTTAAGGAGGCACTTTCAGGCTGTGAATACCTGCTTCTTCAGATGGAGATCAATCGGGAGGCTACAGAAAGATTGATTTCCATGGCCTACGATATGGGGATTCGTGTGATTTTAAATCCGGCGCCGGTACAGCAGCTTTCAGAAGAGTTATATTCTAAGCTGTATCTGGTAACGCCTAATGAGGTGGAAGCCAGAATCCTTACAGAAATTGCCTGCGATGACATAGAAGGGTGCAGGCAGGCGGCCAGGGCATTTATGGAAAAAGGCGTGGAGCGGGTGATCATCACCATCGGCAAGCGGGGCGTGTATTATTATGACGGAGAGACCGAGGAAATCATTGGAAATTATAATGTGAAAGTGCTTGATACCACCGGAGCAGGAGATGCGTTTAACGGAGGACTTTTAGCAGGGCTCAGTCAGGGAATGGAGCTTCTTTCTGCAGCTCGATATGGAAACGTGGTATCGAATCTTGCGGTGACGAAGCTGGGAACGGCCCCTGCTATGCCAACAAAGCAAGAAATAGACGTTTTTATTGAAAAAGAACAGATTAAATTTTAAGGAGGGGAATAGAGCATGAGTTCAATCACATTGAAGAACATTCATAAGGCTTACGGAAAGGACGTGATCATTCCGGATCTTAATTTTACCATTGAAGACGGTTCCTTTACTGTATTGGTAGGACCTTCCGGCTGCGGAAAATCAACCACCTTACGGATGATCGCGGGACTGGAAAAACCCACATCAGGAGAAATTTTTATTGATGATGAAAACGTAGTGGATGTAGATCCGGGCAAGCGGGGCATCGCTATGGTATTCCAAAATTATGCATTATACCCCACCATGTCCGTGCGGGACAACATCGAATTTGGATTGAAGAATAAAAAAGTGCCGAAGGAAGAGAGAAATAAACTGATTGCCGATGTGAGCGAGGTTGTTGGCCTGACGCCGTATCTGAGCAGAAAGCCATCTGAACTGTCCGGCGGACAGAGACAGCGTGTGGCATTGGCCAGAGCCATGGTAAAAAATCCCAAGGTATTTTTGATGGACGAGCCTCTGTCCAACCTGGATGCCAAGCTGCGTCAGCAGATGCGTGTGGAGCTGATTGAACTGCACAAGCGTTTGGGAACTACATTCATTTATGTGACCCATGATCAGGTTGAGGCTATGAGTATGGGAGATAATATTATCCTTATGGATAAGGGCATTATTATGCAGCGCTCTACGCCTAAGGAAATGTATCACAATCCCCAGAATGTCTACACAGCCCAGTTTATTGGTACGCCGCCCATGAATATTGTGAGCAATATGGTGAAAGGGATCCGGGTGGGATTCAGGCCGGAAAAGACTTCCCTCATTGATCCGGGAGACGCTGTCCTTTCCATTCAGGGACGGATCATTACCAAGGAACAGCTGGGAGCTGAGATGAACTATTCGATTGAAACGGCCTTTGGAAAGGTGATGGTAAAGACGGAGGATGATATTGAAGGGCAAGAATGCCGTCTGTACATCCGGGAAAAGAATGTCTTTGCCTTTGGGGAGGACGGAAACCGCATTCCTGTGACAGAGGAGATTAAAAAGGCTTTGGAACAGGTGGAGAAAGGGGTGTAGAGTATGGAGGATAAAAAAGGTTCTGTAAAACAGAAGGGGAACTTTTGGAATCATGACCGCAAGGATGCCTTAAAAGGCTATCTTCTGATTTTTCCATCCATTCTGCTTCTGGGGATTTTTACGATTTACCCTATTTTTTACCTGCTGGACTCCAGCCTTCGGGATGGAAGCCTTTTAAGTAAAAAGAGGGAGTTTGTAGGCCTGGAAAACTTTATCACTCTGTTCAAAAGTGTGGATTTTCACACGACTCTGAAAAATACGTTTATTTATTCCGTTGGTCTGGTGGCAATCCTTATGGTACTGGCTACTTTGCTTGCTGTATGGGTGAATGGAAAAGCTCAGAAGCGTTTAAACAGTGTGACATTAGCAGCAGTGTTTACCCCTCATATTATTTCTCTGGTTTCTGTATCTACGGTATTTTTATGGATCATGGATCCCCAGATTGGAGCAATCAATTATGTGTTGCGCACATTGGGCTTAAAGCCCTTCCCATTTTTAGCCAGCAGTAAAACTGCATTGGCATCTCTGGTAGGCATGATGGTGTGGAAAAGCCTGGGATATTATTCACTCTTAATTCTGGCGGCTCTGCAGGGAGTACCAAAGGACATTTATGAGGCTGCCGAGATTGATGATACACCCAAAATCCGTACATTCTTTCGGATTACCCTGCCTATGATCAGTCCTACTCTGTTTTTCACTACGATTGTGGCTACCATCAGTTCCTTTCAGGTGTTTGAGACGGTAAATCTGATGACTCAGGGAGGCCCGGTGAACTCCACCAACACGTTGGTATACCAGATCTATTCGGATGCTTTTAAGTACTTAAAGCTGGGACCGGCGACGGCAGAGGCAGTAGTGCTTTTGACTATGGTAGGAATTTTAACCTTCCTGTATTTCTTCTTCCTGGGCAAGAAGGTACATTATCAATAAAAAGGAGGCTGCGACGTGAAAAAGACAGTTATGAAAAAAAAGGGACGCATTCTGGGAGGAGCGTTGAATGCGGCATTAAAGCTTCTTTTAATCTTTCTGATCGCGTATCCTTTTATCTGGATGGTATTTACATCTTTTAAACCGTATAAGGAGACAACGATTTATCCGCCTACCCTGCTCCCTACCAACTGGACAACAGAAGGGTATGTAAAGGCGTTGGAAATGGTGGATGTGGCAACGTTTCTTAAGAATTCCCTGATTGTAAGCCTGACTGTTCTGGTACTTCAGTATCTGGTGATTGTACCGGCGGCTTATGCCTTTGCCAGATGTAAATTCCGTTTTAAGGGATTTTTCTTTGGTATCGTACTGCTTGGTTTTATGATTCCTCAGCAGGTTACCTTTATTCCTATTTATCTGATGTTCAGCAAGGCAGGGCTGCTCCAGAGCCTGATTCCCCAAATTCTTCCGTTTATCTCCAACGCGTTTGGAATCTTCCTGCTCCGGCAGTATTTTATGCAGATCCCGGAGGAGATTATTGAGGCGGCCAGACTGGATGATGCGGGAGAGTTAAAAATCATTTTGAGGATTATGATCCCCATGGCAAGGCCGGCTATTTTTACGATTGGACTTCTCAGCTTTATTTCCAGCTGGAATTCCTATTTCTGGCCGCTTATCATGACGACTAAGGATGCTTACCGCACACTGCCGATCGGTGTGGCTATGTTGAACAGCCAGGAGGGCGGAAGGCTCTGGAATGTCCTGATGGCTGGAAATATGTTTCTGGTGGTTCCGATCCTGATCGTTTATCTGTTTGCAAATAAACAGATTCGCAAGGCATTTGCTTATTCTGGAATTAAATAAAAACGGAGGCTGCACATGAAAAAGAAATTAGTTGTACTGTCGGTGGACTCGCTGTTTGACGAGGACATGGAATTTTTAAAAACTCTTCCTAATTTTAAGAAGATACTGGATCAAGGCTGTTACGCGGAAGGCGGGATGAGGAGTGTCTATCCTTCTTTCACATATCCCGCCCATGCATCCATTATCACGGGAACCTGGCCGGAGTTCCATGGAATTTACCATAATGAGAAGTTAGATGTGGGAAATCCTTCGCCGGATTGGTATTGGTACCATAAGGATCTAAAGGTGGATACCATTTTGGATGTGGCTCACCGGCAGGGGCTTACGACTGCGTGCGTGGGCTGGCCCTGTATGGGAGCAGATCCCAATGTGGACTGGCTGGTGGCAGAGATTTGGCCTGAGAATGATAAAGTGGATCCCAGACCTATTTTAAAGACAGGATGCAGTGAAAACATGTTTGAGGCGGGGGGAGTTATGGAGCGCCATTGGCACAAGCTGAGAAAAACCACCCAGCCCTTTATGGATCACATGATGGTAGGTGCATCCTGCGATATCATACGCCGTTATCAGCCGGATATACTGTTTATTCATCTGTCCCATCTGGATCATACCCGACATGCCAATGGGATTCATGGGCCGGCTGTGAACCAGGCGATCATTGCCAATGATGACTGGCTTGGCCGCCTGATGGAGGCTGCTATGGATGCAGGGGTTTATGAAGATACAAATTTTGCAGTGATCAGCGATCATGGCCATTTGCCAGTGAAGCAGATGTTCAATCCCAATGTTCTTTTAGCAGAAGAAGGCTTCATCCGGTTGGATGAAAATGGAAGGATTGCCAGCTGGGATGCTTATTGTAATTCAACCTCGCTGTCCTGTCAGGTGGTGTTAAAAGATCCGGCAGACAAAGAGGTGAGGGATAAGCTGGAAGCGCTGCTGTACCAGATGAGGAAGAATCCTGCCTATGGTGTGGAATGTGTATATAATAAGGAAGAGGTGGAGAAAGAGCAGCATCTTACCGGAGATTTTGAGTATGTGCTGGAAGGAATGGCAGGGACAAGCTTTGGAGCTGCCTGCACCGGGGAAGTTTTAGTGAAGCCGGATAATTCCGATTATAAATTCTCGGTAGCGTCTCACGGCCATCTGCCCCACAAGGGCCCACAGCCTGTATTTATGATAGCCGGACCGGACGTGAAGAAAGGGGCAGTGATCCCCAGACAGCGGATCATCGACGAGGCACCTACGTTTGCAAAGATTTTCGGGTTCGATCTGCCAGATGCAAAAGGTACGGTTTTAAAAGAAATTTTAAAATAAATTCCTACAAGGAGGAGAAAGGAAGGTACGTTTTATGAAAAGAAGAGGAGCTTTGGTAATGAGCGCATTGCTGATGACCTCGCTGCTGTCCGGATGCGGAGGCGGCCAGGCGGACGCTGAAAAGACTCAGGAGGCGGCGCAGACGCAAGCTCAGGGAGAAAACCAGTCTCAGGCAGAGGCTGGGGAGACATCTGCTGTGAATCCCGATGCTACGGAAGTTCTGTTCTGGATCAGTTTAAGCGGCGGTATGGGTGAGACGATTGAAGAGATTGTAAATAATTATAATGCCAGCCAGGACAAGGTTCATGTGACGGTAGAATTCCAGGGAAACTATTATGATATGGCAGCCAAGCTGCAGACAGCAGTTACTTCCGGCGAGATGCCTCATGTAGCACAGCTGGAAATGGGCCGTACAAAAATGTTTGCAGATTATGGCGTTCTTCAGGATATGACAGAACTGGCTCAGGAGGCAGGGCTGGATACCAGTATGTTTTTTGAAGGCCTTATGAGCAGCTGTGACTGGGGAGAGGGATTATATGCGCTTCCCTTTAACCGCAGCACTCCTATGTTCTACTACAATAAAGATATGTTTGAAGAAGTGGGATTGGATCCGGAAGCTCCGCCTCAGACCTGGGATGAACTGAAAGAATATGCTGCAAAGCTTTCTATTCCCGACGAGCGATGGGGATTTGAGATGCCCATTGACGCCTGGTTCTACGAAGCATTTATTATGCAGTCGGATGGACGGATTTTGAATGAGGATGAGACAGACATAGGCTTTAACAACGAGACGGGAACAGAACCTCTGGCTATGTGGAAGAGCATGATCAGTGAAGGCATCATGAAGGCGCCTCCAGGAAAAGAGTACAATTCCTATGAAGCAGCCCGCTCAGATTTCTCCGCAGGTATCACTGGCATGATTGTGACATCTTCCGGTGATCTGGGTACTCTGAACAGCTCCTGTGATTTTGAAGTAGGGACTGCATTCCTTCCTAAAAATACCCGGTTTGGTGTTCCTACCGGAGGAGCGAATGTGGTAATGATGGCTGGTTTGGAAGAAGATTCGGCAGCTACCATGGATTTCCTGAAATACTTAACCAGCCCTGAGGTTGCAGCATATTGGGCTACAAAGACTGGTTATGTACCTTCCAGCCAGGCTGCAGCAGATACAGATGTATATCAGGAGTATATCAGCGCTAATGGCAATGCCAAGACTGCCCTGGAGCAGATGCAGTACACGGATATTCCAAGACCCATCAATGAGGATTATCCACAGATCCACTCTGAGATCATGATGACAGAGATTCAGCGCTGCATTGAGGAGCCTTCTTATACACCGGAGCAGGCTGTAACAGCAATCTCCGAGCAGACGAAAGCTCTTTTAGCTAAATAAACAAAGCAAGTATTATAACGTATGGAAGCACAGGAATCAAACCTGTGCTTCCTGCATCAAAGGGAAAATGCATAAACATGGAGGAAAAAATGGAATTGAACAAGTATATTGACCATACATATTTAAAGCCTTTTGCAATGGAATCGGATATTATCAGAATCTGTGACGAAGCAAAGAAATATCATTTCGCGTCGGTGTGCGTGAACCCCTGTAATGTTCCGCTGGTAGCAAAGGAGCTGGCAGGAAGCGATGTGGCTGTCTGCAGCGTAGTAGGCTTCCCTTTTGGTACTCATACTACTAAGACGAAGCTGTTTGAGACCAGAGAAGCTCTGGACAATGGAGCAGATGAAATCGATATGGTAATCAATGTAGGACGTCTGATCCAGGGAGATGAGGCGTACGTGGAACAGGAGGTAGCCGCTTTGGTACAGCTGTGCCATGAGAGAGGAAAAATTCTCAAGGTTATTATTGAAACCTGCTATCTCAATGAGGAGCAGATTAAAGCCATGTGCAGCATTGTGGAAAGTACCCATGCGGATTTTATTAAAACATCCACAGGCTATGGTTCCAGAGGTGCAAATTTTGAAGATATTGAGCTGTTTAAGAAATACTTGAAGATACCGGCAAAGATGAAGGCCTCCGGCGGTATCCGTACTACGGAAGATGCGAAACGATACGTGGAATCAGGGTGTAGCCGTCTTGGAACGAGCAACGGTGTGTCTATTATGGAAGGAACGAAAGCACAGGAAGAATATTAAAGAATCCGGGGGATTATTTGTGTTGAGATAGCGGTTTTGAAGCTGCGGGAAAGGGAGAAGGAGGAGAAGATTGAGATGGTGAGGGATATGATCGCCATGCTTTCCGATGTGAATCTGTTTTCAACGGTCATGCGCCTTGGGCTGGCTCTTCTTCTGGGGGGAGTTTTAGGCATTGAACGCGGGAGAAGGAGACGTCCTGCCGGTCTGCGCACATACATGATCGTGTGTATGGCCAGTGCATTGGTGATGCTTACCGGTCAGTTTCTGTTTGAAACATTTCATACAGGAGATCCTTCCCGACTGGGAGCCCAGGTCATAAGCGGCATCGGTTTTCTCGGAGCTGGAACCATCATTATCACTTCCAAACAGGTGAAGGGACTTACAACGGCTGCCGGTCTGTGGGCTTCTGCCTGTCTGGGGCTGGCAGTGGGAGCCGGTTTTTATGCCGGAGCTATCACATGCGGAATTTTTTTGCTTTTAGTATTTTCGTGTATGTCAAAGCTGGATACCCGTCTTCGCAAAAATGCAAAGCAAATCAGTTTTTTTGCAGAATTTAAGTCCATGAAAGCTCTGGGAGAATTTATCCATATGATGAGGGATAAAAATTACAAGATTTATGATGTAGAGATCAATCGGAGCAAGGATACAGTGGGAGATCTGGTGGGAGCTGTATTCTGGGTGGATTTAAATGCTCCTGCCGATCATGTTCAGGTCATTGCAGATTTTTCCAGTTTTCAGGAGGTCAGGTATGTTGAAGAACTGGAGGTATTGTAGAGCCGGGCTTTAAGCGGTTGTTTTTCTAAAAAGGAGATGAAACGTTTCATATGCATGGCGTTCATCTCCTTTTTTGATACAGCGGATAAGCGGCCTAACAAAATATGAAATAAAAATGGCGGAGTGCTTATCGTAACACTCCGTCGAAAGTCTCGCCGGGTTGCGCATGAAAAATCAGAGGCGTGGTGGGTTCTGTTGCTATCATTATACAACGTTTATTGCGGCTGCCAAGATTCATTTTCTTTTTGAGTTTCCGCAAACTGTAACTGTAATTAATTGTAACTTAATTGTTTCAAACATTCTGTTAAAATCTTTCTAATATGAGGAATTCAATGAAACAGGGGCATTGCAAAACGGAAAGCTTCCATAGGAACTTCGTTTTACAATGCCCTTCTCTTTGTTTTATAAAATATTTAGTTACTATTCTTCTCCGCCTTCATCTCAGCCATCTTCATTGCACGAACCTTCAATGGCAGGCCGAACAGGGTGATAAATCCGTCTGCATCATGGTGGTCATAGAGGTCGCCGGTGGTGAAGGAAGCCAGGGACTCGCTGTATAAGGAGTAAGGAGAGGTGGTTCCGGCCTTGATGATGTTGCCCTTGTAGAGCTTGAACTTAACCTCGCCGGTTACATATTCCTGAGTGGACTCTACGAATGCCTGAACAGCCTCGCGCAGAGGAGTAAACCATTTTCCTTCATATACGATCTGAGCCATACGGTTGCTCATGTCCTTCTTTACATCCATAGTAGCGCGGTCAAGAACCAGCTCCTCTAACTGCTTGTGAGCCTCCATCAGGATGGTTCCGCCGGGAGTCTCATAAACGCCTCTGGACTTCATTCCTACTACACGGTTTTCTACAATATCTACAATACCGATACCATGCTTTCCGCCCAGCTCATTTAACTTGCGGATCACATCGGAAACCTTCATCTGTACGCCATTTACGCTGGTGGGAACGCCCTTTTCAAAGGTCATGGTTACATATTCGCCTTGATCGGGAGCTTCCTCAGGAGTAACGCCAAGTACCAGCATATTTGCAAAGTTTGGCTCTAAGGAAGGATCCTCAAGCTCCAGTCCCTCATGACTGATGTGCCAGATATTGCAGTCGCGGCTGTAGCTGTGGCTGTGATCGAAGGGAAGATCGATGCCGTGCTGCTTGCAGTATTCAATCTCATCCTCACGGGACTGCATTTTCCATACATCGGTCATACGCCAGGGAGCGATGATCTTGATGTCGGGAGCCAGAGCCTTGATGGATAATTCAAAACGGATCTGGTCATTTCCCTTGCCGGTAGCACCGTGGCAGATGGCAACTGCACCTTCCTTGCGGGCGATGTCAACCAGGCGTTTTGCGATGGCAGGACGGGCCATAGAGGTACCTAACAGGTATTTATTCTCATAAACAGCATCTGCCTTTACGCAGGGCATAATGTAGTTATCACAGAAATCATCTACCAGGTCTTCAATATATAATTTGGAAGCGCCGGAAAGCTTTGCTCTCTCTTCCAGACCTTCCAACTCTTTGCCCTGTCCGCAGTCGATGCAGCAGCAGATTACGTCATATCCAAAATTTTCCTTTAACCACGGAATAACAGCAGTGGTGTCCAGACCGCCGGAATAAGCTAAAACAACTTTTTCTTTCATCGTTATATCCTCCAAAAATCATATTCAACAATCTTTCATAAATATACACCACAATTCGGGAAAATGCAAGTATAAAATAAAAAAATAAAAAAATGTTGCATATTATGCATCTTGGATGTATAATTATGAAATCAAAACTCCAGAGGGAGAGATTCAGGGAAAAAGAACGGCTCATTTTCCCTCAAAAAATCTCAATTAGCGGGATGTTTAAATATGAATGGTTTCTTATATAAAGGAGAGTATGAATGATGATTAAGGCAGGAATTATCGGATCCACAGGATATGCAGGAGGAGAGCTGGCAAGGCTTTTGCTTCAGAGAGAAGATGTGGAGATCAAATGGTACGGTTCCAGAAGCTACATTGACCAGAAATATGCATCTGTTTATCAGAATATGTTTAAACTGGTGGATGCAGAGTGTATGGATGACAATATGAAGGAACTGGCAGAGCAGGTGGATGTGGTATTTACCGCTACTCCCCAGGGCTTATGCTCCACTCTGGTAAATGAGGATGTTCTTTCCAAAGTAAAGATCATTGACCTCAGCGCAGATTTCCGTATTAAGGATGTGGAAATTTATAAACAGTGGTATAAGCTGGAGCATGGTTCACCGGAATATATTAAGGAAGCTGTTTACGGACTGCCGGAGATTAACCGGGACAAGATTAAGGATGCAAGGCTGATTGCCAATCCGGGCTGCTTTCCTACCTGTTCCTTTTTATCCACATATCCTTTAGTGAAAGAAGGAATCATTGATCCCAATACACTGATCATTGACGCCAAGTCCGGCACCTCAGGGGCAGGAAGAGGCGCAAAGGTAGACAGCCTGTACTGTGAGGTAAATGAAAATATCAAGGCATACGGGGTAGGCGTTCACCGCCATACGCCTGAGATTGAGGAGCAGCTGTCCTATGCGGCAGGAAAACCCGTTACTATCAGTTTCACCCCGCACCTGGTTCCCATGAACCGGGGCATTCTGGTAACAGCCTACGCATCTCTTGCAAAAGATGTAACGGAAGAAGAGATCAGAGCCGCCTATGAGAAATATTATAAGAATGAATATTTTGTCCGCCTCTTAGAACCGGGAGTGGTTCCCCAGACAAGATGGGTTGAGGGAAGCAATTTTGCAGACGTAAACTTCAAGCTTGATCCCAGAACTAAGAGGGTCGTGATGATGGGAGCCATTGACAATATGGTAAAGGGCGCAGCCGGACAGGCAGTCCAGAATATGAACCTGATGTTTGGCCTTCCGGAAAACACAGGCTTAAAGCAGGTGCCGTTATTCCCGTGATACAGGGGCTGAAAGCCGTTTGACACATCATTTTTCAAAAGAGACAGGAGGGAGCAGTACCAATGTCAGGAACAATGGAGATTCTGATCCGTGAAATGACCATAGAGGATTATGAAGCGGTATATCATCTGTGGACAGAGATCCGGGGCTTTGGAATCCGGAGTATAGATGATTCAAAAGAGGGAGTGGAGCGATTTCTGAAACGCAATCCCACCACCAGCGTAGTGGCAGTTCAGAATGGACGGATTGTGGGAAATATTCTCTGCGGCCATGACGGGCGCACGGGCTGCTTCTATCATGTCTGTGTAGATCCGGATTACCGCAAGCACGGGATTGGTTACCGGATGGTAAGAGCCGCCATTCACGCCCTGCAGAAAGAGGGTGTCAGCAAGATCAGCCTCATTGCCTTTAAGAGCAATGAGATTGGAAATGCCTTCTGGCAGGGCATTGGCTGGACGGAACGGGAAGATATCAACAGCTATGAATTTATATTGAATGAGGAAAATATCACACGGTTTGTAAAATAGGAGGAAATGTATTATGTATGAAGTGATTCAGGGCGGCGTTACAGCCGCAAAGGGATTTATGGCAGCATTTACGGCAGCAGGAATTAAATATAAGAACCGTCCCGATATGGCTATGATCTACAGCCAGGTTCCCTGTGAGTCCGCAGGAACCTTTACCACCAATCTTGTAAAGGCGGCTCCTGTCAAATGGGATAAGGCCCAGGTGACAAGCGGCGCGAAAGCCCAGGCAGTGATCGTAAATGCAGGAATCGCCAATGCCTGTACGGGAAAAGAGGGAATGGACTACTGCGCTCAGACTGCCAAGGCTGCAGCAGAAGCATTAAATATTAAGGAAGACAGCGTCCTTGTGGCCTCCACCGGAGTGATCGGAATGCAGCTCCCCATGGAACGCATTGAAGCAGGGATCCGGGCCATGGCCCCTGAATTGGGGGATAGCTTAGAGAGCGGAACTGAGGCTTCAAAGGCTATTATGACAACGGATACGAAGAATAAGGAAGTGGCTGTCAAAGTAGTTCTTGGGGGCGTACCTGTTACCATCGGCGGCATGTGTAAGGGATCCGGCATGATCCACCCCAATATGTGCACCATGTTAAGCTTTGTCACAACAGACGCAGCCATTTCCAAGGAACTTCTGCAGGAGGCATTAAGCGAGGATATCAAGGATACCTACAACATGATTTCCGTAGACGGGGACACTTCTACCAATGATACGGTGCTTCTTCTGGCAAACGGCCTTGCAGGAAATCCTGAGATCACAGAGAAAAATGAGGATTACAAAGCCTTCTGCGAGGCATTAAATTATATCAATGAAACACTTGCAAAGAAGATGGCAGGAGACGGAGAAGGCTGTACTGCTCTTTTTGAGGTAAAGATCAAGGGAGCGCAGACAAAGGAGCAGGCAAAGATTCTGGCAAAATCCGTGATCACTTCCAGCCTTACAAAGGCGGCGATTTTCGGTCATGACGCCAACTGGGGCCGCATCCTCTGCGCCATGGGCTATTCCGGCGCGGAGTTTGATCCGGAGCAGGTGGACTTGTATTTTGAGAGCGCTGCAGGCAGCATGCAGATCATAAAGGATGGCGTGGCTGTGGACTACAGCGAGGAGCAGGCCACAAAGATCCTTTCCGAACCGGAGGTTACAGCCATCGCAGATATTAAGATGGGAACCGAAGAGGCGGCAGCCTGGGGCTGTGACCTTACCTTTGATTATGTAAAGATCAACGCAGACTACCGGTCATAAGATGGTGGCAGGAAACAGGGAATATAGAATATGAATTCAGGGAGGAAATGAGAAATGAATCTGGAACCAATGCAGAAGGCGGCTGTTTTAATTGAGGCCCTTCCATATATTCAGCGTTTTAACCGCAAAATTGTAGTGGTAAAATACGGCGGCAGCGCCATGGTAGATGAAGAGTTAAAGAAAAAGGTCATTCAGGACGTAGTTCTTTTAAAACTGGTAGGCTTTAAGCCCATTATTGTCCACGGCGGAGGAAAGGAAATCAGCCGCTGGGTCGGAAAGGTAGGCATGGAACCCTATTTTATCAACGGCCTGCGCGTTACCGACGAGCCTACCATGGAGATTGCGGAAATGGTATTAAATAAGGTAAATAAGAGCCTGGTACAGCTGGTAAATGAGCTTGGCATCAAGGCAGTGGGAATCAGCGGAAAAGACGGCATGATGTTAAAATGCCATAAAAAGCTTTCCGGCGGTCAGGATATCGGCTATGTGGGAGAAATCGATTCCGTAGATCCGGAAATTATCCATGACCTTTTGGAAAAGGATTTCCTGCCGATTATCTGCCCCATTGGCTATGACGAGCACTTCCAGAGCTACAATATCAATGCAGATGATGCAGCCTGCGCCATCGCAAGGGCGGTTCAGGCGGAAAAGCTGGCCTTTCTTACAGATGTAGAAGGCGTATATAAAGATTTTGAAGATAAGGATTCCCTGATTTCTGAAATGGAAGTGGATGAGGCACAGGCCTTTGTAGACAGCGGAAGCCTGGGAGGCGGTATGCTTCCAAAGCTTCAAAACTGCATTGACGCCATTAAAAACGGCGTTTCCAGAGTTCATATTCTGGATGGACGGATTCCACACTGCCTGCTGCTTGAAATCTTTACAGATAAGGGTATCGGAACTGCCATCTATAATTCAAAAGAGGATGAGAGGTATTACCATGGCTGATGAAAAAATGATCAATCGGGCTGAACAGGTTCTGTATAAAACATACAATCGCTTCCCGGTGGTGTTTGACCACGGAAAAGGAGTAACTCTCTGGGACAGCGAGGGGCAGGAATATCTGGACTTCGGCGCAGGAATTGCGGTTATGGGTCTGGGATACGCAGATGAGGAATACACCCAGGCGGTAAAGGCCCAGCTGGATAAATTGACCCATATTTCCAACCTGTTTTACAATGAACCTTCAATCACAGCAGGAGAGAAGCTGTTAAAAGTCTCCGGCATGGACAAGGTGTTTTTTACCAACAGCGGCACCGAGGCGGTTGAAGGAGCGTTAAAGATCGCAAAGAGATATCATTATAATAAGCTTCATGAAACAATGGGGGACGGCTTTGACGGCTGTGAGGAAAAGGAAATCGACATGACAGGAGAGATCATTGCCATGAACCATTCCTTTCACGGCCGCAGCCTGGGCGCTTTGTCCGTAACGGGAAATGTCCACTATCAGGCGCCCTTTGCTCCGCTGATCCCGGGAATCCGTTTTGCGGATTTTAACGATCTGGACAGTGTGAAATCACAGATTACAGACAAGACCTGCGCCATTATCATGGAAACCATCCAGGGAGAGGGAGGAATTTACCCGGCAGAGGAAGCCTTTTTAAAGGGCGTCCGGGCGCTGTGCGATGAGCACGATATCCTGCTGATCCTGGATGAGATCCAGTGCGGAATGGGACGCACCGGAGAGATGTTCGCCTGGCAGCATTACGGCGTAAAGCCGGATGTGATGACCGTGGCAAAGGCCCTTGGAAACGGCGTTCCCATCGGAGCCTTCCTGGCCTGCGGAAAGGCAGCCACAGCTATGGTTCCGGGAGACCACGGCACCACCTACGGCGGAAATCCCCTGGTGACAGCGGCAGCGGGAGCAGTTCTTGATATTTTTGAAAAGAGACAGATCACAGACCATGTCAAAGAGGTGGGAGCTTACCTTTATGAAAAACTGGAGGAGCTTACCAAAAAATACGATATCATCTGCGGCCACAGAGGTCGGGGATTGATCCAGGGGCTGGAGTTTACCGTTCCTGCAGGCCCTATTGTATCAAAAGCTCTTTTAGAGGAGAAGCTGGTTTTGATCAGTGCAGGCAGCCATATTATCCGGTTTGTGCCGCCGCTTATTATTCAGAAGTCGGATGTGGATGAAATGGCGGCGCGGCTGGAACGGGTGCTGAAAAATTTATAAGGTGTGTAAAAGATTCGTATATAAGCGAAAAGACAGAGTTGTATAAAAATAGGGGGATAAGTCAATCATCAATGCCAGATGATTGATTTATCCCCCTGATTGCTAAAGATTGAAAATATCCGCATGTGTTCCTGTGTCCACCAGAGTGAGGGTCAGGATGTCATTTTCGATAAGATAAACTAAAAGCCAATCTGGTTTAATATGACATTCACGGAAGCCTTTTAACTAGCCGCTTAATTCGTGATCATGATATTTTGGTTCCAGTTGTTTACCCTGACGAAGTGTGTCAACAACATAATCCAAAAGGGCAAGATCCAGTCCCCTTTTTTTCATGAGTTTGTAGCTTTTTTTGTAAGCGGTTGTGAATTTTACTGTGTACATTTATTCTTCAAGTGTCCTTCGCAGTTCATACATACTATTATATCCCTTGACGTCAGGATCACGGGAGATGCGTTTGGCTTCATCCATGGCATCAAGTGTGCGTTGATTGTAATGGGGCATTTCAATATTAAATGGAAGTCCGCCTCTAAGCACACATTGATGAAGAAACAAATTTACTGCACCAGACATATCGAGTCCAAGGGTATTAAACAAATCAGTGGCCTGTTTTTTGATGTCTGCATCAATTCTGATCTGGGTAGGTGCTGTTGCCATATAATCACCGCCTTTCAGGTATATTATATGTAATTTGGTTTACAATGTCAATTAAATAGATGGTAAAATCACTTTTTCCTTGATTTTTTAGCATTTTTAAGGCTCTTTTTTGAGGCTTTTTTAGCCTTGGAGCCTTTTTTTGTTTTTTCCGGTTTGTCGGAGCGGCCAACGGACAGAAAATCAGAATCCTGAAGCTCTGGAGTGGTATCTGTGATCGGAGGTACAGTGTCCGGGGCGGGAGATTGAGGGCTGGAAGCTGGCGGATCAGACGGTATCTGTTCATCTGCCCTATATTCCACGATATCCTCAATACGGCAGTCTAAAAGGCGGCAGAGTGTTTCAAGCGTGTGAGTAGAAACGTGCATATTTTTTTTCAGGCGTCCGATCTGTCCGGCGCTGAAGCCATGAAATTTGATTAGTTTATACTGGGTCATACCGCGGTTTGTCATGGTATCCCATAAACGGTCATATCGAATCATTGACCATTCCTCCTAAATAATATATTATCAGTAAACGGATTATATCATAAGATGGATATGGATACAAGAGGGACTGAAAAAATAACGAATGACAAACCTACAGCACAATGATATAATTTACTGAGCATCGTATAGTATGAGGAGATTGTATGCTGGATTACAGGATAGCGGCAGTCTGCGGAGCTGCCCTGGGGGCTGCTCTGGCAGCCCGTTCAAAATATGAGAGAAAATCGCTGTCTGTGGAGGAAACAGAGGTGTTTTCGGATCGTCTTACCAGAGACTGGATCTTTGTATTTCTTTCCGATCTCCATGAAAATGAATTTGGGCCGGAAAATGAACAGCTGATAGCAGCCATTGACCGCATAAAGCCGGATGGGATTTTAATTGGAGGCGATCTGATCGTCACGAAAAAGAGACAGGCAAGAACAAGAGTATCGGAGACCCTTCTGGCCGCGCTGGCTTCCCGTTATCCCATATACTGCGGAAACGGCAATCACGAAAGCCGCATGAGATGGCGGAAGGAAGAATACAAAGATGGCTATGAACAATACAGAGCATATCTTAAGAAGCTGGGAATCTGTCTTTTAGAAGATCAGTCTGTACTGGTCGGAGACGAGATACGGGTTTCCGGGCTGGAACTGGATCCCTGTTTTTATAAAAAGGCATATTCCCAAAAACTGGCATTGATGGATCAAGCTTATATAGAGAAAAAGCTGGGGCCTGCCAGCAGGGATCATTTTCAGATCCTTCTGGCCCATTCGCCGCTCTTTTTTGAGGCATACAGGAAGTGGGGAGCCGATTTGACGCTGTCCGGCCATTTTCATGGAGGCACCATACGGCTTCCGGTTTTGGGAGGCGTGATGACGCCCCAGTATCAGTTTTTTCTGCCGGAATGTGCCGGAACCCATGAAAAGGGCGGGAAATATATGGCGGTGAGCAGAGGCCTTGGAACTCATTCCATCAATATCCGGTTAAATAATCGGCCTCAGCTTTTAGTCGTCCGGTTAAAGAGGAAAATAACGTAATTATGGAAACAATTACCTATAAACTGGAGCATTTTGAAGGCCCTCTGGATCTTCTGCTCCATCTGATCGAAAAGAACAAGATTGATATCTATGATATTCCCATTGTGGAAATTACGGCCCAATATCTGGCCTATGTGCGCCAGATGGAACGGGAAGACTTAAATATAGTCAGCGACTTTCTTGTCATGGCTGCAACCCTTCTGGATATCAAGGCCAAGATGCTTCTTCCGAAGGAAGTAAATGAGGAAGGGGAGGAAATAGACCCCAGGGCAGAGCTTGTGAGCCGTCTGCTGGAATACAAGCGTTATAAACTTTTGGCAGAAGAACTGGCAGAGCGGGAGGAGGGAGCGCTGATGCATTTTTATAAGGCGTCTACCCTTCCGCCTGAGGTTGCAAAATACCAGCCGCCGGTAGATCTGGATGAGCTTTTGGATGGAATGACGCTTGCAAAGCTGAAACGGATTTTTGAGCAGGTGATGAAACGCCAGGAAAATAAGGTGGATCCTATCCGCAGTAAATTTGGAACGATCCGGAGAGAGCCGGTAAGTCTTGAAACAAAGATAGGTTCTGTACTGGCTTATGCGAGAAAAAAACGGCGTTTCAGTTTTCGCCAGCTTTTAGAGCGCCAGTCCGATAAGCTGGAGATCGTAGTAACCTTTCTGGCAGTGCTGGAGCTGATGAAAATTGGAAAGATCCATCTGACCCAGGAGGAAACCTTTGGAGATATGGATATTGAAGCTCTGGAACCGGAGGGCATGGATGAAGAGCCGGATCTTGCAGAACTGAGTGATTTTGAGGAATAGGAAATGGAAAACAGCAGTATCAATGTAAATTTTGAGCCTGTGGAAAATGAAAAGGATCAGGAGGCCGTTATTGAGGCAGTGCTTTTTACCATAGGCGGGGCCGTGGAGCTGCGCCAGCTGGCAGCGGCCATTGGACAGGATAAGGAAACGGCCAAAAGGGCGGTAGAGCGGCTGGCAAAGCGTTACCGGGAAGAAACAAGGGGAATGGAGATTAAACAGTTAGAGGACAGCTATCAGATGTGTACCCGCTCTGAATATTATGAAAACCTCATCCGCGTGGCGGCAGCGCCTAAAAAGCAGGTGTTGTCCGATGTGGTTCTGGAAACACTGTCTATTATTGCTTACCGGCAGCCGGTGACAAAGATGGAGATTGAGAAGATCCGCGGGGTAAAGTCGGATCATGCGGTAAACCGTCTGGTGGAGTATGATCTGGTCTATGAGGCGGGCCGTCTGGATGCACCGGGCCGTCCCGCCCTGTTTGCCACTACAGAGGAATTTATGCGCCGGTTCGGTGTGGATTCTCTGGGAGAGCTTCCGGATGTGGATCCGGAACAGGAGGCTCTCATCCGGGCAGAGGTAGAGGAGGAGCTGCAGCTGAGCGTGGAGGAGATTCAGAAAGATATGGAGGAATAGCCGGAGAAAAGAATCAGGTGCCGGAAACTGATGCCGCAGTCCGTCACCTCAGGGGACAAATGGGAATATGCTAGGGTAACCCGTTTGAAGAGGAGCGGTTTTGTGTTTCAGAGTTTTATTCTGGTGCTGGCGCTGTGTGCCGACACCTTTGGGGCAGGTCTTGCCTATGGGACAAATCGAATACGGGTCGGTTTTGGAAAGGTGCTGTTTTTAAATGGAATCTGCAGCGTCTGTCTGGGACTGGCTATGACAGCAGGCTTTTTTGCCGCAGAGAGGCTTTCGGGGATCAATCTTCGCACTCTCTGCGGAGGAAGCCTTATTTTTATGGGATTGTTTCGTCTCACGGACTTTTCTCTGCGAAGATGGATCCGGATGCATTGGGAGAATGGACGCAGTTTCTGCTTTTCTCGTTCCGGTATTCATGTGCTTATACGGATCTGGAGTGATCCCATGGAAGCAGATGCAGATGGCTCTCACAGTCTGGAATGGAAGGAAACATTTATTTTAAGCCTTGCAATGTCCTTAGACAGTCTGGCTGCCGGAGCTGCAGCAGCCCTTTCAGAGGGAAGAATTGCTCTTACAGTGCTTTTGTCTCTTTTGGTGGGAACTGCGGTCACAGAAGCCGGGCTTATGGCCGGCCGCTTTGCCGCTGAGAAAGGGCAGAGAGACCTGGGATGGCTCAGCGGTCTGCTTTTGATAGCGGTGGGGATTGGGAAGCTGTAGAGTAGTGAGAAATCCCCCTACGAACTGGAAAAATCAGACGTTTTAGTGTATGATAAATAAAAAAACAGATAGCTAAAACGGGGGAAGATGGGATGGTGAAAAAATATCGTCTGAATATTCGGTTAAAAATAATTTATATCAGTATTGTTATTTTGTTTGTATTCGTATTGGCTATTTTAAGATATGCATTTAATCGCAGCCGAAATTTGCTTATTCAGCAGGAGATTGGAATTATTTCACAGGTTATGAACCGAAATGAATTAGCAGTAGAAGAGGTAATGGATGCTGTTAGGAAACTCTCGGCTGTTTCTAATACCCATAAACAGATAGCCTCTTTATTAAATGAATCTTACAAAAATCAGTTGTATTCATCTGAGAATGCCAGCAGAATCCGATCTCTGGAAGAGGAACTTTTATTTTATAAAAATATTTTTATGGATTATCGGATTCATTATGTGATAATGGGAGCTGATGGAACGATATACAGTATAGCGGATGGAATAGAGAACAGCGCTATGTTTGGAAAACAGCTTTTGGAGAGTGTAAAACAGCAGGCATGGTTTCATGAGTTTATGGAAAAAGAGAGGGTATCATGTTGGGTTGCACCATGTATGTATGATAAAAAGGGGGTTATCAAAGAAGAAGGAGATCCACATATCTTTTTTGTGCGGCGTATTCAGGACTATAATACACAGAAATATCTTGGAGTATCTATTGTATCATTTCCGATTGATAATTTTTCAGAGCTTTTAACACCATATGGAAATGGAGGGCTGATGCTGTTGAATCAGGAAAACCAACCAGTTTATACAAGAGATTCGGAGAATTATTTTGAGGGAGTGAATGTAGAAGATTTGACTGCACAGTTTAATAAAGGCCAGGGACATTTTTACTTTGATAAGCAGAATGTATCATATTTGGTAAATTATCAAAAGGTTGAGGATTGTGGGTGGTATTTGGTGAATATGATTCCTATAATGGTCACAACTCAGGCTGTGGATCATTTCTATCGTTCTATTACAGGATTGGTATTTTTGATTGCACTTGCTGCCGCAGCAGTTTGTCTGGCTATGTATATTTATATTAATGCACCTTTGAATCGTCTGGTACGCAGAGTGAGCAGTGTAAATATTGGAGGAACCAGAGTTTCGGAGGCAGCTGAAATTTCCCGTCCTTCATTTGGTATTGCAGAAACTGAAATGGAGATAAACCGTATGGTGGATTATATTGAAGAGCTTTCTGCTCAGGCATTGAAACAAAGAGATATAGAACAGAATCTGCGATATGAAATGCTGAGGGCACAGTTAAATCCACATTTTCTTTTTAATACATTAAATATTATTAAATGGTCTGCCATGATGTCAGGAGCAGCTAATATAGCAGATATGATTACCTCTTTGGGGATTCTTTTGGAAAATACAATGAATCGCGGGGAAAAGGAAACAGCGCTTAGAGAAGAAATCAAGGTGGTAAAAGCATGGGCTGAGATTAAAAACTGGGGGTTGAAAAACAGAATACAGATTTACTGTGAAATTCCAGATGACCTTTTGGATTTTCGTGTTATCAGGTTTTTTTTACAGCCTTTAGTAGAAAACGCAGTATTACATGGGATGAATGGACAGGAAAATGGAGAGATACGAATTCAGGCAGAGAGAGAAGATATGGGAGTATGTGTATCTGTTCATGATAACGGATCTGGGATTGATGCGCAGACATTAGAGAGAATCTGTCGGGAATTGGATGGGGAATATAAACGGCGCCATGTGACAGGGATTGGTCTTAAAAGCATTCATGAGCTGATGAAGACAAAATATGGGCCTGAATACGGTCTTACCATTGAATCGGATAAAATGATGGGAACAACTGTATATGCGTTGTTTCCGGACAGGGAGGATAAACACAATGCTGAAAGTAATGATCGTGGATGATGAATTTATTGTGCGGGTAGGATTTAAATCCAGTGTGGAGTGGGAAAAATATGGCTGTCAGGTGATAGCTGCCTGCGGTTCAGGTAAGGAAGCAATAGAGATATTTTCCAAAGAGCTTCCGGATATTGTGTTTACAGATATTATGATGCCGGAGATGGATGGGATTGAGCTGGTAGAGTATACAAAAACCAGATATCCCTGGATTCGTGTAGTCGTTTTAAGCTGTTTAAATGAAATTGATTATGTAAAAAAGGCAATACGTTTAGGAGCGGAGGATTATATTTTAAAATTATCCTTTACACAGGAGTCGATTGTGGAATTGATCCAGAAACTGTCAAAAAGTATAGAGGAGGAAAGGAAAGAACAATTTATAAGACAGACAGAAGTGCAGTTGTCTGCGTTTAACAGGGAGGAGGGGATGAGACTTTTGCTGGCTGAAAAGCTGTCAGTCTGTGAAAAAGAATCTCTTCTTGATCGTCTGGGATATCCGTATGATCCTTTTGTTTGTTATGGAGTAGCCTGCCTTTTAATTGACAAAGCATGGGCTGCTCAAAGTGAAGAGAATGATAATGGATATATGAAACGGTATAGTTTATTGAATCTGGTGAGAGAATACTTCGCAAAGCTTCCGCAAAATGAGGCGTTTTTTGTGGGGGATCGTCAGATGATTGTGCTCTTTAAATTTAACAGAGGGGAGGGGATTGATGATGTAAAACACTATTTTCCGGATTTATTAAGGTTATTAAATGAGGCATTGTCTACGCATATGAATACAACAGTATCCATGGGACTTGGAGAAGAAATAGAAAATAGAGTGGAACTGCCGTCTCTTTATCAACAGGCAGTTAAAGCGGCAAATTTGCGATTCTTTGATGGTACAGCTTCATTTCATATGTCTGATGAAAACAGGAATGCCGTATGGAATAAGGATATTGTGCTGATGAAACAGATGCAGGAGGCTGTATTGCGCCATGATAAGGAAAAAGCCTTTGAGTTAACAGAAACTTTTTTTGAGAGTATAAAAGGAATCTCCAGCACAGAATTGATACAAAAGATTCGTCATACTGTGATGGAAACCTGGTTGTTTGTTTCTGGAGTTGTGGTCACAGAGGAAAGAAGGGGGACAGAATCATTAAAAATGATACAGACAGATGGATTTTACAGTGCAGATACGGTCAAGGAACTTAAAGATTTATTTGAGACTGCATTGGATTCTCTGTTTGGTTATCTCCAGAACAGAAAAACAGTAGATCCGCAAATTAGCAGATTGCTTGACTGGCTTGAGGTTCATGTGGATCAGACGATCAGTCTGGAAGAGGCAGCTGGACGTTGTGCACTGGGAAAAAGTCAATTTTGCAGTCTTTTTAAAAAGGCAACAGGTGAGACTTTTGTTAATTATGTAAATCGATTGAAAATGAGAAAGGCGTTGATTCTTCTTGAAAATGGATCTTTGCAGGTACAGGAAGTTGCAATGAAAATTGGTGTGTCTGATCTGTCGTATTTCAGCCGCCTTTTTAAGCGATATCATGGTATAAGTCCAAGTGATGTTTGGAAAAAATAAATATATTTTTGTAAGATTTTAAAAAAATATCATACAAAAATACCAATAAAAAAAGGGGAGAGATTTGCATGGACAATTGTGCAAATAATCCCTTTTTTTGTTCCTTCCAATACAAAAAGGGAAAAGTTATAATGAAGACATCAGAAAAGTCAGAAAAAAGAAGGAGGAGTCTTATTATGAGAAGGAAAATGAGTGTAGCATTGGCAGCGGCAATCGTGGCGGGGACGCTTGCAGGCTGTTCCGGAGGAACCAGCAGGTTGCCAGGGGATACTACAGCAGCGGATATTACGGTTGGTAAGGAAAGCGTAGAAAAAGATACTGCTGAAAATGGGGATAAGCCGTATGCAGGAACAACAATTCGTGTATTGAGTATGACTGGACAGATATCAGATGCTTTGGAAGCCAATCTGGAGCAGTTTGAAGAAGAAACAGGAATTACAGTAAATCTGGAACTTTACGGAGAGGCACAGCTGCGGGAGAAATGTGTGACCGAGTTTCTGGCAGGATCATCTACGATTGATGTTTTTCTTATGAGTCCTTTGCAGGATATGGCGGCTTTCAGTAATAATGGATGGATTGAACCACTTGACACATGGGTAAAGGATGAAAACTTTGACTGGGATGATTTTTCTTCTGCTCCTATGGATCAGATTACTATACAGTCTACAGGAGAAATCGGAGCCCTTCCTTTGTATTCATCTGTACAGCTGATGTATTACCGCAAGGATATATTTGAGGAGAAAAATCTCACCCCACCAGCTAACTATGATGAACTTTTAGAGGTATGTAAGGCATTAAATGATCCGGAGAATAATTTTTATGCGATGGCCTGCCGGGGTGAAAAAATTGCGTTGACTTCTCAGTTTTCACCCTTCCTTTACGGTTATGGAGGATCCTATTTTAAAGATGGAACCTGTGCATTTAACACACCAGAAAATTTGGAGGCAGCAAAATTCTATGGAAACCTTTTAGGAAATTATGCACCAGAAGGAATTCTTACAGCAGGATATTCTCAGATGACACAGCTGTTTAATTCTGGTCAGGTGGGGATGTGTATTGATGCGATTGCTTTGTATCAGACTTTGGTTGATCCAAATGAATCCGCTTTTTATGACAAGGTGGGTGTTGCGCCGATTCCAGAAGGCCCGGCAGGACGTCAGTCCTATAAACAGGTTGTATGGGGAGCGTCTATTTATTCTGGTTCAAAGAATAAAGAGGCTGCCTGGGAATTTCTGAAATATGCAGCAGGAAAAGATGTTGCAGCTGAGATTACCCCAAAGGGTATGCCAACTTTCCGCGCATCTGTGTGGGAAGATGAGAGAGTTACTTCTGCAATGCCGGCAGATTATATCGAAGCTTATAATACAGAGATTAAAGCAGATACAACCAATCAGTATGGCCTTCCAAGAATGACCGCCGTGTCTGAGGCAAGAGATGCCATGGGTGAGGCAATTGTGTATTCAATTGAGACCAAGGGAGAAGGTTCTGAACTGGAAGAACGGATGAAAGAGGCCTCTGAAAAGGTAGACCAGCTGCTGAAGGATTCCGGAGAATACGGAGAAGACTATCCTTACGAAGAATAAAAGGGAAAGGAAGCGCAGGTATGAAGGACTTTATCAATAAGCACATCAAATGGGTGTTTTCCCTTCCAGCGTTGATTTTTATGCTGGTTATGATTGCAGTCCCTATTGTTATGACCATGTTTTTCAGTTTAAATGACTGGAATTTGCTGATGGGAAATGGGATGAAATTTAACTTTGGAAAAAATTATCTGGATGTGCTGTCCGGAAAGGAATTCTGGCAGTCTCTGGTAATCACATTTTACTACACCGGATTGGCTACGATTGCAGAGATGATGCTTGGGCTTGCGATTGCTTTAATCTTAAATAAAGATTTTCGCGGAAAAAATGCAGTAAAGACAATTGTACTTCTGCCTTATATGATGGCACCTGTGGCAGTGGGGTTAATGTGGATGCTGTTTTATGAGCCTTCTTCTGGTCTGATGAATTATATTTTTGCCTGTGTGGGTCTGCCGCGATCAGCTTTTGTTTCCGCAAAGGAAACAGTCATTCCGGCAATCGCGGCAGTAGAGACCTGGCAGATGACACCTATGGTTGTGATTGTCTGCCTGGCCGGACTTTCATCACTTCCCTCAGATCCTATGGAGGCAGCGAAGGTAGACGGAGCAACTTCGATTCAGACATTTTTCAAAGTAACATTGCCCCTTTTAACCCAAACTCTGTTTTCTATTGGCCTGCTCCGTTTTATAGATGTATTTAAGTCCTTTGATCTGATTTATGCCATGACAAAGGGAGGACCGGCCAATGCATCAAGGACATTAAACCTTTTTGCATATGAAACAGCATTTTCTTATTATAAATTTGGGCTAGCCTCAGCTATGCTGATGATCCTGTTTATTATTGTATTGCTGCTCAGTGTGCTGGTAATGAAGATTCAGAAAAGGCTGGTGGAATATTATGGCGGTTAATCCTTATAAAGTTCGTAAATGTGTCAAAAAAATATTGTTTGGAATCGCGGTATTGATCATTGTTATACCAATTTTATTTCCATTATATTTTGTACTAATTTCCTCTTTTAAAAATATGGCACAGGTGTATATTATGCCTCCAAAGCTCTTTGGATTTAAGCCTATTCTTGACAATTATATTTACATATTTAAAACACAGCATTATGGTACATATATTTGGAATTCAGCAGTAGTAGCTGTGGCATCTACCGGTTTTTCCATGCTGTTGGGTGTTCCTGCGGCATATGCGATTGCAAGGTATAAAATGGGAAAGATGAATACAGCGATTCTGACAGCTAGATTATTGCCAAATATTTCTATTCTGTTGCCTTATTATTTTATTTTTTCCAAGCTGAAAATGATAGATACTTATGGAGTTCTGATTTTAAGCCATATGGTACTGTCTCTTCCGCTGATTGTATGGATTATGACCGGATTTTTTGCAGATCTTCCCTTAGAATTGGAGGAGGCTGCTATTGTGGATGGATGCACCAGACAAAAATGTTTTACAAATGTGCTTCTTCCAATTAGTACACCAGGGCTTGTAACCTGTGCTACCTTATCTTTTTTAGGTTCCTGGAATAATTTCCAGTTTGCCCTTATTCTGAGTGGTGAAAAAACACGCACTCTTCCAGTTTCTCTTCAGTATTTTGTTTCGGGAGCAGACATCCGTTGGGGAAGAATGTTAGCGGCTACTATTGTAGTGATTGTACCAACGATCATTCTGACAATGATTCTTCAAAAATATATTGTGCAGGGAATGACGGCTGGTGCAGTAAAGGGATAAGATGGAAAAATATCTCATTCATGGAAAAGGAATTTATGATCCTGTATCAGGCAGGTATTGTGCAAATGGACTTTTGGTAAGCATTGGGAATAGTGACCAAGGAGTTGGAAGAATTCTTGAGCGAGGTGAGTTTAAGAAACTGAAAGCACATTATCCAGAATGCTATGTGATGGATCTGAAGGAACTGTGGATCCTTCCGGGACTGATTAATACTCATGTTCATCTGGAATTCAATCCGGAAGGGGACACGTTTTCTGTTTACAGGAAGGAAAATTCCAAAAAACACATAGATCGGGCGATACAGGCAGCCAGAAAGCTTCTGCGTTCAGGTGTAACAGGGGTGAGAGATGCGGGCAGTTCTATGGAATTGATTTGTGCGCTGAAAGACAGAGGGGATATTCCCAGTATACAATTTTGTGGGCCGCCGCTTACACTTCCAAGGGGCCATCTGTATTTCCTGGGCGGTGAAGTGCAGACTGAGACTGAAATTCAAAATGCTGTACAGAGGAGAGCTAAAGCAGGGTGTGGTTGTGTAAAATTGATTGCCAGCGGCGGTAGGCTGACACCTGGCTCCAAACCAGAACAAGATACATATACAAAAGAACAGATGTATATGGCCGTGAAAGAGGCTCATAAACTGGGGTTGAAAATAGCGGCCCATTGTCTGACAGGCACATCTGCCGTACATGCAATACAGGCTGGCGTGGACAGTATTGAGCATGCTGCGTGTTTTAAGAACGTTTCCGGTTGCTTGATGCGGGTTTGGGAGCCTGAATTATGGAGCGGATTGGATAAAACAAAAATTAAAAATGTTTTTTTGATGCCAGGCATATCAAATACCTGGGATCCTAATGTTGCGAAATGTGTACAAGCAGAGATTGCATGCAGATTGAAAGCAATGGGAATGCTGCTTACGGTCGGTACAGATGCAGGATGTCAAAATACATTTTTTGAGGAGACATGGAAGGAGATATGGCTTCTGACAGAGGTGTGTAAATTGACAGAAGCAGAGGCCTTATATACGGCTACTATACAGAGCGCACAGGCTTTGGGATGGGAGGATGTCGGAGGAACTAGTCAGGGATACAGGGCAGATTTGATTGCAGTTCGGGAAGATCCTTTAAAAGATATCAGAGTTCTCAGGAACGTGGAGCATACTTTTCTTGGAGGAAAAATGGTTTTTTAATGAAATGTTTATAACAGGAGGCATAGAAGATGAATCCATATGAGTTAAAGGATACAGAGAAAATTATTTCTCCAGCGCTTATTTATTATGAGAATATAATTCGCAGTAATATACTCAAAGCGATTGAGATAGCAGGAACAGCTGATAGGCTGTGGCCTCATGTGAAAAGCCACAAGTCTGCGGATATGCTGAAAATACAAATGGAATATGGGATCTCTAAATTTAAAACTGCTACGGTGGCAGAAGCTGAGATGGCGGCAGAAGCAGGAGCCAGCCATGTGATTTTGGCATATCCCCTGGTAGGGCCGAATCAGGAACGACTGGTTCGCTTAGCAATGGCTTATCCGGATACCTGTTTTTATGCAGTGGAGGATGACAGGGAACAGCTGAAAAAACTGGCAGATCTCTGTCTGGAAATGAACTATGAAATGAAGGTACTGATTGATGTGAATATGGGAATGAACCGTACAGGAGTATCTATTGATGATATGGAGAAGCTGTATCGTTATGGAAACAGTTTAGAGGGAATTCTTGTGGATGGACTGCACTGCTATGACGGCAACCATAATAACAAAGATATCCATCAGCGGATGGAGGATGTAAAAGAGACTGATGATAAGATAAAAGAAGTGATTGGAAATCTCCAAACAGATGGGATACCCTGTGAAATCATAGTAGCAGGCGGTACACCGTCATTTCCATGCCATGCCGCACTGACAGACTGGTATCTTTCACCAGGAACAGCTTTTATTACAGATGCAGGATATTATCAAAATTTGCCGGATCTTCCCTTTGTGCCAGGAGCTGCAGTAATGACGCGTGTTATTAGTCATCCGGCCCCCGGAGTTTTTACCACAGATTTGGGATATAAAGGGATTGCTGCTGATCCTGTGGGACAAAGGGGATTTATTGTGGGAATGGAGTATGCAGTTCCAGTGATACATAGTGAAGAGCATTGGGCTTTTAAAGTAGAGGATGAATCTCAGGTGCCTTCGGTGGGAAGTTGTCTATATGTGATTCCTACTCATATCTGTCCTACAAGTGCGCTTTATCCAGAGATTCTGACAGCAGAAGAGGGACAGTTAAAAGAAGCATGGCCAGTAACAGCAAGAAACCGTAGGATTCATTATTAAAAATATATGGAAAATCCATATCAGGAGGCGTAGGGGAATGGATCATATTGGGGTTTTTAAAATTTTGGAAAAACTCGTAAGCTTTGAAACGGTTTCTCCGCCAGGAAATGAGGCTGAAGCTGCCAGTTATCTGGCAAATCTTCTTACCGCTTTTGGGCTTCAATGCAGAGTACAGGAGCTTGGAAATGACAGGGCAAATTTAATTGCAGTCCTGGATGGGAAGGAACCAGGGCCAGAGCTAATGTTAAATGGTCATTTGGATGTAGTTCCAGCTCAGGGTTTGTGGAGTAGTGATCCCTTTGAGGTAAAATACTCGGAAGATGGAAAGCTGTTTGGCAGGGGAACTGCGGATATGAAGGGCGGGGTAGCAGCCATGTGTGCTGCAGCCATGGAGACAGCATCAGAAGGAGGCATAACGAGGGGAAGGTTAAAGCTTCTGTTTGTGGCAGATGAGGAGTGCTCTAATCTGGGAACCAGGGCTTACATGAAAGAGTATGGGCCGTCGGATTATGGTATTATTGGTGAGCCTACAGGACTGGCTGTGGCAGCAGCCCACAGAGGTGTTTCAAGGGATTATATTGAATTTACTGCCCCGGCACGCCATGCGGCTCTTCCGTCCAGAGAGAAGGATGCTGTGGAAAAAATGGCTTCTTTTGTTTTACAGATACGGGAAATAAATAAGAAGCTTGCAAAACTTACACATCCTCTTCTTCCTTCGCCAGGTATTTCTGTTACAAAATTGGAGGGCTATGAAAAGGATAATGTGGTTCCAGGGAAAACCCGAATTCTGCTGGATTTTCGTATTCTTCCGGGAATGCATCATGAAGCAGCAGTAGAAATATTACAAAATGGGCTTGCTTTGGCAGGTATTGCAGATGCCAGAATAGAATCTCATTTCTATATGCCGGGAGGAGAAATTTCACAGGAAGATCCCTTTGTGCTTTTATGCGCAAAAAAGAGACAGGAGATTTTGAAAACAGAAGAACCGATATGTGCATTTGATGCATCTTGCGAGCAGTGTTTTCTGGTGGAGCACGGTACAAAGACTGTTATCTGCGGGCCTGGCAATTTAGCGCAGGCCCATACAGTAAATGAATTTATAAATCGGCAGCAGATTCTCCAGGCAGTATCCCTGTATAAAGGGATTATAAAAGAAATATTGATATAAATGTGACAGGATCACAGAAAGGATGATAGAAATATGAGAGATATTTATGAGGTATTAAAGGAAAAACAGATTACATTGCCCCAGCCTCCGCCTAAGGGAGGGGTGTATACACCCGTACAGGAATTTGGTGAAAAAATGCTGTATTGTTCAGGTTGTGGACCAGATCTGGGAGAAGGAAATACAGTAATTGGAAAACTTGGAAAAGATTTGAGTTTGGAGGATGGGCAGAAAGCGGCATATAACTGTATGTTAAATCTTCTTGCAAATCTCCATGAAAAAACAGGCGATTTGAATCGGATAAAGCGTTTTGTAAAAGTACTTGCCTTTGTAAACAGTGCAGATGATTTTGGAATGCAGCCACAGGTTGTAAACGGCGGATCAAATCTGATTGCAGAGCTGTTTGGAGAGGAAGCGGGGCTTCCAGCTCGTTCTGCAATTGGCGTAAATGCTCTTCCGGGTGGGATTGCCTGCGAGATTGAGGTATTGGTAGAGTTAAGATAATAAAATATTTTCTTAGAACATCCGTAGTTTATTATTAAGAAGGTAATCTGCGGATGTTTGAGCAATGTAAAAATGTACACATAAAAAAACTTGCAACCACTTTGATTGTATGATACATTACTCTGGTAAAGTGAAGGAGTGTATTTACAATGCAAAGGGAGGACAGGAAGATGCTGCAATTTTTGAATACTGCGTTAAAGGCCATTGATGATCTTGTATGGGGAGTTCCGCTGATTGTGCTGATTTTGGCAACAGGGATTTATCTGACGGTACGTCTGAAGGGGATGCAGATCCGAAAACTTCCCGCTGCTCTGCGCTACATGGTTCAGAATGAAGAAGAGGGAAGCGGAGAGGTTACCAGCTTTGGAGCTCTTTGTACTGCCATGTCAGCAACGATCGGAACGGGAAATATTGTAGGTGTAGCGACCGCCATTGTGGCTGGTGGACCGGGCGCTTTATTCTGGATGTGGATTGCCGCTTTATTTGGAATGGCAACCAAATATGCAGAGGGTGTTCTGGCAATCTGCTATCGAAGTGTAGACAAAGAAACCGGTCATGTTTTGGGAGGTCCCTTTTACTATATCGAAAACGGAATGGGAAAGAAATGGAGATGGCTGGGAAAAATATTTGCTTTTTTTGGCGCCGGTGTCGGTCTTCTGGGAATCGGAACCTTTACTCAGGTTAATGGCATTACTTCTGCAGTAGGAGATTTTTTTGATAGTCAGAAAGCCTGTACAGTGGCGCTGTTTGGAAGAGAGTATACGGTGGCCGTGCTGATCGCCGGACTGATTTTGACAATTTGTGTTGCACTGGTGGTTTTGGGTGGATTGGAGCGTATTGCTACCGTTTCCCAGATTATCGTGCCGTTTATGGCTGTCTTTTATGTGGCTGCATGCATTACGATTTTATGTGTAAATGCACAAAGAGTTCCTATAGCATTTAAGATGATACTGGAAAGCGCCTTTGGGCTTCGGCCGGCAGCAGGAGGCGCTTTGGGAAGCATTCTTCTTGCAATGCAGAAGGGAATCGCAAGAGGCATTTTTTCAAATGAGGCAGGATTGGGAAGCGCTCCCATTGCTGCTGCAGCAGCCCGTACCAGAGAACCGGTTCGTCAGGGACTGGTTTCGATGACGGGAACCTTTATAGATACGATTATAATCTGTACCATGACAGGTCTTTCAATTGTGCTGACCGGAGCCTATGAGACAGGTCTGGAGGGGGTTGCAGTAACCACTTATGCCTTTAATCACGGGCTTCCTCTGCCCGCCTGGGCCAGTTCCTTTCTTCTGATGGCGTGCCTGATTTTCTTTGCATTTACAACTATTATAGGATGGAATTATTATGGGGAACGCTGTCTGGAGTATTTGTCAGGAGGAAGCAGACGTGCAGTAATGACGTATCGTTTCTTATATATCCTTGCTATTTTTATCGGGCCGTTTATGACGGTTGAGGCGGTCTGGACGATTGCCGATATCTTTAATGCGCTGATGGCAATTCCCAATCTGATTGCGGTACTTGCCCTCAGCGGAGTTGTTGCAGCAGAAACGGGAGATTACTGGAAACGAATGAAAAAATAAGATTGAAGTCTGATTTTAATACGCCTATTGACGGAGCCTTGTATCCATGGTAAGATAGCATCACCAATTAAGACACAATACATAGTGTGCTGACAAAAAAGATAAAACACAATATATAGTATATAATGTAATCGTTCTATTGAGAGGTGACGTATGGATCTAACCAGAGTAAAGGTAGTAAAAAAAGACGGAACAAAAGAGGATTTTAACGTTCAGAAGGTGATTTCCGCCATCAGCAAGTCCGCTGAGAGGGCCATGATCACATTTTCAAAGGCAGAACTGAATTTTATCTGCGAATTTGTAGAAGAGAAGGTTCAGGAGCTGGATCAGGAGCTGATCCCAATTCCCCAGATGCACAATATTGTAGAAGGCGCTCTTGAAAAGGTAAATCCTCTGGTGGCAAAGAGCTATCGGGATTACAGAAACTATAAGCAGGATTTTGTCCGGATGCTGGATGATGTGTATAAGAAGAGCCAGTCTATTATGTACATCGGTGATAAGGAGAACAGCAATACGGACAGCGCCCTGGTATCTACGAAGCGCAGCCTGATTTTTAATGAATTAAATAAATCCCTGTATCAGAAGTTTTTTATGACCGTGGAGGAGCTTCAGGCCTGCCGAGAGGGGTATATTTACATCCATGATATGTCTGCCAGACGCGACACCATGAACTGCTGTCTGTTTGATGTAAAGGCGGTTCTGACCGGGGGCTTTGAGATGGGAAATCTCTGGTATAACGAGCCGAAAACGTTGGATGTGGCCTTTGATGTGATCGGGGATATTGTCTTAAGTGCGGCCAGCCAGCAGTACGGAGGTTTTACGGTTCCCAGCGTGGAGGAGATCCTGGCGCCCTATGCGGAAAAGTCTTATGAAAAGTACATTGAAAAATATCTGGATCTGGGTCTTGCAGCGGACAAGGCCAAAGAGGTGGCCTGGAAGGATGTACAGAGGGATATGGAGCAGGGCTTTCAGGGATGGGAGTACAAGTTTAACTCCGTTTCTTCCAGCCGGGGAGATTACCCCTTTATCACCATGACAGCAGGCACGGGAACGAGCCGTTTTGCCAAGATGGCGACTATGACCATGCTCAATGTGCGCAAGGGCGGACAGGGAAAGAAGGATCATAAAAAGCCTGTGCTTTTCCCGAAGATCGTATTCCTTTATGATGAGGCTCTTCACGGGCCGGGAGGCGAGCTGGAGGATGTGTTTGAGGCAGGGATCGACTGCTCCAGCAAGACCATGTATCCCGACTGGCTGTCCCTGACGGGAAAGGGGTATATCGCCAGTATGTATAAGCGCTATGGCAAAATCATTTCCCCTATGGGCTGCCGTGCCTTTTTATCCCCCTGGTATGAGCGGGGCGGAATGTATCCGGCAGATGATAAGGACTCTCCCGTATTTGTGGGACGGTTTAATATCGGCGTAGTCAGCCTTCACCTTCCTATGATCCTTGCAAAGGCAAGACAGGAGAGCCGGGATTTCTACGAGGTGCTGGACTACTATCTGGAGCTGATCCGCAAGATCCATATCCGCACCTACGCTTACCTGGGCGAGCTGAAGGCATCTACCAATCCGCTGGCCTACTGTGAAGGCGGTTTTTACGGCGGTCATCTGGGCCTGCATGATAAGATCAAGCCCCTTCTTAAAACTGCCACAGCATCCTTTGGCATCACAGCCTTTAATGAGCTTCAGCAGCTGTATAACAAAAAGTCTCTGGTAGAAGATGGACAGTTTGCGCTGGAGGTTCTGGAGCATATCAATAAAAAGATTGAGGAATTTAAGGAAGAGGATGGCAATCTGTATGCCATTTATGCGACTCCGGCGGAAAATCTCTGCGGCCTTCAGGTAAAGCAGTTCCGTGAAAAGTACGGCATCATTGAAAATGTGTCGGACAGGGAGTATGTGAGCAACGGCTTCCATTGTCATGTGACAGAGGACATTACGCCGATTGAAAAGCAGGATCTGGAGTACCGTTTCTGGGAACTGAGCAACGGAGGAAAGATCCAGTATGTGAAATACCCCATCAGCTACAATAAAGAAGCCATCCGTACTCTGGTGCGCCGGGCGATGAAGATGGGCTTTTATGAGGGAGTAAATCTGTCGCTGGCTTACTGTGACGACTGCGGCCATGAGGAACTGGAGATGGATGTGTGTCCTGTCTGCGGCAGCCGCAACCTGACAAAGATTGACCGTATGAACGGTTACCTGAGTTATTCGAGAGTAAAGGGAGATACCCGTTTGAATGAAGCCAAGATGGCTGAAATAGCAGAGAGAAAGAGCATGTAAGAGAAATGAGCAAAAAGGCCGTCGGTATCTGATGCGTTCATCAGACCGGCGGCCTTTTATGGCTCAGACTGGGATTTAGCCAGTAACCCTTCTATATATCCTTCTGCCTTTTTCTTATCTCCCGGACTTAACCGGTCAAACAGTTCCAGAAAAGCCTTTTGCTGCTCTGTGATTGTAGCGGCGGAGCCGTCCGTACTGTAAAACTGGGAAATGGTAATGCCCATGGCCTCGCAGATATGGCGTATGGTGGGGACACTGGGGATGGAAGTGCGGCGGAAAAGATTTCCTATGCTGTTTGGAGAAACGTCCATTTCCTTTGCAAGGCGGTAATGGCTCCAGCCTCTGATGCGGCAGAGTTCTTCAATACGTTCCAGCTCAAAACTCATTGTAGTCATATCAGAAGAGACATCCTTAGAGGATCATCTGCTTCTGCCTCCTGTCGTGCTGTCATTTTCGTGCTTTGTATTATTGTATCCCACAGTTATAAAAAACATCAGGCTGAAATAGAGTGCATGATTTATGCACGAAATAGTGTACAAATGAATAAAAATTACCTTATGCGCAGAAATATACAGTTAGAATCTGCGGATGAAAGGATCTTTAAGCGCTTCTTCTTTGGGAGAGTCGGGGCGGTAGCCAAGGAGGCTGTTTGGGTCTGTTTCAAAGAATTCACACAGGCCTTTCAGTTCAATGTCAGTCACCAGACGTTTGCCGAGCTCGATCCGCAGAATGGTCAGCTTGGAAAAATTGTAGCCATTGACCTGCAGTCTGGCGGCCAGTTCATCCTGAGTCAGCTTTCGAGCCATCCGCAGCTGGCGGATCCGGCTGCCAATGATATTTTTCTGCTCACTGGTGGTTATCTTTCGCATAAAAACTCCTGAATTAATGGTGTACACAAGGCACACCTGTAAAATAATGGTTATGTACTAACTGATTGTAATGAAGAAAATCGAAAAAAAGGTTCCAATAATGAAATTTGGGAAAATAAATTTTGTGGAATAGGGGTCGCCCCCTCCTTCGTCCGTTTCCCAGGGCTCCGGTTTCCGGCTGTAAGTAAATCTAAGAGGCTGAAATTTTTCTAAAAACAAACGGCATATCAAAAACTCGCTGCGCTCAGACAGGCTTGATATGCCGTTTAACGAAAAATTTGATCCTCTAAGATTTACTTACAGCCTTCAAAGTCGCCCTGGGAAACGGATGGAGGAGGGGGCTTGGGATACTGTGAGGAAGGAAGTATGCACTTCCATGAATTTCCATGAGGGAAAATCAGGTGGAAAAAAAAGCGGGTTTATGTTAGACTGGTAGGTAGTACAAAAGAAAGGCTGGCGTATATGAAAAAGTTTATTGAAGAGTTTAAGGCATTTGCACTGAAGGGCAATATGGTCGATCTGGCAGTTGGTATGATTATCGGCAGTGCGTTTACCAGTATTGTTAATTCGCTGGTGAATGATATTTTTATGCCTGTGCTGAGTATTTTTACGGGAAAAATCGATTTTTCCAATATGTTTATTGCTCTGGATGGGAATAAATATCCTACCTTGGAGGCGGCTAAAGAAGTGACGGCTACCATTAACTATGGTTCTTTTATTACTCAGACCATCAATTTTCTGTTAATGGCTCTGGTGGTATTTCTGGCAGTAAAGGCCATCAGTCGTCTGGAAAAAATAGGAAAACAGCCGGAAGCGCCTAAAGCTCCTACGGAGAAAAAATGCCCCTACTGCAGCACCATGATCCCGTTGAGTGCTGTGCGGTGCCCTCACTGCACCTCTAATCTGGATGAACAGGAAAAATAAAGCAGGAGAATAAATAAGATGCGGTATCACAATATTACAAAGGATGATATGCTGAACGGAGAAGGGCTGCGGACTGTGCTGTGGGTGGCAGGATGCAGCCATAACTGTCCCGGCTGCCACAATCCCGTGACCTGGGATGTGAGGGGCGGACTGCCGTTTGATGAGGCGGCAAAAGAGGAGCTGTTTGCTGAACTGGAGAAGGATTATATTTCAGGTGTGACCTTCAGCGGAGGAGATCCCCTTCATCCGGCCAACAGAGAGGACATAGCCCGTCTGGCAGAGGAGATCCGCGGGCGTTATCCCAATAAGACCATATGGCTGTATACAGGCTATGACTGGGAGCAGATCTGTGAATTTGCGCTGCTTAAAAATATAGATGTAGTGGTGGATGGAGAATTCATAGAAGCATATAAGGACGGCAGCCTTCACTGGAAGGGAAGCTCCAATCAGAGAGTGATCGATGTGCAGAGATCCCTTCTTATGGGGGAAGCGGTGCTGTATGAGGAGCCGGACACATGAGGCAGAGCCCTTTGGCAGAAAACCGGCGAAAAGGGATAAAATAAGAGATTGAGAACAAAATACAGGAGAACAGAAAAACGATGATCAGCCGTATTGCAAAATTTCATAAAGTAAGCTTTGAACAATTTAAAGGAGACTGGGAGGATACCTTTGGAAAGCAGGAGGATATACGCAGTATTTATGAGGATATCCGTCTTCCGGAGCGTGCTACTTCAGGCTCTGCAGGATACGATTTTTTTGCTCCAAAAGCATTTGTTATTCAGCCGGGGGAAACGGTAAAGATCCCTACAGGCATCCGGGCAGAAATTGATGAGGGCTGGGTGCTGGCTTTATTTCCAAGAAGCAGCCTGGGATTTAAGTACCGCCTGCAGCTTAATAATACGGTAGGTATTATTGACAGCGATTATTTTTACTCAGATAATGAAGGCCATATGTTTATTAAGATAACGAATGATTCCAATGAAGATAAAACGCTGGAACTGCCAAAGGGCGCAGGCGTTGTCCAGGGTATTTTCCTGCCCTTCGGCATCACCTTAGATGATGCCAGCAGCGGACAGAGAAATGGCGGCTTTGGAAGCACAGATAAAGGAAGGAACTGATCATGGAAGGCAGCAGGAGAAGAAGCTCCTATCCAGGGGGGAGCCGTCCGCTGGGAGCAGGCCGTCCCGGTGATGCAGGCCGGCGGCCGGTAAGGGCCGGCTCTTCATCCGGCCGGAGAAATGGGGGAAACCCCAGGCGGAGAAGGAGAAAGCGCCTGATGAAACGGATTCTCACAGCAGCGTTCTGCCTTATTCTCACAGGAGGAATCGCCTTTGGCGTAAGCCGTCTGGCAGGCTCCTTTCATTTTTCAAAGAAAAAGAAGCTCAGAGCTCAGGGTATTGAGCTTTTAAGGGGAGGAGATGCAGGCGGCGCCGTTTCTGCGTTTGATGAGGCCTTAGCAGCGGCGGGAGATAAAAGCAAAACCTTTAATATCGACGTTCTTTCTTATCGGGCCGAGGCAGAGATGATGCTGGATGATTTTGAGGCAGCAAAACACAGCTGGGATCTGATCCTGGAACAGGGAGGAGATCCCATTTCCGGGCGGTATATGAAGAGCTTTTGCGAGAGCCGTCTGGGGAATAAGGATCAGGCAGTGGCTTTATACAGAGAGGCTCTGGGGATGGAAGAAAAAGGAAAAACATCCCCTGGTTATGAACAGGCTCTTTTGGCAGCAGGAGAAGCCTGTATGGAGGCAGGAGACCATGAGGGCGCCAAGGTATTATATGAAGAGGCCTTAAGAACGACAGGAGGAGATGGGAGATTTGAAAGCAGGGTTCGCTGCCAGATGGGCTTATACCAGATGGCTGAAGAGGACTACGAAGGAGCTGCTGATTCGTTTTATCAGGGATATGACCGGCTGATCACCAGTTATAAGGCAGGTACGGGAGCCAGCCTGGATCAGGCAGCGGCAGCAATCACAGAGGAAAATCAGGCAGACTGGCAGCTTCTTAAGAAGCTGGCGTTTTACCAGGCGGCTGTCTGTGAGTATATGCAGAACTATGAAGAGGCCAAAAGCCGTTTTGAAACATATATCCAGGTATTTGGGCCGGATGAGGCGGCGCAGCATGAGATTGACTTTTTAAATACCAGGATACGGTAGGGAGATATATGGCAGAACTGATTGATTTAAAGGAACTGGAGGAGCGGGTGATCCTGATCGCTGTAAATGTGGGCGATGAGAGGGAGACGTCAGCTTCTCTGGATGAACTGGAAGAACTGGCTCAGACTGCGGGAGCAGTCCCCATTGCAAGGATCGTTCAGAACCGTGAAGCTGTTCATCCTGGGACCTATCTGGGAAAAGGGAAGATTTTAGAGATTCGAGAGCTCCTGGCTGACACGGGGGCAACGGGTGTCATCTGTGATGATGAGCTTTCCCCGGCCCAGCTGCGCAATCTGGAAGATGCGCTGGATACAAAGGTCATGGACCGCACCATGGTGATCCTGGATATTTTTGCCTCCAGGGCTCATACAAGAGAAGGAAAGATCCAGGTGGAACTGGCGCAGCTGCGTTACCGGGCCATCCGTCTGGTAGGCATGAGAAATTCTCTTTCACGTCTGGGCGGCGGTATCGGAACCAGGGGACCGGGAGAGAAAAAGCTGGAGACAGACCGCCGTCTGATCCACCAGCGGATTGGCCAGTTAAAGCGGGAGCTGGAGGATGTAAAGCGCCATAGAGAGGTCACAAGGCAGCACAGGGAGAAAAATTACAGCCTGACAGCAGCCATTGTGGGATATACCAATGCGGGAAAATCCACTCTGTTAAACCGGCTGACAGGAGCAGGGATCCTGGCGGAAAACAAGCTTTTTGCGACTCTGGATCCCACTACAAGGGCCTTTGTAATGGCAGATGGACAGCAGATCCTTTTGACGGATACGGTAGGATTTATCCGTAAGCTGCCCCATCATCTGATCGATGCCTTTAAGAGTACCCTGGAGGAGGCCCGCTACAGCGATGTGATCCTCCATGTGGTGGACTGCTCCAATCCCCAGATGGATATGCAGATGCATGTGGTAAAGGAAACCTTAAGAGAACTTGAGATTGTGGATAAGACCGTGGTGACGGTGTTTAATAAGATTGACCGTTTGGAGGGAAAGGAGACGGAGCTGCTTCCCAGAGATTTTTCCTCAGACTATCAGGTGAGGATTTCCGCTAAGACAGGAGACGGGTTAAAGAATCTGGAGCAGATTCTTGGGGGCATTATCCGCAGCAGCCGGGTTTATCTGGAAAAGGTATATCCCTACAGCGGTGCGGGAAAGATCCAGACCATACGCGCCTACGGACAGCTTTTGTCCGAGGAGTATACGGAGCAGGGCATTGCAGTAAAGGCCTATGTGCCCGCAGAGCTTTTTGAAGGGCTGTACCGGGATTAAACATACCATCAGTGGCAGTATTAGAAAATATAATAAAACACAACATCTTGTTTAATATATAACATATGGCATAGATGTTGTGTTTTTTGTGTTCCTCTGCTATAATGAAAAATACATTTCGGTTTAAGTGTGGTAGCTTGTATTTGGAATGTTGAAAGGAGTTTTGAGGTATGATCCAGGTGGTAAAGAGGGATGGGGAAACCGCTGAGTTTTGTCTGAAAAAGATAACGGAGGCAATTAAAAAGGCATTTAGGGCAACGGGGAATGAGTTTAATGATGAGATTTTAGAACTGCTTTCCCTGCGCGTGACGGCTGATTTTCAGCCCAGGATGAAGGATGGAAGCATTTCTGTGGAGGAGATCCAGGACAGCGTGGAGCATGTGCTGGAGCAGACCGGCTACACGGATGTAGCAAAGGCTTATATTCTTTACAGGAAGCAGCGGGAGAAGATCCGCAGCATGAACAGCGCTCTGCTGAACTATAAGGACGTGGTAAACAGCTATGTAAAGGTGGAGGACTGGCGTGTAAAGGAAAATTCCACAGTGACCTATTCCGTAGGCGGCCTGATCCTGAGTAATTCCGGCGCGGTGACGGCAAACTACTGGCTCAGCGAGATCTATGATCAGGAGATTGCAGATGCCCACAGAAATGCGGATATCCATATCCATGATCTTTCCATGCTCACAGGCTACTGTGCCGGCTGGTCTTTAAAGCAGCTTCTGATGGAGGGACTGGGGGGGATTCCGGGAAAGATCACCTCGGCTCCTGCAAAGCATTTGTCCGTTCTGTGCAACCAGATGGTAAATTTTTTGGGAATCATGCAGAACGAGTGGGCAGGCGCTCAGGCGTTTTCCTCCTTTGATACCTATCTGGCTCCCTTTGTAAAAGCAGACCATCTGTCCTACGGGGAGGTAAAAAAGTGTATTGAATCCTTTATTTACGGAGTAAATACCCCCAGCCGCTGGGGAACGCAGGCGCCTTTTTCCAACATCACTCTGGACTGGACCGTTCCCGATGATATGGCAGAGATGAATGCCATTGTAGGCGGCCGGGAGATGGATTTTAAATATAAGGACTGTAAGGCAGAGATGGACATGGTAAACCGGGCCTTTATTGAAACCATGATCGAGGGAGATGCCAATGGACGGGGCTTCCAGTATCCTATTCCCACCTATTCCATTACAAAGGTTTTTGACTGGTCTGATACGGAGAACAATCGCCTGCTTTTTGAGATGACTTCCAAATACGGAACTCCATATTTTTCCAATTACATTAACAGTGATATGCAGCCGAGCGATGTGCGCAGTATGTGTTGCCGTCTGCGTCTGGATTTGAGGGAGCTGCGGCGCAAGACGGGAGGATTTTTCGGCTCAGGAGAAAGTACAGGTTCTGTGGGCGTGGTGACGATCAATATTCCGAGAATTGCGTATCTGGCAGAAGATGAGGCGGATTTTTACCGCCGTCTGGACCGGATGATGGATATCAGCGCCAGATCCTTAAAGACCAAGCGGGAAGTGATCACAAAGCTTCTGGAGCAGGGATTGTACCCCTATACGAAACGGTATCTTGGCACTTTTGAAAATCATTTTTCCACCATCGGCCTCATCGGCATGAATGAAGCAGGGCTGAATGCACGCTGGATCCGGAAGGATATGACCCAGCCGGAGTGCCAGAGGTTTACCAGAGAGGTTCTGGATCATATGAGAGAGCGGCTGTCGGACTATCAGGAGGAGTATGGCGACCTCTACAATCTGGAGGCTACTCCTGCAGAGTCTACCACTTACCGTCTGGCAAAGCATGATAAGGAGCGCTATCCCGATATTATCACCGCGGGAAAGGAAGGGGAAACGCCCTATTATACCAACAGCTCTCACCTTCCTGTAGGCTATACAGAGGATATTTTCGATGCGCTGGATATCCAGGACGAGCTTCAGACCCGCTATACCTCAGGTACGGTGTTCCATGCCTTTCTGGGAGAAAAGCTGCCGGACTGGAAGGCAGCTGCCAGTCTGGTGCGTACGATCGCGCAGAATTATAAGCTTCCATATTATACCCTGTCTCCCACTTATTCCATCTGTAAAAGTCACGGCTATCTGGCAGGAGAGCACTTTACCTGTCCGATCTGTAAGCAGAAGGCAGAGGTTTACAGCCGCATCACAGGGTATTACCGTCCTGTACAGAACTGGAATGAGGGAAAACTTCAGGAATATAAGGACCGTGTAACATATGATACAGGAAAATCCGTCCTGAAAAAAGAGCCGGTTTCCATGAGGCCGGTGGAACGTGTGGAAGCGGAATCTCAGAATGAGAGCGGGGAGGGTTTAAAAAAGAAGCCCCAGCTGTATCTGTTTACAACCAGAACCTGTCCAAACTGCCGCACAGCCAAAGAATTTTTAAAGGGCGTGGATTATCAGATCATTGACGCCGAGGAGCATCCGGAGCTGGCAGAGAAGTTTGGGATCATGCAGGCTCCTACTCTTGTTCTGGTGCGGGACGGCATGGTGCAGAAATTTGCCAATGCGTCCAATATCCGCAGATTTGCGGAAGAAGTAAAAGCCTGAAGCCGGGCAGCGAACATTGCATGCCAGACCGGGCATACGGCAAAGTGTAAAACGTATGATACACAGGGTTTAAAACGTCCCCCGGACTGCGGTCGAAAAGACTTGCGGCCCGGGGGTTTTTGGGTGATAATGAGTAAGAGTCAGGGCTTTGCTTTGCCAAGAGCCGTATTTACGGCCTGTAAAAGAGCCAGGGAGGTGTAGCGGGAGGAGTCAGGGTATGTAAGATTCTCCGTTGACTGGGTGTTCACGATTTGCTCTGCCAGGCCTTCCATGGTGGGCTGCATCAGGGGATACATGGTGGCGACAGCTTCGCTTAGGGGCACCAGGGTCACGGCACGGATCTGATCCTTATCAACCGTTACCTCTACATTTACCTGTTCGTTTCCAAGGGTCAGGGAGGTGCTGTAGACGCCGGGAACATAGGCGGTCTGCTGTGCCTTTGCGGCATCTGTTTCGGAAGTATTTTCATCTCCATGGCGGAACATGATGAAACAGAGGGTGATAAGGAGAATGGCCAGTCCGGCGAAAATGGCTGTGTAGATGATCTCCTTCATCCGCAGCACCACGATTTTGGTTTTGGAACTCATAGTGTCAGGACCTCTGAGAGAATTTGTTACAGCATATGAGACGGGAGGATAAAATATGTCATTGCAGTTTGTTATGGGAGGCGCAGGTTCGGGAAAAACACGGTATCTGTATCAAACAGCCATAAAACAGGCCGTGGAGCAGCCGGACCGGCTGTTCCTGTTTGTTGTACCGGAGCAGTATACCATGCAGACACAAAAGGAACTGGTGCGCCTTCACCCCAGAAAGGGCCTGATGAACATGGACGTTTTAAGCTTTAAGCGTCTGGCCTACCGGGTATTTGAGGATCTGGGAGTGCAGGTTCCGGCTGTGCTGGATGATATGGGAAAATCCATGGTACTCAGAAAGGTAGCCGGAATGGTAAGGCGGGATCTGGGGCTTTACGGCAGCCATTTAGAGCAGCCAGGCTTTATCAGTCAGCTGAAATCACAGATTTCAGAGCTGGGCCAGTACGGCATCCGCCCGGAGGATTTAAAACAGGTAGAGGCAGAAACGGATCATCCTCTTTTAAAGGACAAGCTTAAGGATCTGGGAGTGATCTATAAGAGCTTTCGGGACTATATTGAGGATCACTATATTACGGCAGAGGAAATTCTGGATATCCTTTGCAGGGAACTTCCAAGATGGGAAAAGCTGAAAAACAGCGTGATCTATCTGGACGGCTATACAGGCTTTACTCCGGTACAGTACCGGCTGGCGGAGCTGTTTATGCTCCATGCCAGAGAGGTAGTATGTACGGTGACCGTGGATCTGCGGGAAAGTCCCTATGAGAAATGCGGGATCCAGCATTTGTTTTACATGGGACGTCATACCGTATGCCGGTTAAAGGAGCTGGCAGACCGCCATCATGTGGAAATAAAACAGGAAATCCGCTGTGACAGGCATCCGGGCTGGCGGTTTAAAGACAGCGAAAGCCTGGATTTTCTGGAACAGAATCTGTACCGGTATACGGGAAAGGTATGGGCAGGGAAAAAGCCTGATATCCGGCTGTGCCAGGGAAAGACTCCGGCAGAGGAGGCTGCTTATATCTGCACCATGGTAAACCGGCTGGTGCGGGAAGACGGCCTTCGATACAGGGAGATTGCTGTGATTACGGGAGATCCTGTTTCCTATGGCAGAGAGCTTATACATCCCTTTGAGGAAGCAGGGATTCCCTATTTTATGGATCAGAAGAAAAGCATTCTGGAAAATCCTATGGTAGAGCTTATACGGGCAGCACTGGAAACGGTCCGGGACTGCTCCTATGAGAGCGTGTTCCGTTATCTGAAAACAGGACTGGTATATGACAGAGAAACGGGGAATTCAGAGGAAAATGAAGATACTCCTGTATTTTCCAGGGAAAATGTGTCTGTTCTTACCGATCGACTGGAAAATTATGTAAGAGCTCTGGGAATCCGGGGATGGAAGAAATGGGATCAGGAGTGGACCAGGCCTTCTCGGGGCGGAGAACGGCTCAATTTAAAGGAATTAAATCAGTACCGCCAGTGGGTTTTAGCCCCTCTTAAGGAGCTGCGGGAAGCATTTTCACAGGAAGGAGCCTCTATTTCTACAGTGACATCCGCCGTAAGAAGCTTTTTAGAGAAGATGGAACTTAAGGAAAAGCTGGAGGAATATGCAGAGTTTTTTGAAATGAGGCATTGCCGGGGAGATGAGAATCTGGCAAAGGAGTATGGTCAGGTCTATGAACGTGTGGAGGAGCTGCTTTTGCGTCTGGAGGGGCTGTTGGGCGAGGAAAAGGCAGACCGGAAAAATTATATCCAGATACTGGAAGCTGGATTTGAGGAAATCCGGGTGGGCGTGATCCCTGCTACGGCAGATCAGGTGATGATCGGAGATCTGACCCGAAGCCGTCTGGAATCGGTGAAGGTCTTATTTTTCGCCGGATTAAACGAAGGCCTTGTACCTCAGAGAAAATCAGGAGGAAGTCTTTTGACAGATACAGACCGGGAAATCTTCCGTTCCTTTGATATGGAGCTGGCGCCTACGGCCAGAGAGGACAGCTGTATTCAGAAATTTTATCTGTATTTAATGCTGTGCAAGCCCTCACGCAAATTGATCCTTACCTGGGCTGCCTCTTCGGGAGACGGAAAGAGTATGCGCCCCTCCAGCCTGATCGGAGAGGTAAAAAAGCTGTTTGGGGAGCTTCGGGAGGAAATCTGCTTTGAAGAGGGATATCCCATCCAGACGATCTGGGACGGAAGACAACGGCTTATAGGGATGCTGCGTGAGGCCAGGGAAAGTCAGGAAAAGAAGCCGGCATTTTTAGAGCTGTACCGCTATTTTTACAGTGAGGAGGCGTACAGGGAACAGGTAAAACAGCTGGTGAATGCGGCCTTTTTTACCTATGAGGACCGCGGGATCGGACGGGCTGCAGCCAGAGCGCTTTACGGAAGGACTCTGGAGGGAAGCGTTACCCGGCTGGAGCAGTTCGCTTCCTGTGCCTATGCCCATTTTCTGAAATTCGGCCTGGAGCTCATGGAGCGGCAGGAATACCGGCTGGAGGCAGTGGATATGGGAAATCTGTTCCACCAGTCCATTGACCTGTGCTTTCAGGCGATCCAGAGCAGGAAGCTGGACTGGAAAGGGATTACGGAGGCTGAGAGAAAGGCTCTGGTAAGGGAATGTGTGGAGCAGGTGACAGGCCAGTATGGGAATACCATTATGGAAAGCTCTGCCCGCAATGCCTATCTGGCCCGCCGGGTGGAACGGATCACAGACCGTACCATCTGGGCTCTGGCAGAGCAGGTGAAAAAGGGAGATTTTGTACCGGCAGGTTTCGAGGTGTCCTTTTCCGCCATTGATGATCTGAAGGCCATGCGGATCCGGCTGTCCGAGGACGAAAAGCTCCAGCTGAAGGGGCGGATTGACCGGCTGGATCTGTGCGAGGATGAGGAGCATATCTATGTGAAAATCATTGACTACAAATCAGGGAGCACCTCCTTTGACCTGGCGGCCCTTTATTACGGCCTCCAGCTTCAGCTGGTGGTGTACATGGATGCTGCATTAGAGATGCAGGAGCGGAAGAATCCGGGAAAGGAGGCCGTACCTGCGGGGATTTTCTATTACAACATTAAGGATCCGGTAGTGGACAAGGATGGGGAAATGAGCCCGGAGTTTATTGAGAAGCAGATTTTAAAGCAGCTTCGGATGAATGGGCTGGTAAACAGCGACCTGGATGTGATCCATCATCTGGATCGTGAGATGGTGAAGGATTCGGATGTGATCCCGGTTGTATTCGGAAAGGACGGAGGCGTGCAGGAATCACGTTCCAGCGTGGCAAAGGCGGTGCAGTTTGAAACCCTTCGCGCCTTTGTGGGACGGAAACTGAAAGCTTCGGGAAAACAGATCCTTAACGGCGATACGGCGCTTCGTCCTTATAAGCAGGGAAGCCGTACTGCCTGTGATTACTGTCCGTATCATGCAGTCTGCGGCTTTGATACCAAGACAGCAGGCTATGGCTTCAGGCAGCTTTGTTCCATGAGCCCGAACGCAGTATGGGAGGCCATCGAGAGAGAGGAGGAAGAAAATGGCAGTGAACTGGACTGATGAACAAAAACAGGTCATTAACAGCCGGAACAGCAGTCTTTTAGTCTCTGCTGCAGCAGGCAGCGGAAAGACGGCCGTACTGGTAGAAAGGATCATTTCCATGATCAGCGAGGGGGATCATCCGTTAAATATTGACCAGCTTCTGGTAATGACCTTTACCAATGCGGCGGCGGCTGAGATGCGTGAGAGGATTGGCGCGGCAGTAGAAAAAAAGCTGCGGGAGCATCCCCTAGATGAGCACCTGTGGCTTCAGGCTGCCTTAATTCCCCAGGCCCAGATCATGACCATTGACAGCTTCTGCCTGAATCTCATACGAAACCATTACAACAGCCTTGACATTGACCCGTCTTTTCGGATCGGGGATGAGGGGGAGCTGACCCTATTAAGGGGCGATGTGATGGAGGAGCTCTTAGAGGCGTGTTATCAGGAGGAAAATGAAGATTTTATCCGGTTTGCAGAGCAGTTTGGGGCCGGAAAGTCGGATAAGGCCATGGAGGATGTGATCGTACAGGCCTGGCAGTTTTCCCAGAGCCATCCATGGCCCGGCGAATGGCTGGACGAATGCAGACGGCAGCTGAAACAGGAGGCAGAGGGAAATCTGGATGAAAGCCCGTGGATGAAATTCCTTTTAAAGGACACGGCGCTGCAGATGGAGGAGCTTACACATCAGCTTCAGGCGGCCTTGGAGGTGTGCAGGGAGGAAGGGGGACCTGCCGTTTATGAGCCCATGCTGGAAAATGACCTTGCAGGGCTTTTAGGAATTAAGAAGGCGGCGGAAAGAGGAACCTTTGAGAAGCTTTATGAAGCCCTTCAGGCTATGGAGTTTGTCCGTCTGGCAGCGGCCAGAAACAAGGCCATTGACGAGGATAAAAAGGAGTATGTAAAGGAATGCCGGACCCAGGTGAAAAAGCTGGTTGAAAAATGCCGGGAAAGCTTTGGCTTTCAGAGTCCAAAAGAAGCGGCAGAGGCGATGGCAGGGGCTGCTCCTGTGGTTGAAACGCTCCTTGATATGGTACAGAAATTTGACGATTTTTACCGGGAGGCAAAGCGGGAGCGGAATGTACTTGATTTTAACGATCTGGAGCATCTGGCCTTAGAGGTGCTTCTTGAGGGAGATTCTCCCAGACAGCCTTCGGCAGTGGCAAAAGAGCTTCAGAGGCAGTATGAGGAGATCCTGGTGGATGAATATCAGGATAGCAACCTGGTTCAGGAAACATTGATCGGGAGCATTTCAAGAGAAGAAACGGGCCATCCCAACGTGTTTATGGTAGGAGATGTAAAGCAGAGCATTTACCGCTTCCGTCTGGCGAGACCGGAGCTTTTCTTGGAGAAGTATGCATCCTATACCAGAGAAAAAAGCCCTCACCAGATGATTGAACTCAGGCAGAATTTCCGAAGCCGGGACACGGTGTTAGCCTTTATCAATGACATTTTTTACCAGATCATGACGCCGGGGCTGGGCGGTATCCGGTACACCGAGGAAACCGCCCTGTATCCGGGAGCTGTTTTTGCATCGGCAGAGGGAATGGCCGGAGTTCCATCCAGGCTTTTGATGGCGGATACGGGATCAGATGCCTATAAACAGCTGGATGAGGATGCCATGGGATATACGGCAAGAGAAATGGAAGCAAAGATGATCGCAGGAGAAATACGACGGCTGACCGATGAAACGGACGGCCTTCTTGTGTGGGATAAGGAGCAGGAGAAATACAGAAGGGCCTGTCTGGGAGATATGGTGATCCTTCTTCGGAGCATGACCGGCTGGTCCGAGACTTTAGTCAGCGTGCTGATGAATGAGGGAATCCCCGCCAGAGCCCAGACACGCACCGGGTATTTTTCCACCACAGAGGTTGAAACGGTTTTAAGCCTGCTGTCCGTGATTGACAATCCCATGCAGGACATTCCCCTTGCAGCAGTTTTGCGCTCCCCTGTAGTGGGAATGAGTGATGATGAGATGGCCTGGATGATGGCGTCCTATAAGAAAAACACAAAAAAAGGCCAGGACAGGGGCGTATATGGAGCATGGAAACTGTGGGAGGAAGAACGGGAGCATCCGGGTCTGAGAGAAGCTTTGGAGCATCCGGGTGGAGCATTTGAGAATGAAACCGGAGACTCCGAGGATGCAGTCCGGATAGGCGCCGCCGTTGTCCCAGTGGAGCAGGCTGCACTTATATGGAAAAAACTGGAGGATTTCGGAGCGCTTTTAAAGGAGCTGCGCACAGAGGCCAGATATCGCCCTATCCACGAACTGCTGTATTATGTATACAGGCGCAGCGGATATTATGATTATGTATCTGCCATGCCTGCAGGAGAGATCCGCCGGGGCAATCTGGATATGCTGGTGGAAAAGGCAGCGGCTTATGAGGCGACCAGCTACAAGGGTCTATTCCATTTTGTAAGGTATATTGAACGGCTGAAAAAATACGATACGGATTTCGGAGAAGCCGCCGTGGCCGGCGAGGAAAAAAACATGGTCCGCATTATGAGTATCCACAAAAGCAAGGGACTGGAATTTCCGGTGGTATTTCTGGCAGGAATGGGAAAAAAGTTTAATCAGCGGGATGCTTACGGCACTCTTCTTTTAGATGCAGACATGGGGGCGGCAGCCGATTGGCTGGATCTTAAGCTGCGCACAAAGACTCCTACGCTCAAAAAACAGGTTTTAAAACGGCGGCTGGAACTGGAAACCATGGGAGAGGAGCTCAGGATTCTCTATGTAGCCATGACCCGTGCAAAAGAGGCGCTGATCATGACAGGAACGGACCGCAGCCTTTCAAGTAAGCTGGAGCGCTGGAGAACCGGAAGGACGGAGGGAAAACAGCTTCCATTCACTCTTTTATCCGGAGCAGGTTCCTATCTGGACTGGATTCTTATGGCAGCCGGGGCAGTGCCGCAGGAACATTTTGAAATGCTCAAGGTACAGCCCGAAACACTGGTGGGAGAAGAAGTAACAAGACAGATGGAACGGAAAATGGCAAAGGAGGATCTGTTGGAACTGGATGCAGGTTATACCTATGATGAAGAGATGAAAAAGGAACTGGAACAGGCATTTTCCTATGGTTATCCTTATGAAAGCGATACAGGGCTTTACACGCTGGTTTCCGTGTCTGAGCTTAAAAAGCAGAGCCAGATCGGCCGGGAAGAGGAGGCGATGGGAACCGGCCGGGAAGAGGACGGCTGGATCAGGGAGCTGGACGAGGCAGAAGAAGGCTTGGTCAAAGAGACAGAAGCAGGGGGGACGGTTCAGGAAGCAGAAGCCTCTGAAGCAGGAGCGAAAGAAGGGAAGAAGGTTTATGGCCGGTCAGGCGGTTCTAAGAGAGGTACTGCATACCACCGGGCGCTGGAATGTCTTTCCTTCCATGAACTGCACAGCCTTTCAGATACAAAAAAGGCCCTGCTTTCGCTCTATGAGCAGGGATATCTGGATCAGGAGTCTTATGAGTGGATCAACCCCTGGGATATTTGGAAATTTGTGGAAAGCCCGCTGGGAAAATCCATGGCAAAGGCGCAGGCAGAGGGGCGGCTTTTTAAGGAACAGCAGTTTATGATTGGTGTTCCCGCTTCCGAAATGGGCCATGAGGACTCTGAAGAGCTGGTGCTGGTTCAGGGAGTCATTGACGCTTTTATCGAAGAGCCGGAGGGACTTCTGTTAATCGATTACAAGACAGACAGGATATCCGGAAAGGATAAAGAAATGGGGAAAGAGCGTTTAAAGGAGCGCTACCGGACTCAGATTGACTGCTACGAACGGGCATTGTGCCAGATCACAGGGAAAACGGTAGTGCGAAGGTGTATCTACTCCTTTGCATTAAGAGAAGAGATAGAGATTTAACCCGAAACGGTCCCGGCTGCATCAGACTGCAACCGGGATTTTGTGCTCAAAGGGATGGAACTGGTAGTTTTCCAGTCGGAAACTGTCCGTGGTAAACTGATAGAAATCCTTCACTTCAGGGTCCACCCAAAGCGTGGGGCCTTCAAAGGGCTGTTTTTTAATCAGTTCTTCTACCATGGGGATATGGCGGTCATAGATATGGGCGTCTGCGATCACATGAACCAGTTCCCCGGCCTTCAAGCCGCTTACCTGTGCAAACATATGAAGAAGCACTGCGTACTGGCAGACATTCCAGCTGTTGGCAGTGAGCATATCCTGAGAACGCTGGTTTAAGATGCCGTTTAAGGTGTTCCCTGATACATTAAAGGTCATGCTGTAGGCACAGGGATAGAGGTTCATCTCAGAGAGATCATGGTGATTGTAGATGTTGGACATGATCCGGCGGCTTAATGGATTGTGCTTTAAGTCATAGAGGATCCGGTCTACCTGATCGAACTCCCCTTCTTTGTAATGGTGCTTTACGCCCAGCTGGTAGCCGTAGGCCTTTCCGATGCTTCCCGTTTCATCCGCCCAGGAATCCCATATGTGGCTTTTTAAGTCATGGATATTGTTGGACTTTTTCTGCCAGATCCATAAAAGCTCGTCTACAGCCGATTTAAACGCGGTTCTGCGCAGGGTGATAACGGGAAATTCCTTTGTAAGATCGTAACGGTTTACGATGCCGAAGCGCTTGATGGTGTGGGCCGGAGTCCCATCCTCCCATACCGGGCGTACCTCATGGTCTGTGTCCCAGACGCCGTTTTCTAAAATATCTTTACAGTTTTGTATAAAAAGCTGGTCTGCATAGCTCATAGATTGTATCCTCCTGATGGCAGTGATAGTATGTTGCAGTTCTGAGTATAGCAGATATGGGGCCGGGTGACAATATGGAGATATTTGAGTTTCCGCATTCTGCACCGCACCCTGGAGTCTGCTGTGCTGGGTTCCGGTTTCCAGTCATAAGAAAATCTAAGAGGCTGAATTTTTTCTAAAAGCAAAAACCATATCAAAAACTCGCTGCGCTCATACAGGTTTGATATGGCTTTTAACGAAAAAATTGATCCTCTAAGGTTTTCTAATGACCTCCAAAGTCACCCGGCACAGCAGGCTCCAGGGCGCACTGCAAAATGCGGAAACTCAAGGGAGATATCTCAAAACATTTACAAAACACAGGGAAAACGGTATACTGGGGACAGCATATTATGAGCAGAAGGAAAGGCAGGAAAGAGTGATGACACAGAAACGGATTCGGGATTATGGTATCATGCCGGGGCGGATAAAGACGGGAAAGAGGAATAAGATAACGGATGTTCCCGGAGTGCGGGTAGGACACTGTACGGTAAAAGAAGGAGAGATTCATACAGGCGTTACAGTGATCCTTCCGGGGCCGGATAATGCCTTTTTAAATCCTTATACAGCGGCCGCCTATGTGCACAACGGTTTTGGAAAAAGCTGCGGACTGATACAGATTCAGGAACTTGGTACGCTGGAAACTCCCATTGCCCTTACAAATACGCTGAATGTGGGGAAAGTATGGGACGCTGTGGCAGAATATGTGCTTAGGCAGTGTGAAAATGACGGTGCAGAGGCTTTAAGCATCAATCCCGTGGTAGGAGAATGCAATGACAGCCGCATTAACCGGATTTCCCTCAGGGCCATTGGGGCAGGGCAGGTAAAGAAAGCCTTTGACGCTGCCGGGGAAGATCCGGAGGAAGGGGATGTGGGAGCCGGAGCCGGAACAATCTGTTATGGCTTAAAAGGCGGGATCGGCACATCTTCCAGAGTCATAAAGGTGGGAGAGAAGGAGTATACCATCGGCGTGCTGGTTCAGTCCAATTTCGGGGCAACGGAAGATCTGATGGTTGACGGCAGACCCCTTGGACGGGAAATTCTGGAAAAGTATGGAAATGAAGCAGAGGATCCGGTGAAAAAGACGGCTTTTTCTGAACAGGATAAGGGATCCATTATGAGTATTCTGGCAACGGATCTTCCGGTGACAGACAGGCAGCTTACCCGTATCATCCGCCGTCTGGGAGTGGGGATTGCCCGTACAGGCGCCTACACAGGCCACGGAAGCGGGGAAGTGATGATCGGCTTTACTACAGCGAACCGTGTTCCAACGAAAGGGCTCCGAAGAGAAGAGGAAGAGCTTCGTACCCTGACTGCCATCCCTGAGGAGACCATCAACCGTGCATTTCTGGCAGCAGCAGAGGCAGAAGAGGAAGCGATTCTCAATTCCATGGCAGCGGCAGGGGAAACGAGGGGGCTGAAGGGGGAATACTATCGCAGCCTGAGTGACATTCTGTCCCAGGAGGGAGAAATTCATTGAATTCCTATAAGACGTTGATCCCGCGTATGACTTTACAGGAAAAGGCGGCGCTTTTAGGCGGCAAGGGAGAGTGGGAAACCAGGGATATTCCCAGACTGGGGATTCCTTCTATGGTGTGTTCCGACGGCCCCAGCGGTCTGCGCCGCCAGGCCGGAACGGGAGACCATTTAGGCCTGAATCCATCCCTTCCGGCCACCTGTTTTCCGTGCCCTTCCCTTATGGCCTGCAGCTGGGATCAGGAGCTGGAGGAAGCGATCGGAGCTGCCCTGGGGGAAGAAGCCGCAGATCAGGGTGTGGATATTCTTCTGGGGCCGGGATTAAATATCAAGAGAAATCCGCTCTGCGGCCGGAATTTTGAATATTTTTCCGAGGATCCCTATTTTTCCGGAAAAATGGCGGCTGCCTTTATCCGCGGAGTAGAGAGCCAGGGAATCGCTGCCTGCCCCAAGCACTTTGCAGTAAACAGCCAGGAGCTGCGGCGGATGACGATGAACGCGGTGGTGGATGAGAGAACTCTGCGGGAAATCTATCTCACCGGCTTTGAGACCGCAATAAAAGAGGGAAAATGCAGGGCGCTCATGACTTCCTATAATCAGGTAAACGGCATCTATGCCAATGAACATCCCCATCTTTTAAAGGAAATCCTGCGAAAAGAGTGGGGCTTTTGCGGAGCCGTCATTACAGACTGGGGCGGCTCGAACGATCACTGTGCCGGAGTGAAAAACGGTTCTTCTCTGGAAATGCCGGCTCCCGGCTTAAGCTCTGCCGCAGCGCTTTTAAAGGGAGTAGAGGAAGGCAGGATTACGGAACAGGATCTGGATGAACGGGTGGAAGAGATCCTGAACCTGCTCCCTGGACAGAAGAAAATGTTCAAACAAAATAAAATGCCAGAGAATTCTCCGGAGAGGGAAACGCTTTATGAAGCCCATCACCATCTGGCGCGCAGAGCCTGTGCAGAGAGTGTGGTGCTTTTAAAAAATGAAACGGATACCCTGCCTCTTAAATCCGGTACCCGGATTGCCGTAATCGGCGATTTTGCCTATGAATCCCGGTATCAGGGGGCCGGTTCTTCCATGGTAAATGCCTGGAAGGTGGATTCTGTAAAGGAATGTCTGGAAGGGGAGACGGGGCTTGAATGGAAAAAAATGGGAATCACTGTTTCCGGTTTTTCAAGAGGATATCTCCGGGATGGAAGGCAGGATGCAGCGCTGGAAAAAGAGGCTGTTGACCTGGCAAAAACGGCAGATCAGATCCTGTTTTTCTTTGGGCTCAATGAATCCTGGGAGACGGAAGGAATGGATCGCAGCCATCTTAGGATACCGGAAAATCAGATTCACCTTTTAGAGCGGCTTTCCCGCCTGGAGCTTCCGGTTGTAGGGATTCTGTGTACAGGAAGTGTGGTGGAAATGCCCTGGGAAGGCCATCTAAAGGCGCTTCTTTACGGAGGACTCTGGGGCCAGGCGGGAGCCGGCGCCGTTTTAGACCTTCTTTCAGGAAAATTAAACCCATGCGGAAAGCTGGCAGAAAGCTGGCCGGTGAAATACGAAGACACCCCGTCCTTTCAGTACTATCCTTCCAAAGAGAGAAATTCTGAGTACCGGGAGGGGATTTATGTGGGATACCGCTATTATGACACAGCAGGCGTTCCAATCCGTTTTCCTTTTGGCTTTGGACTGTCCTATACAAAATTTGACTACAGCGGTTTAAAGATCACACCTGAGGGGGTGTCCTTTGTGCTTGAAAATACAGGCAGCAGGGACGGCGCAGAGATCATTCAGCTCTATACAGGCCTTCCCGGAGCACGTATTTTTCGGCCCAAACGGGAATTAAAGGGCTTTTGCAAGGTGTTTTTAAAGGTTGGGGAGAAAAAAGAGGTGTTTCTTCCCTTTGATTCTATGACCTTCCGGTATTGGAACGGAAGAACCGGACAGTGGGAGAGGGAAGGAGGTTTTTACCGCATCAGCATTGGTTCCGGGCTTACGGATATCCGTCTGGAAGGGGAAGTTTTTCAGGAGGGAACCACAGACAGCCTTCCATGGGAGGTGAACGAGCTTCCCTCTTATGCTTCCGGCCGGATCCGGTCTGTGCCGGATGAGGAGTACGAGCGCCTGTTAGGCTGTCCCATTCCGGACGGAAGCTGGAAGGGGGAACTGGGGATTAACGATGCTCTCTGCCAGATGTATTATGCCAAAAGTCCGCTGGCAAGGCTGATATGCCGGATTTTAAAGCACCGCCTTGAGAACGCGCAGAAGAAAGGCATTCCTGATTTAAATACCCTTTTTCAGTATAATATGCCGTTCCGGGCCATGGCGAAGATGACAGGAGGCTGGATTTCCATGGAAATGGCCGAATCGTTAACCTATGCGGCAAACGGCCGCCATTTTTATGGTATCACTGGCTTTATAAGGGGATTTTTAAAAAACAGGCGTCTGGAGAGGCGGTATGAGCAGGCGCTGAAAGGTAAGACGGCGCCGGAGGATAAGACGGAACCGAATGTGGGAAACCCATGGAGCAAAGCCCATCCGCAGCTGTGGGAATTTATCCTGTTTAATCTTCTTTCCAACTGTGCTACCATTACTAATTTTGTGGTAATGTGGCTGTGTACAGGCTGGGTTTTTAAGGGGCTGGCAGACATTCCCTTCCGGTTTTTCATATTTGATTATGGGGAAGATGCATTGGGGCTTTGCGGTTTTCTAAGCTTTCTTACAGCCACAGCCCTGGCCCAGATGGTAAATTTCTTTGTTCAGAAAAACTGGGTTTTCCGGTCCGATGCCGCATTTAGCAGGGCAGCGCCCCGATATATTCTTCTGGCAGTGTTTCTTGTGATCCTTTCGGCTGCCCTGCCGGCCTGGAGCCAGAAGCTTTTTACAGGTTTGGGAGTCCCTGAAGCATTTGCTCCTACCTGTGCCAACGGGCTTAATATCCTGGCTCAGGTGGCGATCAGTTATCCTGCCATGAAATTCTGGATTATGCCTGGTCAGGCCCGTCCAAAGAAAAATAAGAAAAAAAGGAGAAAAAAATGATGCAGTTTGAGAAATATACAGAATATGCCGTAGAACAGGCAAAGAAGCTTTTAGCCATCGACAGTCCTTCCGGATATGGCTATTATGTGACGGAGTATTTATTAAAGGAGTTTGCCGCTTTGGGGATTCCGGCCCGCCGGACCATAAAAGGCGGAGTGATTGCTGACTTTGGAGGAAAAGAGGATGAGAACGGCATCCTTCTGGAAGCCCACTGCGACACCCTTGGAGGTATGGTTTCCCAGATCAAGGAAAACGGCCGCCTTAAACTGACCAATATCGGCGGCATGAAGCCTGCCAATGCAGAGGCTGAAAACGTGCGCATCATTACAAAGGGAGGGAACGTCTATGAGGGCGTCTGCCAGCTTGTCAATGCGTCTGTTCATGTGAACGGAAACTACGAAACAACGGAGCGCAGCTGGGATACAGTAGAGGTTTTAGTGGATGAATGTGTAAAAACAAAAGAGGATACCGTGAAGCTGGGGATCATGGCAGGTGATTATGTATGCTTTGAGCCGAGGACCAGGGTTACAGCTTCAGGCTATATCAAGAGCCGTTTTCTGGATGATAAGCTGTCTGCAGCGATCCTGCTGGCATACGGACGGTATTTAAAGGAGGAAAAGGTGGTTCCTGAGCGCCATGTATATGCGCATTTTACCATTTATGAGGAAGTGGGACACGGAGGCTCTGCTTCTGTGCCTGAAGGCGTTACAGAGGCCTGGTCGGTGGATATGGGCTGTGTGGGAGACGGACTTACCTGTACGGAGCATGAGGTTTCGATCTGTGCAAAGGACAGCGGGGGCCCCTACAATTATGAGGTTGTCTGCCGGCTGGTGGAGCTGGCGAAGGAGCATGAGATCGGCTATGCTGTGGATGTATATCCTCATTATGGCTCCGATGTGGAAACCACGCTCCGCTCTGGTCATGATATCCGCCATGCGTTGATCGGTCCCGGCGTTTACGCGTCCCATGGTTATGAGCGCAGCCATAAGGACGGCGTCTGCAATACATTCCGTCTGATCCAGGCATATCTGGGATAGGGAATATGAAAAAGGGAGGCTCCATATAATATCCAGAGGATAAAAAAGGAGCTTCTTTTTTTATGGACAGGCGCATCCTGTTTATTTTGATCATGTCGCTGGCTGTTCCCTATGGCTGTTCTATGGCTCTTTTAGGCACTTCTTTGGCAAAGCCCGGCGGGCTTAAGGAACAGGAGGCTCTTTCGGCTGCTTGGGCTTCTGATTCCCGGGAAAAACGGTCTTTTCGCAGAATCCGCATGGACATGGAAGATCCACCAGAAAAAACGGTAGATCTGGAAACGTATCTTCCCATTGTGGTGGCAGGACAGATTTCGGCAGAGTCTCATCCGGAGGCGATAAAAGCCCAGACCATTTTGGCAAGGACCTATATCTGCCGTCAGATGGAACAGATGGGTCTTGAGGAGGAAATACCGGAATCTTCTCTTGGACTGGAAAAAAATAGAAATAATCAGATGGAGCCGCTTTGGGGGACAGAAATTTTTCCTGAATATTACAGCCGGTTTGAGAAGGCAGCCAGAGAGACAGAAGGGGTTACGCTTACCTGGGAGGGACATTTTATTGACCCTTTATTTACGCACACGACGACCGGTTTTACCCGTCCGGGAGATGAGGAACATCCCTATCTGGCTTCCGTATCCTGTGTCCATGATCCTGAGGAGGAGGGATTTGTGCAGGAAATGATCATGCAGCCGGAAGAGGCCGCAAAGCGTGTGTCCGCAATTCCGGCTGGGGATGGATCGTTTCGTACCATACCGCCGGAAGCATTTCCCGAACAGGTGCAGATTATTTCAAGAGACGAAGCCGGGTATGCACTGCAGCTTCAGATCGGGGGATTTCCCTTTAACGGGGAAGAAGTTCGCCTGGCTCTGGGCCTTCCGTCTGCCTGCTTTGAACTGAACCGTCATGGCAGTGATGTTCGTTTTACGGTCAGGGGAAGGGGGCATGGCTGGGGCTTAAGCCAGACGGAGGCTCAGGCTCTGGCAGAGGATGGATGGAGCGCAGAGGCAATTTTGGAATATTTTTATACAGGCATTTCATTTTCTTCTGAATAAGTCACCTAAATCCGGTAAGAATACTACCGAGGTGATAAAAAGATGAAAGAGAAAGTCAATCAGATGCTCAAGGATAAGCTGTTTCTCGTGATGCTGGTATTAGGACTGCTGACTATGGTAGCCGCAGCAGGAATTATGACCGTACAAAAAGGGAAAAACAGTGCCAATGACCCCATGCTCCATATGGCAGAGGAGGAAAATACGCCTACAGAGGAAGCGCTGCAGATGGCGGGCGCCAGTGACGCCAGAGAAAAAACACAGGAAGAAGACAGGGAAGAAACGGTTGGAGCCGACGCAGGGGAAAATCCCAATGAAGGGAATGATCTGCTTGCAGAGGCGAAAGAACAGGATGGGGCAGCAGAGGCAGGAGCCGGAAAGGAAGCGGCTCATGCATTGGCCTTAAACTTTACGGAATCCAGCTCCATGGTATGGCCGGTCCGGGGAAACGTGCTGTTGGATTACAGCATGGATCAGACAATCTATTTTCCCACTTTGGATCAGTACAAATGTAATCCCGGCATTGTAATACAGTCGGATGTGAGCGCTCCGGTAGCTGCTCCTGCCAATGCCAGGGTAACGGAAGTGGGAGTCAGCGATGAAATCGGAAATTATGTGGTCCTGGATCTGGGAAATGAGTACACCGCTGTCTGCGGACAGTTAAAGGAGATTTCTGCCGCAGAGGGAGAATATCTGGAAGCAGGCCAGACTTTAGGATATGTAGCCGAGCCTACCAAGTATTATTCCGTAGAGGGAGTAAATGTATTCTTTGAATTAAAGCACAAGGGGGAAACGGTAGATCCCCTAAACCACATGGAGTGAAGCCCAGCCTGTCCGGAGACATAAAACCGGGCGGGCTCTTTTCGTTTGAAGCTGAGAAAATGGGAAAGTTTGGAATGAATTTTATAAAATTTAAGAATTTGTTCATAGCACTTTCATGTCATTATTGTATAATAAATATAACAACGAAAAGAGGAGTGAAACAATGAACATATTATTTTTCCTTACTCCCAAGAGTGAGGTGGCTTATATCAATGAGGATGACACACTGCGCCAGGCCCTGGAAAAGATGGAGCACCACAGATATTCTGCCATCCCTATTATCAGTCGTACGGGCCGCTACATAGGAACGCTTACAGAAGGGGATCTGCTCTGGGGAATTAAAAATCAGTATCATCTGGACTTGAAGGGGGCTGAAAAGATCCCGATCACAGCGATCCACCGGCGTCTGGACAACCGTCCTGTAAAGGCAGGCGCTGATATGGAGGATCTGATGGGAAAGGCACTGAATCAGAATTTTGTTCCGGTGTTAGATGATCAGAAGTGTTTTATCGGCATTATTACCCGGAAGGACATTATCCAGTATTTTTATAAGAAGACCCAGCAGGCCCAGGAAGATGTAAAGGCATGCTGTGGATCGGGCTATGCAGAGAACAAGAAGCGGGATGTGGCTTCTGCTGTTGCATTTCAATCAGAGAAAGAACGAGCGAACGAAAAAAAGATGTGAAAATGCATAAAAACAAAAAAGACATTTTTTAAAGTTTGTGCACACTTTTAGGGGCGGATATGCTATTATAATAGACGTAACCCCCCCAATACATTATATAGTTTTGCTACACCCCATAAGAAACGAAATACCTTCTCCTGAAAAGACCGGTTCCCCGACCGGTCTTTTCGTTGTCCTGAAATGAGCGGTTATTCCGCTATTAAATATCTGAAAATTTTGTATTGACGGAATGAAGCCTTTGGTGTATATTTTATTACAATGCAGCAAAATGTAAGAGAGTGGCTGACAGATGTATGTCTAATAAATACACTCCAAGGCGTATCTGCCGGTTTCAGATGAGAGTTTGTTCGGCTCAGCTGAATCTGCGATGCCCTGAGAGGAATATGAGGAGGAAATTATGAAGCCATATGCAGAGATGAGCAAAGAGGAACTGACGGCTCTTCGCAGAGAGCTGAAAGCAAAGTACCATGAGTTTCAGACCAGGGATTTAAAGCTGGATATGTCCAGAGGAAAGCCAAGCGTTGACCAGCTGGATCTTTCCATGGGTATGATGGATGTGCTCAGCAGCGACGATGATCTGACCTGTGAGGATGGAACGGACTGCCGCAACTATGGTGTTCTGACAGGTATTGATGAGGCCAAGGAACTCCTGGCAGACATGATGGAGGTAAATCCTTCGACGATTATCATTTATGGAAACTCCAGCTTAAATGTAATGTACGATACCGTTTCCCGGGCCATGACCCACGGTATTATGGGAAATACTCCCTGGTGCAGGCAGGATAAGGTGAAATTCCTCTGCCCCGTTCCCGGATATGACCGTCATTTTGCTATTACAGAATATTTCGGTATTGAGATGATCAATGTTCCTATGACTTCTGAGGGTCCGGATATGGATATGGTAGAGCATCTTGTAGCTTCTGATCCGGCGATCAAGGGCATCTGGTGTGTGCCAAAGTATTCCAATCCTCAGGGATACTCCTATTCAGATGAGACAGTGCGCCGTTTTGCCAGACTGGAGCCCGCAGCGCCTGATTTCCGTATTTTCTGGGATAATGCTTATGGCGTTCATCATTTATATGACCACGATCAGGATCACCTGATTGAGATCCTGGCAGAGTGCAAGAGGGCAGGAAATCCCGATCTGGTATATAAATTTGCTTCCACTTCCAAGATCAGTTTCCCAGGCTCTGGTATTGCGGCAATCGCTACCTCTCATAATAATCTTGAGGATATCAAGGCCCAGTTAAAGAATCAGACCATTGGACATGATAAGGTAAACCAGCTGCGTCATGTGCGTTTCTTTAAGGATATCCATGGTATGGTGGAGCATATGAGAAAGCATGCGGATATTATCCGTCCAAAGTTTGAGGCAGTAGAAGAAATTCTGGAAAGAGAGTTAGGCGGTCTTGGGATCGGAGAATGGACTAAGCCCAAGGGAGGATATTTCATTTCCTTTGATTCTCTGGATGGCTGTGCTAAGGATATTGTGGCACGGTGCAAGAAGGCAGGCGTGGTGATGACAGGCGCAGGTGCTACTTATCCATATGGAAAGGATCCCCATGACAGCAATATCCGTATTGCACCAACTTATCCGCCTCTGGGAGATCTAATCGTGGCTACCGAGCTCTTTGCCCTGTGTGTTAAGCTTACCAGCGCAGAGAAGCTTTTAAAGGAAATGGAGCAGAATCCACAGCCTGTAAAGAAAAAAGAGGCAGACCAGCAACTGCCAGAGTAAAAATAAAACAGCTTCAGATACTAACAGGGAGTTCACCGTTTCGGCGGGGAACTCCCTGTGTGCGTGAATGACTGGTTCACGGATGGTTTTCCGGGCAGAGAAAAGCTGCAGGAATGACTCAGAAAGGAGCCGATTGATGGAAGAAGCGGGAATTTATACTGGAAAATGGGATTTTGTTACCTTTTTTGTGGTTCCGGGAGCTACATTGTGGCTGGCTTGCCGGGAGGATTGGCTGGACAGTAATATCTCGGTCATCGGGAATAGTCCCGGTATGGAACTCTGGCTGTATGCCTGGGGGATGTTTGTCAGCAGCTACAGTTTTTTCTATATAAGATATCTGTTTTCTCTGGGCGGATATGAGGGCATTAAAGGAAGGGGATTTTTGTATACGGCCTGTATCCTTCTGGCTATATCCGTATGGATCCCCTATGATCCGGAGCATTTTCCAAAGGCCTCTTTACTCCATGTGATTTTTTCCTTTTCTTTTCCTGTTCTTTTAGCCCTGTCCCTGCTTTCCCTTTTAAAAGAAAAGATCCGCTCAGATCCCAACCCGTTTCTTCCGATGCTCTGGCTGTTTGCAGAGCTTGCGGCAGCGGCTCTTGTACTGTGGTATGCCTCCGGCTTTATCACAGGCCTTTTGGAAGTGTATGTAACCACTGCCTTTTGTGGATATCTGGGTTTGGTTGAGCGGATCCTGGTGCATAACCAAAGATCATTCCCTGAAAACAGGGGAGATTAGAAGGTTACTTCCTCATCATAGAAGCAGCACTTTAACAGTTTTGCCATCTGCTCCGGATCGATGGATCTTGGGTTGGAGCCGGTGCAGGCATCGCCTACTGCCAGTTCAGCTACTTTTGGAAGTTTTTCCATAAATTCAGCTTCGTCGATGATTCCGCCTTCGTAATCCTTAATGCAGGCTGGAATGTCTAACTGCTCATTCATTTCGCGCAGGCGGGCGATCAGAGCGTCTGTAAGCTCCAGATCGGTGCTGCCAGCCAGTCCGATGAATTTTGCAATTTTTGCATATCTTTCGGCAGCCTCAGGATTTTTGGAATTGAATTTGATTACCTTTGGCAGATACATTGCGTTTGCACAGCCATGAACGATGTGGCCCCCGGAGTATGCGGCGCCTGTCTTATGAGCCATGGAGTGAACGATTCCCAAAAGAGCATTGGAAAATGCCATTCCGGCCAGACACTGTGCGTCATGCATCTTGGCACGGGCATCCATATCTCCGTTGTAAGATGGAACCAGATACTCGTTGATCATCTCAATGGCATGAAGTGCCAGCGGATCGGTATATTCGCAGTGAAGGGTAGAAACGTACGCTTCGATTGCATGAGTCATAGCGTCCATACCTGTATGAGCAGTCAATTTCTTTGGCATGGTAGCTGCCAGAGCGGGATCTACGATTGCTACATCCGGTGTGATGTTAAAGTCAGCCAGAGGATATTTGATCCCCTTTGCATAATCCGTGATAACGGAGAATGCAGTTACCTCGGTAGCGGTGCCGGAGGTAGAGGAAATAGCGCAGAACTTTGCCTTTGTGCGCAGGGTTGGGAAGCTGAATGGTGCGATCAGATCCTCAAAGCTTGTTTCAGGGTATTCATAGAAGGCCCACATAGCCTTTGCAGCATCGATTGGAGAACCGCCGCCTACAGCTACGATCCAGTCAGGCTGGAATTCTTCCATAGCCTTTGCGCCCTTCATAACAGTTTCTACAGAAGGATCCGGCTCAACTCCCTCAAACAGCTGAACCTCCATGCCTGCTTCCTGTAAGTAAGCAACTACCTTATCCAGAAAACCGAAACGCTTCATGGAGCCGCCGCCTACTACAACGATCGCTTTCTTTCCTGTTAATGTCTTTAATGCCTCCAGAGCATCCTTTCCGTGATACAGATCTCTTGGTAATGTAAACCTCATGAGTAAAACCTCCTGTGAAGAATGATATTTATTTAACAAACATAGAATATCACAGGAAAAGAGGTTCGGGTAGATATGAAAATGGAATACAGGTATGCCGGAATGGATATCCTTTATCAGCTTGTCCTTATCAGAACGGAGACTGTGAGGGAGAAGGGAGCGCTTAAATCAGTCCGAAAGCCGGCTTACGATGCGGTTCAGACTATGGATCAGTTCGGTTTCCGCCGAAGAGCGGCGGCTGCCCTTTCGAAAGATCAGAAGATCCCTGTGCAGATTTCCGGGATAAGCGCAGGGACGCTGGATCAGGCCTTCGGCAGACAGTTCGCTGTAGGGAATGGGAGAGGTCCACATATAGGCTCCGGGCAGACGGCGCAGCAGGGCAAACTGGCTTCCGCGGTCATAAACGGACACAGAACGGCTGGAATCGCCTCCTGTGGCTGAAGTTTCCTGGATTTCAAAGGAAAAAGAGGGATTGGAGGAATCGCCCTGGATGATTTCAAGAGAGCTTCCCAGATCCAGATAGGTCAGGCCGGATCTGCCTGCCAGAGGATGATCCGGAGCCATTAAAACCAGGGATGAAAATTCCCATAAAAGGCAGGAGTCCAGATTTTCATCCTGGAGCAGCTTTTTATAGTAAGGTTCATATAAAGCAGGACAGCGTGCGATCCCCAGATCAAATTCCTTGGAAGATACCAGCTCAATGACCTGTCTGGAGTTTGTTTCCATATAGTGGATATTTACCGGGGATTTGGTGTTGGCTTCACAGAGAAAATCCGTAAATGCACAGGTGATATATGTGGCTCTGGGGCCGCAGAACTTAAGCTCCAGAGCCTGTTTGCGGTTTCGGGCGCAGAGGGCTTCGATCTGTTCCTCCTGAGCCATGATGGTTTTGGCGTACCGGAGAAATTCTTCGCCCTTTTTAGTGGGAATCATGCCTCTGCTGGTCCGGTCAAAAATATCTTCTCCCAGCTCCCGCTCCAGTTCCCGTATGATTTTGCTTAAGTGGGGCTGATTCATATAAAAGTTCTGGGCGGCTTTGGTGATAGAGCCGGTTTTTTCTACCTCTACTGCGTATTTTAAATAGGAAAGATTCATGAGTCACCTGCCTTCTTTTAAGAGGAAGCCGTTGGCTGAAAAGGGATGATAGGGTTTGTTTTTGGAGTATAGCTGTCCGGCATTCCGTCTACGAACGGAGCATCGGAGGGAAGCGTTTCGGCTGGAGCAGGATCGGAAGAAGCCGGATGCTCAGGGCCTGTTTTGGTCTCATAGGGAGCAGCCGAAGGCGTTTGCTCCGCCTTTGAAGTTTCTGAAGAAGCAGTATTTCTGTGGATAACCGCAGCATGGCCTTTATAGGTCTTGGAATGATCCAGTATGCGTTCCCTTTCTTCCCCGTCTTTTGATATTACCTTATAGGTGTCCCAGCGGCTGCCGGGAACCGCTGCCTTTACCACCTTTTCTGTTCCGGGTTCAAGTGAAGGATCCTCCGCATATTCCGGTTCCGGAGGAGGCAGTTCCTCCACCTTTTCAGAATAAAGATCCCAGGAAACGCCTTCTTCCAAAACAGGGAGCCCATAGATGGATACAGTGGCTTTGCGGTTCGCATAGCTGGCCCGGATGCCAATGGGGGCACTGGAGGTGTTTACAAAACGGAAATCCGGCTGTTCCCAGCTGATGGCCGCATCCTGTCCAGGAGTCACATAGTTTGGTTCAAAGGTGTGAGAACGGCGGAAGGTAATTTCCATTCCCGCATTAAACGCTGCCCGGTACAGGGTACTGGAAATCTGGCAGACACCGCCTCCGATTTCCTGTACCACAGCGCCGCTGCTGTATGCAGCTGCTTCCTGATAGCCTTTTTCAGCCGTGCGCTGGCCCACTGCCTGATTAAAGGAAAATTCCTCGCCGGGCTGTACAATGGTGCCGTTTAAGGCCTCTGCTGCCAGCCGTACGTTTGTGTTGCGTTTTTGATTGCTGGTGGTTTCCGTAGTAAAGGCAGCGATGGTTTTGTACTGCTCTTTTGCCATGGCCTTGGAGAGAGGCGGGGCAGCGTCTGCGGAATGAACGGGGATTACTGCATCCAGCCGGTTTTCACGGATAGCGGAAAGAATATCCTCAGCCAGCCGGCGTTCATCAATTTCAATGCCGGAGCAGCCTTCGGTAAATATAAAGCTTCCTTTTTGTGGATCAAAATAATCCAGACCGCTGTTTTTAGGTGCAGTTTCCCACTTTTTTGCAAAGGTTTCTGCCTGGATTAAAATTTCCTTTTTTAATTCTTCGTTTATCAGGTCTGCAGGGGTAAGGGTCAGATCTCCGGACTGGGAGGAACGGCAGAGTGTTCCAATCCATTCCTTCAGCCGGGACGATAAAGGATTTTCCACAGCCAGCTGTTCTTCTCCATATTCTGCTTTCATGTCCCAAAGAAAAAGCTGGTTTAAGGCTTCAAAGCTCTCATCCGGGCTTAAGCCGTTCAGAGAAATGCCGTTGACCGTTACCGCAGGCGCGGTAAGCGAGGCATCTGTTTCAGAAAGCGAGGTTTCATGGCTGCCCGCAGCCGGTTTCCCTTTAAAATGGGAAATAGTGACGGCTGAGACAGCGGCTAAAAGAAAGATTCCCGCTCCGGCGGCAGCCAGGGGAAGAAGGAATTTTCCCTTCTCCGTTTCAGATGCAGGCCGGCGGCTTTTTCTGGGGCCGCGGTAGGAAGAGCGGGAGGCTTTGTTTCGTCTGTGATCGTAATGGTTTGTCATTCTAAACTCCGGATATACATAGTTTTGATACCGGGTTGCCTGGCAGTTTGGTATCATATTATTCATATGTGAATACTGGGAATTATTATATAGGTACCTTAAAGGAAAGTCAAGAGCCGGGAGAAGGCAGTAATTGCCATGCACAGTATAACGCCGCAGGCTGTGGGAAGAAGAACGGCCAGACAGGTCCATTTTAAGCTTCCGGTTTCCTTTTTTATCGTCATAAGGGTAGTAGAACAGGGCCAGTGAAACAGGAAAAATACCATGGTGCAAAGGGCAGTGACCCAGGTCCAGCCCTGAGAGATAAGGAGCGTATGAAGGTCGGAAAGATTTCCTGGTTCGATCAGGGTTCCCTGAGAGGTATAGGCCATAATAATGATGGGGATCACGATTTCATTGGCCGGAAGCCCCAGGATAAATGCCATAAGGATTACCCCATCCATCCCCATCAGGCGCCCGATCGGATCCAGATATCCGCTAAAGCGTGCCAAAAGGCTGATATCTCCAATGGAAACATTGGCTAAAATCCATATGACAAGCCCGGCAGGAGCCGCTACCGCGGCGGCACGGCCCAGAATAAAAAGGGTGCGGTCCAAAATGGAGCGCCAGATTACTCTTCCGATCTGAGGTCGGCGGTAGGGCGGAAGCTCCAGAGTAAAAGAGGAAGGCATACCTTTAAGGACCGTGGCAGACAGAAGGCGGGATACAAAAAAGGTGGCGGCAACACCGGTAAGGATAAAAAAAGTAAGGATCAGGGCAGGACGGAGAAAGGAAATAGGATCTGCGGACGAAGCTCCTGTAAAAAACAGCGTGATCAGAGTTACGAGGGCCGGAAGACGGCCGTTGCAGGGGACGAAGCTGTTGGTAAGAATGGCGATGAGCCGTTCTCTGGGCGAGTCGATGATCCGGCAGCCCGTTACTCCGGCTGCATTGCAGCCAAAGCCCATAGCCATGGTAAGGGCCTGTTTTCCGCAGGCTTTGCAGCATTGGAAGGGACGGTCCAGATTATATGCGATCCGGGGCAGATAACCAAAATCTTCCAAAAGGGTAAAGAGAGGGAAGAAAATGGCCATGGGCGGAAGCATGACAGAGATAACCCAGGCCAGTACCCGGTATACACCCAGAACCAGAATCCCGTGGAGCCATTGGGGCGCATTGACTGCCATAAAAGCAGCGGTAAGTTTTTCCTGAAAGGAGAAAAAGAGGGAGGAAAGCAGGGCGGAAGGGTAGTTGGCTCCTGTGATCGTCAGCCAGAAAATGAGCGCCAAAAGACCAATCATAGCCGGATATCCGGCCAGCCGCCCGGTCAGGATGCGATCCCAAAAAGCATCCCTTTTGCCGTAGGGTTTTTCAGGAAGGGAGACCGTGCGGGAAGCAATGGACTCCGCAGTATTTACGATGCCGGATACGATTCGGTCCTTTAAATCATCCTCAAAGATCCCAGCCTGATCCAGGTGTGACCGGGCCTGGCGGACAGCCTGACATAACGCATCATCCTCGGACAGATCTCTGCCTAAAAAGGTATTTAAAGAGCGAAGCAGGCCGGGATCATTTTCAAGGAGTCTTAAGGCCAGCCAGCGGGGAGAAAGGCGGCTGCTGAGTGGTTCTGTAAAGGGCAGAAGCATGGAAATGGCCTGTTCTACAGCTGCGTCATAGGAAATATGAAATGGCTCTGTGTCTGGATGATCGACCGTTTCATCCAGCCGATCTAAAAAATGTTCCAGAGAGCGTTTTTTTCTTGCAGTTGTTCCAGCGACAGGAGCAGAAAGTTCCCGGCTGAGAGCCGGCAGATCAATGCGTATGTTTTTTTTCGCTGCTTCGTCCATGAAATTGACGCAGACCATGGCGGGAATTCCGGTTTCCAGAATCTGCAGGACAAGGTTTAAGTTCCGTTCCAGACAGGTAGAGTCACAGATAACCACAGCGGCATCACAGTTCCCAAAACAGATGCCGTCCCGTGCAAGCGCTTCTTCAGCAGAGTGAGCCATAAGAGAATACGTTCCCGGAAGGTCTGCGAAAACATAGTTGTATTTTTTTGAGGAGCAGCTTCCTTTAAAACAGGAAACTGTAACCCCGGCCCAGTTGCCCGTGTGTTGGGAGCTGCCGGTAAGGCTGTTGAAAAGGGTGCTTTTTCCTACATTGGGGTTGCCGGCCAGAGCCACTGAAAATTGGTTCTTATTTTCGTTTCCATCCACCCGGATCTGGCGGCTGTATTCACGCCGTATGGCAATGACGGCACCCCGGATCCGGTAGGAGACCGGGTCACCTAAAGGACTTACGCCCAGGCATTCTACCTGTGTGTCTGCAGTCAGCCCCAGATCCATAAGCCTCCTGCGCATGGCTCCGGAAACAAGAAGTTCCGTTACCCGGGCGGTCTGCCCTGGTTGTATATCATTTAAGGAAAGGAAAGGATTCACGATCCGTATACCTGCCCGTGTTTGTTCTTATTATTACAGTATGGTTCAGGCGGGAAAATGTGACTGGAAATAACCGGTGAAGTGGTGTATAATAAGAAGAAAAAATGACAACAGGAGAGTTTTGCTATGGAAGAAAGTTACATTGAATGGCTGGTAAAGCGCAAGGATCCTATCTATGCCCTTCCGGTAAAGATCATTATGGTGCTTGTCTGCGCCTTTTCCGTACTGCTGGCGCTGCAGACGGTGATCGGAGTTGTGATCATGACAGCAGCAGGTATCGGTACCTATTTTATTTTCCTGAATTTAAGTGTGGAATATGAGTATCTGTTTGCTGAGGGCGGTCTGCGGATTGACCGGATTCTGGGAAAGGCCAGACGGAAAAAGGCCTTTGACTGTGAAAAGGATGATGTACAGCTGATCGCTCCGGTGGATTCCTATATGCTGAAGGATTATGCCAAGCAGGGGATGAAGGTTATGGACTGTACCTCCGGAAAGCAGGGTGCTGAAGTTTATGCGCTGATGTATCAGAAGGGAGCCGACACCATGAAAGTTCTTATTGAGCCCAATGAAAAGATGCTGGCAGCCATGCGCCATACATTTCCGCGTAAATTCGTGAAGTAAGAGAAACAAAATATTAGGGGCACTGATGGAATCCTATTAGTAAATTCAATGAATCATAACGGGAAAATGGGTTTGACAATCCTAATAAAATTTGCTAGGATTAGATACTAATAAGATGCTGAGGGCAGTATACCACACAGAAAGCGAGGAAGTTTTAATGGGTACAATTATCGGCGAAGGCATTACCTTTGATGATGTACTTCTGGTTCCGTCTTATTCAGAAGTGATTCCGAATCAGGTAGATTTAACCACCTATCTTACAAAGAAGATCAAACTTAACATTCCCCTGATGAGTGCAGGCATGGACACCGTGACCGAGCACCGTATGGCCATTGCCATGGCGCGCCAGGGCGGTATCGGTATTATCCACAAAAATATGTCTATTCAGGAACAGGCAGAAGAAGTAGACCGTGTAAAGCGTTCCGAAAACGGTGTTATCACAGATCCCTTCTATCTTTCCCCCGAACATACTTTAAAGGATGCCAATGACCTTATGGCAAAATTCCGTATTTCCGGTGTTCCTATTACGGAGGGAAAGAAGCTGGTGGGTATCATTACCAACCGTGACCTGAAGTTTGAGGAGGATTTCAGCCGTCCGATCAAGGAATGTATGACTTCCGAGAATCTTGTCACTGCAAAGGAAGGAGTAACGCTCAAGGAGGCAAAGGCGATCCTTGCTAAAGCCAGAGTGGAAAAGCTTCCTATCGTAGATGACAATTTCAATTTAAAGGGTCTTATCACGATTAAGGATATTGAAAAGCAGATCAAGTACCCTCTGTCTGCAAAAGACGAGCAGGGCCGTCTGCTCTGCGGAGCCGGCGTAGGCATTACTGCTAATGTATTAGAGCGTGTAGCTGCTCTGGTAGAAGCAAAGGTAGATGTAATTGTTCTTGACTCTGCCCATGGTCATTCTGCCAACGTGATCCGCTGTGTGAAGATGATCAAGGATGCATTTCCGGATCTTCAGGTAGTGGCAGGAAATGTGGCTACCGGTGAGGCGACCAGAGCTTTGATCGAGGCAGGTGCGGACTGTGTAAAGGTAGGTATCGGCCCCGGTTCCATTTGTACGACCCGTGTGGTGGCAGGTATCGGCGTACCTCAGATCACAGCCGTTATGGACTGTTACAATGTGGCAAAGGAATACGGCATCCCGATTATCGCTGACGGCGGCATCAAGTATTCGGGTGATGTTACAAAGGCGATCGCAGCAGGCGGCAGCGTGTGCATGATGGGAAGCATGTTTGCAGGCTGCGATGAGAGTCCGGGTACCTTTGAACTGTACCAGGGACGTAAGTACAAGGTATACCGCGGCATGGGATCCATCGCTGCCATGGAGAACGGAAGCAAGGACCGCTATTTCCAGACCGACGCCAAGAAGCTGGTGCCGGAGGGTGTAGAAGGCCGTGTGGCATACAAGGGTATGGTAGAGGATACCGTATTCCAGCTGTTAGGCGGTTTAAGAGCCGGTATGGGCTACTGCGGAGCCAAGGATATCCCCACTCTGCAGAATACGGCAAGATTCGTGAAGATCTCTGCCGCTTCCTTAAAGGAAAGCCATCCTCACGATATTCACATCACAAAAGAAGCTCCCAACTACTCGATTGACGAGTAAGAGGGGGAGAAAAGAAAGCCCGGAGAAAGCGCGATATCTTTCTTCGGGTTTTATTTATGAAATAAAAGATGGGATCGGTGAAAAGAAGCATTCAGGTGTATTCTTGACTTTCCCGCCCCCCAATGCTAGAATAAATACCATGGATAAGAAGAGAATAGCAGTTTGTATTACAGGAATTTTGATCATAGCGGCCTGTCTGACGGGGTGCCAAAAGCATAGGGAACCTGTCAGCAGGTCTTCTTTTTTGCTCAACACATTTATTACGGTAACGCTTTACGATTCCAGAGAGGAAGAGATTCTGGATGGGGTGACGGAGCTTTGCTCAGAATATGAAAAGAAGTTCAGCACCACCATAGAAACCAGTGAAATTTATGCAATGAACCACAGAAAGCAGGGAGAACGGGAGTTTACTGTGTCACAGGATACGGCGGAGCTGATAGAAAAAGGACTGGAGTACAGCCGGCTGTCAGATGGGGCCTTTGATATCACCATAGAACCCTTAAGCCGTCTGTGGGATTTTTCGGGCTCAGATCCTCATGTACCGTCAGAGGAAGCAATCCGGAAAGAACTTTTAAAGGTAGGATATGAAAGAGTTGCGGTAAACGGCAATACAGTGGTTTTTGCAGATGATCTGGTATCTATTGATCTGGGAGCGATCGCCAAAGGGTATATTGCAGACCGCATGAAAGAATATCTTAAAGAGCAGGGTGTAGAGAGCGCCATTATCAATCTGGGAGGCAATGTCCTTTGTCTGGGGGAACGGCCCGGAAATAAGCCATTTAAAATCGGTCTTCAAAAGCCCTTTGCAGAGCGGTCCGAGACAGTGGCGGCTTTGGATATCCGTGATATGTCTGTAGTTTCTTCCGGGGTATATGAGCGCCATTTTGAGGAAAATGGAGTCAATTACCATCATATTTTGAATCCATCTACCGGATGGCCCTATGAAAATGGCCTTACTCAGGTCACGATCCTGTCTGAGCAGTCCGTAGATGGTGATGGACTGAGCACGGCCTGTTTTGCGTTGGGATTGAAAGAAGGAATGGAGCTTGCACAGTCCTTAGAGGGCGTGTATGCGGTATTTGTTACAGAGGATGGGACGCTTCATTATTCTAAGGGAGCAGAGGCCTTTATCAGCAGCCCATAAATATAGAAACTTAACTTTACATTTTTTGCAGGCTGCCATATAATGAGAACGTGTTTACATACAGAAATACGAGGAATAAAATGTTTGAAGCAATATGGAAAAAATGTGTAAATTATGAAACGATCAGTTATCTGATCTGCGGGATCCTGACTACGGCAGTAGATTTTGTGTCCTATGCCATGTTCCGCCGTATGGATATGGGAGTGGGAATGGCACAGGCTTTTTCCTGGGGGGCAGCTGTGCTGTTTGCCTATGTGGTGAATAAGCTGATCGTATTTAAAAATTATGATCTCAGGCCATCCTATCTTATGAAGGAGGCAGGCGCTTTTTTGATGACAAGAGGAATTTCAGGCGTGGCTGTCTGGCTGCTGATGGTTGTTATGATAGCGCTTGGAGAGGGAAGAGGCTTTTTATATGAGATGTTCTGCAAGATGGTCTCTTCTGCGGTGAACCTGGTGGCAAATTATATTTTCAGCAAGCTGTGGATTTTTAAAAAAGGTCAGAGAGCAAGGGGAAACAGCAGTGAAACGAGAAGAGATCGTTCAGGCAGAACGGGAACTGGATGCGGTATTGGAGCTGATCCAGGAGTCGGAGGAGATTTCAGGAAGGGATGACATAAAAGAGGAGCGTATGAAAGAAAGAAATCGGATTCAGGAAGCAGAGGCAGAAGAAAGCCTGACCCGTATTAATATGGAAGACACAGCAGATATGCTGCAGTATGAAGCGTGCCGGGAATTAAAACGCTGCCGGGACGTTCATATCCTGCGTCCGGGTGATAGCCTTCTGGCTGCTTTTTTTGTTCCGGTGCTTGTTTTGGTGGTTATCTTTGCACAGAGAGGTATTTTCCCTTTTGGGGAAGAATGTTTTCTGCGTACGGATATGTACCATCAGTATGCGCCGTTTTTCTCTGAATTTCAGTATAAGCTGACTCACGGAGGAAGTCTGCTTTACAGCTGGGATATCGGTATGGGGGTAAATTTCTCAGCATTGTATGCCTATTATCTGGCAAGTCCCATGAACTGGCTTGTGGCTCTTTGTCCCAGGCAGTTTTTGATTGAGTTCATGACGGTTTTGATTGTCATAAAAACAGGATTGTCCGGCTTGTCTTTTACCTGGTACCTTAGAAAACATACGGGAACCAGGGAGTTTGGTTCCTGCTTTTTCGGCATTTTTTATGCATTAAGTGGCTATATGGCAGCCTACAGCTGGAATATCATGTGGCTGGACTGTATCCTTTTATTTCCGGTCATTCTTTTCGGGCTGGAACGGCTGGTAAAGGAAAAAAAGGGGATGGTTTACTGTATTGCCCTGGGGCTTTCCATCCTGTCAAACTATTATATCTCCATCATGATCTGTATTTTTATGGTGATCTATGCAGCGGTTCTGGTGATTTTATATCCTCCGAAGAAGGGAAAGGAGTTCGCAGCCACAGCCGGCAGATTTACGCTGTATTCCCTTTTGGCCGGCGGACTGGCGGCAGTGGTCCTGCTGCCGGAAATTTATGCCCTTCAGGCCACCGCTTCAGGAAATTTTGACTTTCCAAAGACAGTCAGTTCCTATTTTTCCATATTTGACATGATCGCCCGCCATATGGGGAACGTACAGACAGAGATCGGACTGGATCATTGGCCCAATATTTACTGTGGGGTAGCTGTTTTGATGCTCCTGCTCCTGTATCTTGGGAATAAGAACATTAAAATAAAGGAAAAAGCAGTATATTTCAGTCTTCTGCTCTTTTTCTACGCAAGTTTTTCTGTTAATGTACTGAATTTTATCTGGCATGGCTTTCATTATCCCAACAGCCTTCCCTGCCGTCAGTCCTTCATCTATATCGCGTTGGTGCTAGTGATGTGCTATAAGGCGTATTTGGAACTTAAAAATACATCCTGGAAGCATATCGTTATGGCCTTTTGGGGAGCGGCAGCCTTTGTGATCCTGGCTGAAAAGCTGGTAGATAATGAGGAGCAGTTCCATTTTGCCGTATTTTATGCAGCCATTCTGTTTCTGGCTCTTTATACGGGCTGTATTTATCTGTATCACAGCCGGAAATGGCGTCGGGATGGGGTTCTTTTAGCAGTGCTGGGACTGGTATTTTGTGAGTCGGCAGTCAATATGGCGGTAACGAGTATTCCCACAACCAGCCGCACAGCCTATGTAAAAGATAATGAAGATACCATGCTTTTGGCAGACAGCATCCGCTCCTCGGTATTTTACCGGATTGAAAAGGGTGAAAGCCGAACCAAAAATGATGGGGCATGGATGAATTTCCCTTCTGCCTCCCTGTTTTCTTCCGTAGCCAGCGCTGCTATGTCGGACTTTTTTAAAAGCGTAGGCTGTGAGAGCTCCACCAATGCGTACAGTGTAAAAGGAAGTACGCCCTTTATTGACGCTCTTTTTGCTGCCCGTTACGGCATTTATCCGGATCAGCAGCCTGCGGACAGCTTAAAGGAGCAGATTGGCCGTCAGGGCTCCATGTGGTTTTATGAAAATAAATATACCCTTCCGGTGGGGTTTGTGATGCCTCAGGATATGGAAACCAACTGGGTTCTTGATTCGGGAAATCCGGCAAATGTGCAGAATGATCTTTCTTCCGTACTGGGAGTAAGCAATCTGCTTGTGCCGGCAGAGGGAGTATCGGAAGGAAAGAAGCTTACCTTTACAGCAGATGCCTCCGGCGATTATTATGTCTATGTGACCAATAAAAAGGTAGAAGAGGTTTCCGCCGAAATAGGGGAGAGAAGTCTTTCCTTTGACAATGTTGACAGGGGCTATTTTCTGGAGCTGGGCTATCTGCCAAAGGGACAGGAGGTAATCTTTCAGTCCAAAACAGATGGAAATCCTGCCATGCAGGCGGAAATCTGGCGTTTTGATCCGGAGGCCATGGAGGAGATTTATCAGTGTCTGAGCAAATCGCCTCTTGAACTTTCCAGCTGGACGGATACCGGCCTTGCAGGAAGCATAAATACGCCGGAGGGAGGAACCATGTTTACCAGCATTCCCTATGATAAGGGATGGAAAATCTGGGTAGACGGGACGGCTGTTTCAGGGCGTCCGGTGTTTGATGCATTTCTGGGCGTGGATCTGGAACCCGGCGAGCATAAGATCCGGCTGTCCTATGAGCCTCAGGGGCTAAAGACAGGTGCCGTTATTACAGGCGTAAGTGCGGCCGCTGTGGCAGCACTGGCTGTCTGTGGCTGGATGAAAAATAAAAAGAAATTTCTAAAATAAATCATATATAAAGGAGACTACTATTATGAAGCTTTGGGGCGGACGTTTTACTAAGGAAACGGATCAGCTGGTACAGAATTTTAACGAATCTCTTTCATTTGATCAGAAATTTTACCGTCAGGATATCAGAGGAAGCATTGCTCATGTAAAGATGCTGGCAAAGCAGGGAATCCTTTCTGAGAAGGACAGAGACGATATTATAAAGGGACTGGAAGGGATCCGGCAGGATCTGGACGAGGGCACTTTGATCATTCCGGCTGGTTCCGGTTATGAGGATATCCATTCGTTTGTAGAGGGAACTCTTACAGAGAGGATCGGAGAGGCAGGAAAGCGCCTTCATACAGGCCGCAGCCGCAACGATCAGGTCGCCCTTGACATGAAGCTGTATACAAGGGATGAAATTGACGAGCTTGACGGTCTGGTAAAGAAGCTCTTAGAGGAACTCCTTGTGATCATGGAGGCAAATACAGAAACCTTTATGCCGGGCTTTACCCATTTGCAGAAGGCACAGCCCATTACGCTGGCTCACCATATGGGAGCTTATTTTGAGATGTTTTCAAGAGACCGCTCCCGTCTGGCCGATATCCGCAGACGGATGAATTACTGTCCTTTAGGCTCCGGCGCTCTGGCAGGCACGACCTATCCTCTAGATCGGTCTTATACGGCAGAGCTTCTGGAATTTGCAGGGCCTACCTTAAATTCCATGGATTCCGTATCAGACCGGGATTATCTTATTGAGCTTTTAAGCGCCCTGTCTGTTATTTCCATGCATTTAAGCCGTTTCTGTGAGGAAATTATTATCTGGAATACAAATGAGTACCGGTTTGTGGAGATCGACGATTCCTACAGCACCGGAAGCAGCATTATGCCCCAGAAGAAGAACCCCGATATTGCCGAGCTGATCCGCGGAAAGAGCGGCCGTGTCTATGGAGCTCTGATGTCCATGCTGACAACTATGAAGGGAATTCCTCTGGCTTATAATAAAGATATGCAGGAGGATAAGGAGCTTACCTTTGATGCTATTGATACGGTAAAAGGCTGTCTTGCCCTGTTTACAGGGATGATCTCCTCTATGACCTTCAGAAAAGATGTAATGGAAGCCAGCGCAAAGAGAGGCTTTACAAATGCGACAGATGCTGCCGATTATCTGGTAAATCACGGCGTTCCCTTCCGAGATGCCCATGGTATTGTAGGACAGCTGGTGCTTTTATGTATTGAAAAAGGCATTGCGCTGGATGATCTTTCCCTGGAGGAATATAAGGAGATCAGTCCCGTATTTGAGGAAGATATTTATGAAGCAATCAGTATGAAGACCTGTGTCGAGAAGCGCATGACCATTGGTGCTCCCGGGCCTGAGGCAATGAAGCAGGTAATTGCTGTTTATAAAAAGCAGCTGCAGTAACGGCAGGTAATTGATTGCATACAGAGGATGAAATATATGAAAAAAATTGGGGGGGGGGGGCGGAACATGGAAACCATTAGAAAGAGAAGCCGTATTTTTACCATCTGCGCGGTGTTGGTTGCTATGTTCTGTCTGGCAGTAGGTGCTGGAAATACCGTATCCTTTGAACGGATGATGAACCAGGTGGTAGAGCGGTATGTGTCAGAAAACAATCAGCAGGTTGCAAGCCAGATTTCATACCGTCTGAAAATGGGAAGAGAGTTTGTATCGGACTTTGCCGATACCCTGAGCCGAATGCCCCAATTTCTTCTCACAGAGGATTTTATATCCAGAAAGACAGCCGCCGTGGAGTTGGAAGGACTTATGGTTCTTTTTGAAGACGGCAGTGTGTTTCCCGAATCTGCCTGTCCGGATTATCTGAGCCAGTGGTTTGAGAAAAATCCGGACATATGGGAAAAACAGGTAACCTCCTATGTAGCAGATCAGAATCTTATCTTTACTGCTCCTGTACATTATGGGGATGGAACAGAAGCGGTTGTAGTAGGACTTCAGAACTACTGGAGCATCAAGGCTCTGGTCTTCCGGGCAGATTATCAGGAGCAGGGAGCCAGCTTTCTCATTGACAGAAAAGATGGAGAGATCCTGATCGCAGATGAAAAGTCAGCTTTATCAGTTACAGATCAGCAGCTCTATGCTCTTCTAGAGACAGGAAGGGAGCTGGAAGGAGACAGGCAGGTCTATGAAGCGGTGATGCCGAACGGACAGGAGGTTTTTGTTTCCTTGTATGAGGTAAGGGATACGGACTGGGTACAGGCAGCCGTGATCCCGTCCGATTTTCTGATGGCCCAGATCGAACGTCATATGGATGTTTATGCCGCGGTAGTAGTGGCTGTCATGGTTTTGCTGGGCGTATTGATCGGACATCTGATGAAGGAAAACCAGAGGTGGGAGAGGCTTTCTGTTACAGAGCCTCTTACCGGAGGCTGGAGCCGCGAAGGCTTTATAAAGCTGGGTACGCAAAATACGGAAGGACACAGGCTTCACGAATGGATCGTTGTGTATCTGAATATTAAAGATTTCCGACATATTAACGAAAGCTGGGGCGAAGAAGATGGGAATCTGATGCTTCAGTTTATCTACCGTATGCTTTCCGGACTTATAAATGAAGAGGAGCTGGTGAGCAGGAGCAGCATGGATCATTTCTTCCTGTTATTAAAGGAAGAGGACGATCGGGAGGTCAACCGTCGAATCCTCAAAATGAAAGAAGCAGTAAACGAGCGGATCCGTTGTAAATTCAGCGAGTACAGCATTGATTTTGCGGTTGGCGCCTGCCGTCTGGATATTGCAGGAGGAGTTCCTACAGCGATGAATAAGGCAATTTATGCCAGCAAGCTGTCGGATACAGACAATGTATGCAGCTTTTACAATGCAGGTATTGCAAATATGCTTGAAAGGGAGGAGCGGCTGAATACTCTTTTTGAGGATTCTGTAAAAAACAGGGATTTCAAGGTTTATCTTCAGCCGAAAGTGTCTCCTTCAGAAACCAGAGCCTGTCAGGCAGAGGCCCTTGTAAGATGGTTTCATCCCCAGGAAGGGGTGATCTATCCCTCTGAATTTATTCCGATTTTTGAGAAAAACGGGAAAATCTGCTCCCTGGATCTTTATATGTTTGAAGAGGTTTGCCGCCTGATCGATCGCTGGATCAAGGAGAAAAAGGCACTGGTTTCCATATCGGTCAATGTGTCACGCTTCCACTTAAGAGAGGCTGGCAGCGAGATATGGAAGGAGTACAAACGGATCCTTGACCGGTATGATATTCCTGAGGGCGTGATAGAAATGGAACTTACGGAAACTATTCTTTTGGAGGAAAATCAGATTCCTTTTGTAAAAGCCGTCTTAAACGGTTTCCGGTCCTGCGGACTTCGTGTTGCATTGGATGATTTTGGCTTTGCTTATTCATCCCTTTCCATGTTAAAAGAGTTTGCAGTTGATACACTAAAGATGGATCGCAGTTTTTTTGTCAACGAAAATGACAAATCAAGAAAAATTGTAGGAAGCATTATTCAGCTGGCACACAGCCTGGATATGGATGTGGTAGCTGAAGGAATTGAAGCAAAGGAACAGGTGGAAATGCTGAGGAAGATGGGCTGCGACTTGATTCAGGGTTATGTTTATTCTAAGCCTCTGCCTGTTGGGGAATTTGAGCAGTGGAGAGAGGAGTATGACAGGTAACAGTATAAAAAAGACTTTGCCCGGAATGGCAAGGTTTATGATACTGATTTTAATTATTTTGATCCTTCCGACGAATGTGGCATTACAGTTATATATACAGCATCAGAACCAGAAGCAGAATTCAGAAGAGATATTCTGGCAGCTGGAACAGCTTATACGGAACAATATATATGATCTGGAGCGGGAGAAAAGGGACTTTTCTCAAAAATGTATTCAGTCAGCTAAAATGGCTGCCTACTTTGTGGAACATAATCCGGGGTATATTACAGATCTGGAGCATACGAAGGAGCTGGCTGAAAAGCTGGATGTAGATGAGATCCATTTTATTGATCCTCAGGGGGAGATTTATGCGGGTACCCATCCCAGGTATTATGGTTTTACATTCCGGGATGGAGAACAGATGCAGTTTTTTCTTTCCATGCTGGAAGATACTTCTCTGGAGTTGTGTCGGGAGATCACTCCCAATACTGCAGAAGGAAAGATGATGGAGTATGCGGCAGTATGGATGGAAGATAAAAGCGGAATTGTCCAGATCGGGATGGAACCCAAACGCCTTTTAAAGCAGATGGAGGAAAAAAGCCTGAAAAAGGTGGTTTCTGAGATACCTTCCGGTCTTATGGGATATCTGCATATAATCAATACAAACACAGGGAAGATCGAAGCTTCGACTGTCCCTGGAATGAATGGGCTGGATATTCATGAAGAACTTAAAACGGAAGATAAAATAAAAGCTCCTGCTTCCGGCCACTATCGGTATAACGGCCGGAAATTCTGTGTCTATACAAAATATTACGGTCAATATCTCCTGGTGCGTTCTTTTGTGTCAGCTTATCCGCTGCGCAGCGCGGTGCAGTCTACTCTGCTTGTATTTCTCTATATACTGGGGGCGTCTGTGGCCGTTCTGTGGATTATCATGTGGTACATGAAAGTAAAACTTGCAGGGAATCTGACTGCGATTGTAGGTGAATTGAAAAAAATAGAAGGGGGAGATCTGACCAATCTTACCATCCACACGGGAATTTTAGAATTTGACGAGCTGGTTCAGTATATCAATGCTCTTTTAAAGAGTATCCGTTTAAACTGGGATAAGATGGATCATGTGATTGAAAACAGCCGTGTTCCGGTGGGAGTATTTGAATATAACCATTTTTATAAAAAAACCTTTATGAACAACCGTATTCTGAAAATTCTTGGGATTTCTGATGCAGATGAAAATAATGATGCTTTGAGCAACAGGATAAGGAAAAAGCTGGAAGAAGCGGAGAACCATCCTGTGGATGTAGGAAAATCTCTTTATGAATATGACAGAAACGGGGAAACGGTTTTTGCCAGAATTGAAAAATTTACAGATGAACAGAGTACGACCTGGTGCGTTACGGACGTTTCCCAGTGGTGGAATGAGATCAATCGCTTAAGAGAACAGAGCAGCAGAGACAGCCTGACGCTGCTTTATAACCGCCGGGGCTTTACGGAACGGCTGGAGGCTCTGTTTGCCGATCCCGGAGCTATTGGAAGCGGAGTGATGATCATGCTGGATGCAGATGGACTAAAGGGGATCAATGACATGTACGGACATCATATGGGAGATGTTTATTTACGTCAAATTGGCCGTCAGATTGAATTTTCGGGAGAGAAACGTTTTATCAGCGCCAGAATGGGAGGCGATGAATTTTCGGCATTTCTTTATGGTTACGCTTCAAAGGAGGAGGCAGAGAAGGTTTTCCGGGACTTTGAGGCTCACCGCGGCGAGGTTTTTATGGATCCTGAGATGAAACATATTTTGGGAACTGTGGAATTTTCCGTTGGATATGCGTTTTATCCGGAGGACGGAACGGATTACCATGTGCTGATGCATATTTCGGATGAACGGATGTATGAAGAGAAAAAGAAACGTAAAGGCAGAAGGAGCAGAGAAGAATGAAACTGTTTCATCTTTCGGATCTTCATCTTGGAAAACGGGTAAATGAGTTTTCCATGCTGGAGGATCAGCAGTATATTTTGAGCCGTATTCTGGAATGGGTCCATAAGGAGAAGCCGGATGTACTGATCCTGGCGGGTGATATCTATGACAAAGCAGTACCGTCTGCAGAGGCGGTCAGCCTGTTTGACTGGTTTCTTACAGAGCTTGCAGACAGAGCGTGTCCGGTGTGTATTGTAAGCGGAAACCACGATTCGGCAGAGCGGCTGGCATTCGGCGCCAGGCTTATGAATGCCAGAAACATTTTTCTGTCCCCGGTTTATGAGGGGAAGGTGGAGACGGTTGACTTTAAGGATTCCTTTGGAAGGATCCGGATCCACCTTCTGCCCTTTGTGCGTCCTTTATCGGTACGCCATGCATTTCCCAAGGAGGCGGAAGGGATCGTTGATTATCAGACAGCTTTAAGGACTGCAGTGGAGCATATGGAGCTGCTAGAAGGAGAACGGAATGTGCTTGCAGCTCATCAGTTTATCACAGGGGCTATGAGCTGTGAATCAGAAGAAGTGACTGTAGGGGGGCTGGACAATGGGGACGCCTCCCTCTTTGATGCGTTTGACTATGTGGCCTTAGGCCATATCCACAGCCCTCAGAGTGTGGGGCGCAAAGAGGTGCGCTACTGCGGTACGCCTCTTAAGTATTCCTTTTCTGAAGTATCCCAGGAGAAATCCATTACCGTGGTTGAATTGGAAGAAAAAGGAAATGTGCAGATAAAAACTCTTCCTCTCATACCGCTGCGTGATATGAGAAAGATACGCGGTACGTATATGGAGGTAACGGATCGGGCTTTTTATGAGGGAACCGATCAGCAGGATTATATCCAGGTGACTCTTACAGATGAGGAGGATATACCGGATGGTCTCCAGAAGCTGCGTACCATTTACCCTAATATTATGCGCCTGGAATACGATAACCGCCGTACCAGAAAAGACGCAGAGATAAGAGAATGGGAAAAGCAGGAAGAGCTTTCGGAGCTGGAGTTGTTTTCGCGGTTTTATGAGCAGCAGAACAATCAGCCCATGAGCCCAGAGCAGGAAGCGTTTGTCAAACATATTATGGAAGAGATAAAGGAATAGAGGATGAAACCGGAAAAGCTGATCATAAGCGCCTTTGGGCCTTATGCGGAGGAAATTGAAATTGATTTTGAAAAGCTGGGAGACAGGGGCCTGTTTTTGATCACAGGAGATACGGGGGCCGGGAAAACGACGATTTTCGATGCCATTTCCTTTGCCTTGTACGGAGAAGCCAGCGGAGAGATCAGAGAAGCGGGAATGTTTCGAAGCAAATATGCATCAGAGCAGACGCCCACATTTGCAGAGCTGACTTTTTCTATTCAGGAAAAGAGATACCGTGTCCGACGTAATCCGGAGTATCTGCGTCCAAAAGGGAGAGGGACCGGCTTTACTGTTCAGAAAAGTGATGCGGAACTGATCTTTTTTGACGGCCGTCCGCCAATCGTAAAGAATAAGGAGGTCACAAAGGCTGTTACAGAACTTTTGGGGCTGGACTACCGCCAGTTCACTCAGATTGCCATGATCGCCCAGGGAGATTTTCAAAAGCTTCTCTTAGCCGGAACCGCAGAGCGGTCAGAGATTTTCAGGCGTATTTTTCATACAGAGCCTTGTCAGGAACTTCAAAATCGTTTGAAATATGCAGTAAAAGAACGCTGGAAGGACTATGATGAGATGCGGCGCAGTATCAGTCAGTATCTGGACGGAGTACAGTGCGGATGTGCGCCGGAAATTGACGCAGAATTTAAGACTCTGAAAAAAGAACATTTTGACGGAAAAGCCGTCCGCGGCATGGAACTTTTGAGCCGGCTTCTGGAGATGGATAAGAACAGCCTGTTTCAGCTGGATAAGGAGATCAGAGGACTGGAGGAAGAAATCCAGGAACAGGATCAGCTTCTGGGAAAAGCAGAACAGAGGCGCAGGCTGGTACAGGAGTTAAAGCTTAGGGAAACAGAAGAAAGGGAACTGGCTCCGGTTCTGGAGGAACGTGCCGTGCAGCTTAAGGAAGCAGAAGAAAGGACAGTTTACTGCAAAGCGCTTGATGAAAAGATACGGAAGGGAATGGGGCAGTTAGAGCAGTTTACGGCGCTTTCTGGTCTGAAGAAGGAACTTAAGGATAAGGAAAGCAGTCTGCAAAAGATCCAGGAAGAGTATGGGCTTTGCAGGAAGCAGGAAGAGCTTTTGGAAGAAGAAATCCAAAAAGGGAAAAACAGGCAGGAAGCGCTTGCGGGAGCAGAAGCAAGGCGGGAGCAGTTAGCCTACGAAACAGAGCGAACGACGGCCAGAAAAACAGAACTGGTAAGCTGCGGGAAGCGGTATTTCCAGCTGTTGGAGGCCGGGAAGCAGGAGCGGGAGGCAATCCGTCTGGATGAGGAGGCATTAAAGGAACAGGAAGCAGCTCTTGCAAAGGGACAGGAAAAAATCGACAGCCTGATGGACCGGGATGTGCTTTTAGTGAAAAAAACAGAGGAAGCAAGAGGATTAAAGCAGTTAGATCAGGTCTGTGGCCGCTGGAAGGAAAAAGAGGAAACGCTTTTAAAGATTCAGGAGCAGTACCGTCTGGCAAGTGTGGAAAAATCCCGTCTCAGACAGGAGTATGACCAGTTTGAGCAGCTCTTTTTGGATGCACAGGCGGGGATTTTGGCAGATCATTTAAAAGAAGGGGAAAGATGTCCGGTCTGCGGCTCTCTTCATCATCCGGCGCCTGCCATAAGGCCTGAACGGGTTCCGGAAAAGACAGAATTGGAGCAGAAAAAAGCCAGGCTGAGCCAGGCTGAGGATCGGGTTCGGGCGTTTTGCGCAGAGGCAGAGCATGGGAACCGGGAATGTGCAGAGCTTGGCAAGAGCATCCGGTCTGGTCTGGGAACGGAGGAGACGGATATAAGACCGGAGCAGGCGGGGCAGATCCTGAAACTTCGTATTGCAGCGCTTTCCGGACAGATCGCTCAGATTTCAGAGGAAATTGTCCTGCGAAAAAAACTTGGGAGGCTGCAGGAACAGGAACAAAGAAGGTGGAAGGAAAGCCAGGAACAGTATCAGAACCGTCTGCGCCGAATGGAGGTAATACGGACGCAGAAGGAACAGGCCTTACAGGATATCCAAACAGCTCTGGGACGGGAAGAAGAGGAGGCTTATATTCTTACGGCTTTGAAACAGGCTGTCCAGAGCCTGGAAGCAGAACTCAAAGGACTGAAAGAGAAAACAGCCTCCAATCAGGCGCTTGTTCAGGAATTTATTTCTCTCAGGCAGATCCTTTTGCAGAAGGAACAGGCGCTTTCAGCCTGCAGGGAAAGGATCAGCCGGCTGAGAGCGGAAGAAGCCTCCCTGAAAGCCAAAATGGATTCTCTGAGGGAGCAGGAAAAAGAGAAGAACGAGCATCTGGAAGACTGGAAAGAAGAGACGCTCTCTGTACAGATTGAAAGCTGGCGCAGGGAAAAGTCCGGACTGGAAAAGTCCTATGAGCAGGCAGCCGAAGCATTTCGGGAATGTAATACCAGGTTTACAGCCTTACAGTCTGCCGTTTCCACGCTGAGAGAGCAAAATAAGGAAGCAGAGCTGCTTTCTGAGCCGGAAATTCTGGCCTGTAAAGCCGTACTTTCTGAAAAAAAAGAGAAAAAAGCCGCACAGCGGAGCCAGCTGTATGCGGAAATGGAGAATAACCGCCGTATTTTTAATGCAGTTCAGGGGAAGGAAGCGAAGATGGCAGCTGCGGAACAGGAGTATGTGTGGATGAAGGCTCTGGCCGATACAGCGGGAGGAACATTAAGCGGAAAGCCGAAAATCGAATTTGAAACCTATGTCCAGACCGCGTTTTTTGACCGTATCCTGCGAAGGGCGAATCTCCGCCTGATGACTATGAGCAGCGGTCAGTATGAATTAAAGCGTCAGGCGGCAGGAGAAAATAAAAAAGAAAAGGCAGGACTGGAATTAAATGTCATTGACCATTATAATGGAAGTGAACGCAGTGTGAAAACACTCTCCGGCGGAGAAACTTTCCAGGCATCTTTGTCCCTGGCTTTGGGGCTGGCAGATGAGATACAGTCAAATGCCGGAGGAATCCGCCTGGACGCTATGTTCGTGGATGAGGGCTTTGGCTCTCTGGATGAGGAAGCTCTAAACCAGGCTATGAAGGCTCTCTACAGTCTGGCAGAAGGGCAGCGGATGGTGGGGATTATTTCCCATGTATCTGAATTAAAAGAGAGAATCAGCCGAAGGATTACTGTAACTAAAAACCGCAAAACAGGCGGTGTGGGAAGCACAGTCCAGGTGAGCGGAGAATCATAAAAGAAAAAGGGGTAATTTAAGATGGATCAAACAAAGAAGAAACTGGCATTACTGGGAAATGGATATCTGTCCGGGATTGTAGTCGAGGCGTATAATATGGGACTGCTTGAGGGCTATAAACTTACCGGCATCCTGGGACGGACAAAGGAGAAAACAGAGGCGCTGGCTGCAAAGGCAGGCTGCAGAGCCTGCAGCACCATTGAAGAGCTGATGGAGGACAAGCCGGATTATGTGGCAGAAGCTGCGTCTGTAAAATCCATTAAAGACTATGCCAAAACCATTCTCTGTCAGGGAGCCAGCCTGGTCGTTCTTTCCATCGGAGCATTTGCAGACCAGGAATTTTATGAGCAGGCAAAAAACTGTGCTATGGAGCACGGCACCAGGATTTATCTGGCATCCGGAGCGGTAGGCGGCTTTGATGTGCTTCGCACCACATCTTTGATGGCCCTGGCACAGAAGATGAAGGCAGAGGGGCTGTCTGCTTCTGAGGCCGGAAGTCTGGACGGTTATCTTACAGCCGGAATTTCTACCAGAAAAGGGCCGGCATCCCTGATGGGAACACCGGTCTTTAAAGATTATTTCATGACAGATCCAGAAGAAGCGGCTGCTTTTTCCGGCAGCGCGAAGGAGGCTATCGGTCTTCTGCCGACCAAGGTAAATGTGGCGGTCGCTTCCTCTCTTGCTACAGCAGGCCCGGATGAAACTACAGTGGATATCACCAGTGTTCCCGGTATGGCAGGAGACGACCACAAAATTACGGCAAAGATCGGCGGTCCGGATGAGGTAGAGGCAGTAGTAGATATCTATTCCCGTACCAGCGCCATTGCAGGATGGAGCACCGTAGCCGTGCTGAGAAATATCCTGTCACCTGTTGTATTTTAACCGACTTTATATTTAAAATGATAATATCCGAAAATGGATTATAAGAAAGGAGATAGAAATGTTTCGTAAACTGACTGCCATTGAACCGGTCAGCCTGGAGGACTGGGCGGAGGAAAAGCTTCATACCTATGCAGAAGAAGTTGTATTATACAGAGATATCCCTGAAAATGATGAGGAGATCATCCGGCGCATCGGTGATTCAGATGCGGTTTTAGTAAGCTATACCACAAGGATTGGACGGAATGTGATTGAGGCATGTCCACAGATCCGTTATATCGGTATGTGCTGCAGCCTTTATTCAGAGGAGAGCGCCAATGTAGATATTGCCTGCGCCAGAGAGAGAGGAATCCGTGTACTGGGCATCCGGGATTACGGAGACCGGGGCGTGGTAGAATTCGTTTTAAGCGAGCTGGTGCGGTTCCTTCACGGGTTTGACCGCCCCATGCTCTATGACATCCCTACGGAGATTACCGGTTTAAAGGCTGGTATCATCGGCCTTGGTGTTTCCGGAACCATGATTGCAGAGGCGCTGCAGTTTATGGGAGCGGAGGTTTCCTATTTCAGCCGTACCCGCAAGCCGGAAAAGGAGGCAGCAGGCTTTGCCTACCGTCCGTTAAAGGAGCTTTTGGCAGAAAGCCAGGTGGTATTTGCCTGTCTGAATAAAAATGTGATCCTGCTTCACAAAGAGGAATTTGACGCTTTGGGAAAGGGAAAGCTTCTCTTTAACACATCCATTGGGCCGGCTCATGAGGTGGAGGCGCTGGCAGAATGGCTGGATCATGAGGGCGGTTATTTTATCTGCGACACCGCAGGAGCCCTTGGAGATACAGAAGGCATTTTAAAGGATCATCCAAACGTTATCTGCGCAGGAGTTTCTGCTGGAAGAACCAGACAGGCCTTTGGCCTTTTAAGCAAAAAGGTACTGGATAATATTGAAACCTGTTTAAGAGGAATGGAAGCATGAAAGCGCTGGTAATTGCTGAAAAGCCTTCTGTGGCCCGTGACATTGCCCGCGTGCTGAAATGCGGAAAAAATATAAATGGAGCCATTGAGGGAGAACGCTACGTAGTAACCTGGGGGCTGGGCCATCTGGTGGAACTGGCGGATCCGGAGAGCTACGACGCCCGCTATAAGGAGTGGAGGATGGAGGATCTTCCCATGATTCCCGATCCTTTTAAGCTGGAAGTGATCAAACAGACCGGAAAGCAGTATCAGGCAGTAAAATCCCAGCTTCACCGGAAGGATATTTCCCAGGTGATCATTGCCACAGATGCGGGACGGGAAGGAGAGCTGGTAGCGAGGCTGATTCTTAAAAAGGCGGGAAGCCGTCAGCCGATTAAGCGGCTTTGGATCTCATCCGTTACGGATAAGGCGATTAAAGAGGGATTTGCCTCCTTAAAAGACGGAAAAGAGTATGAATCCCTCCGGGACGCCGCATTGTGCAGAGCCGAGGCAGACTGGCTGGTTGGGATCAACAGCACCAGGGCATTGACCTGCAAATATAATGCTCAGTTATCCTGCGGACGGGTGCAGACGCCTACATTAGCCATGATTGCAGCCAGAGAGGAGCGGATCAGAGCCTTTGTGCCGAAACCTTATTATGGAATGAAAGCCAGGGTTCAGGGGATTTCCTTTACCTGGCAGGATAAGGCTGCATCCAGCAGCAGTTCCTTTGACCGGGCGCGGATAGAGGGACTTTTGTCCTCTCTTAAAAATGAGTCTGCCCAGGCAGAGCAGATCAAAAGAATGCCCAAAAAGAAGCAGCCGCCGCTTTTATATGATCTGACAGAGCTTCAGAGAGACGCCAATAAACAGTATAATTATACAGCCAAGGAAACATTAAACATCATGCAGCGGCTGTATGAGAATCATAAGGTACTGACGTACCCCAGAACGGATTCCAGATATTTGAGCCAGGACATTGTCCCAACGATAAAGGAGCGCTTAAAAGCCTGCTCTGTAGGGCCATACCGAAAGATCGCAGGGACTATGATCAACCGTCCTCTTGCCCAGAAGATGGCTTTTGTGGATAACTCAAAGGTTTCAGATCACCATGCCATCATTCCCACAGAACAGTTTGTCCAGCTGGATCACATGACCGTAGATGAGCGACGGATCTACGATCTGGTTGTCCGCCGCTTTCTGGCGGTGCTGTATCCGCCCTGCGAGTATGAGCAGACAGAGGTAACGGTACGGATCGGCAGCGAGCGCTTTACAGCCAGGGCCAATGTGGTTACCCAGACGGGCTGGAAGACAGCGTATGAGGGACAGAGCGGCTCATGGGAGGAAGATGAGAGCACGGAGGCAGCAGAAAGCAGCGCAGACAGCCAGAAACTTTTGAGCCTGAAGGAAGGAGATGTCCTGAAGGGAGTAGTTCTTGCCATGACGGAGGGGAAGACAAAGCCCCCTGCGCCCTTTAATGAGGCCAGCCTTCTGTCTGCCATGGAAAATCCGGCTGCTTATATGGAGTCAAAGGATAAGGCTATGGCAAAAACGCTGGGAGAGACAGGGGGACTTGGCACGGTAGCGACCCGTGCAGATATCATCGAAAAGCTTTTTTCCAGTTTTTTACTTGAAAAGCGGGGAAAGGATATTTTCCTCACCTCCAAGGCAAAACAGCTCTTAGAGCTGGTGCCGGAGGACTTAAAAAAACCGGAGCTTACCGCCCAGTGGGAGATGAAGCTTTCAGCCATTGCAAAGGGAGACTTAAAGCGGGATGCATTTATGGAAGAAATCCGTGACTACTGTAAGGAACTTCTGGGGCAGATTAAAACAGGAGAAGGGCAGTTTCGCCATGATAACCTGACCAATACCAAATGTCCGGTCTGCGGAAAACGGATGCTTTCTGTAAAGGGAAAAAACAGCCAGATGCTGGTTTGCCAGGATCGGGCCTGCGGTCACAGAGAGACTGTCTCCCGGACCTCCAATGCCCGCTGCCCTGTATGCCATAAAAAAATGGAGCTGCGGGGAAAGGGAGAGGGACAGATTTTCGTATGCAGCTGCGGTCACAAGGAGAAGCTGTCTGCTTTTAAGGACCGGAGAAAGAAGGAAGGAGCCGGCGTATCCAAAAAGGATGTGGCCCGCTACTTAAACCAGCAGAAAAAAGAAGAAACGGAACCATTAAACAATGCGTTTGCCGCGGCGCTTGCAGGGCTTAAGGTGGATCCGTAACATGTCCGGAAGGAAAAGAAAGAGGGAACAATATGGAACGAAGGATTGATCTGGCGGAAATTTCCGATGGAAAGCTTTACGGGGCAGAGGATATGGTAAAGGCGGACTGCGGAGACTGTGAGGGCTGCTCTGCCTGCTGTCAGGGCATGGGGGATTCCATTCTGCTGGATCCTTATGATATCTGCCGCCTGTCAGAGGGGCTTGGAAAAAGCTTTGAGGAGCTGATGAAGGAGGCTGTGGGTCTTAAAATGGCAGACGGACTGATCCTTCCGTATTTAAAGATGACGGGGGAGAAAGAGGCCTGTTCCTTTTTAAACTCAGAAGGCCGGTGTTCCATTCATACATTCCGGCCAGGCTTCTGCCGTCTCTTTCCTCTGGGCCGTCTTTATGAAAACGGAAGCTTCCGGTATTTTCTCCAGATCCATGAGTGCAGGAAGGAAAATCGGACAAAGGTACGGGTACGCAAATGGCTGGATACGCCTGATTTTGCGGCCTATGAGCAGTTTATCAGTGACTGGCACTACATGACAAAGGAATTGGGAGAAAGGATCCGTTCTTTGGGAGCAGAAGGGCAGGAGAAATCAAAAAAAATCTGTCTTTATGTGCTGAACCGGTTTTACATGGAGCCGTATGGAGAAACAAAAGGGTTTTATGAGGAATTTTACAGGCGGTTAGAACAGGCAAAAAAGGATTTGGAACTTAAAAACACCATGTACGTGCAGGAAAGGATAAAACAGGGATGAGAGAAAATATGAAGGAATTTACAGGGGGAATTGTGAAGACCCTTCTGTTTATCGGCCTTGTGATGTTCTTCTGTCCGGCCGTTGTATTTCTGGGGCTTTTTGCAGCGTCAAAGCTGGGGCTTACCACCTCCAGGGTTCAGGTTCCTTTAAGCCATGTGGCGATTGACGGAGAAGAAATACCCATTCCCTTGCAGGGAAAGGTTACGGAGGGAAAAGGATGGGTGCTGAGAAATTCCAAAGGCCAATACACACTGACTCTGGACGGACTAAAGGCAGGCAGCCTGGAAAGAAAGACTCCGGCTCTTGAAATCCAGGGAGATCTTACCCTGGTTTTGAAAAAGGGGACAGAGAGCGAACTTTTAAGTACAGACGCCGCCCTGAAAAAGGGGGCAGGTACTCTTACCATACGCGGAGAAGGAAGCTTAAGGCTTCAGGGAGAAACGGCCCTGGAGGGGGAGTGGAAGGAGGAAACGCTTAATCAGGATGAACCCTCTGCCCTGCGGATCGAAGGGGGGAAACTGGTATTTACCGGAGAGGAAACGGCTCTTTATGAGGATACCGTAGAGCTTGCAGGCGGGGAGATACAGATTCAGTGTCTGAATGGAAAGGGAACAGGGATCAGGGCCCATACATTGGACGACCGTCACTTTTCAGGAAGTTTGGAAATGGAGGAATCAGAAGAATGAAGCTGACGATATTGTGCTATGACAAATGCAGTACCTGTAAAAAAGCCTTAAACTGGCTGGATGAAAAGGGGATTTCCTATGAAAAAAGACCCATTAAGGAACAGAATCCCTCAAAGGAGGAACTGGCCGTCTGGCATAAGAAAAGCGGCCTTCCCTTAAAGCGCTTTTTCAATACCAGCGGGAATCTGTATAAGGAGCTGGGCCTTAAGGACAAGCTGCCCCAGATGACAGAGGAGGAGCAGCTGGAGCTTCTTGCATCCGATGGTATGCTTGTAAAACGCCCTCTGGCAGTTACAGACCAGTGGGCCTTCCCGGGTTTTCGGGAAAAGGAATGGGAGGATCATCTGGCAGACTGAGCCGTAAGATGATCCAGGGATTCGAAACGATATCCCATTTCTTCCCATTTTGTCAGCAGTTCATCCAGAATCTGCCCATTGGTTTTTGAGGTACTGTGAAGGAGAACCACAGCCCCCGGATGGATGCGGCCCAGAAGTTTTTCAAAGGCCTCTTCTTTCGAGGGCTGTTTGTCTTCATACCAGTCCACATAGGCCAGGCTCCAGAAAAAGGTCTGATATCCCATATCCTTTGCCATTTGCAGGTTGTTTTCGCTGTATTTTCCCTGAGGAGGACGGTAGTATCGCTTCATTTTCTGGCCAGTGGTCTGCTCATAGAGGGCTTCTAGGTCAGACAGCTCTTTTTGGAAGGCTTCTTTGCCGGAAATCTTTGACATATCGGGATGGTGATAGGTGTGATTGCCCACAATATGGCCTTCCGATACCATCCGCTTTACAAGTTCAGGGCTTGTTTCCAGATAGTTTCCCACTAAAAAGAAGGCTGCCGGTGCATGATGTTTTTTCAGTGCATCCAGGATCGGTTCCGTGTTTCCATTTTCGTAGCCTGCATCAAAGGTGAGATAGATTACTTTTTCGTCCGGATTTCCGGCATACCAGGCATGGTATTTTTTTAAATATTCGGCAGAGGCATTTCCAACGGGTGTTTTTCCTTTTTCAGGAAAACCCAGTCCCCAATTTCCGTCCGCAGATGCTTCAAGATGGTCAGAAGGGCCGAAAAATCCCGCCTCTGCCTGTCTTGCAGTCCACTGGCCGGCTCCATAGGCCATTAAAAATAATACTCCCGTGAGTATGATTCCCCAGAATGAAAAATCCCAGGATCCATCATTTTTCATAATAACAAACAACTCCCTGTATACGGTTAGTTCAGTATACAGGGAGCTTCGTTTTATTATGACTGGATTTCAGAGCGGACCGGTAAAAAGCGGAAGGTGAGAATACATACCGCCATAACAAAGACAGCGACAACGGTCCATCCCAAACCGGAAGAATACAGTGGAAGGGAGTGGAAGATGGGGCTTAAAACGCCAAGTTCCAGGCCGATGTTTTCAGCCGCGTATACGACGCTGATGAATCCCACAGAGCCGATGGTACAGGGATAGATAAATGGAATATGTCCCAGCTTTGCATCACACAGTCCGAGCACGATCAGCATGATGGAAATCGGATAAATTGCATCCAGTACAGGTACGGAAATACTTAAAATCACATTGAGTCCCTGATTGCAGACTACAAAGGAAAAACCTGCGATCAGAAAAACCAGCTGGCGGTAGGACAGCCGGGTAGTCAGGGTTGAAAAATACTGGGAGATAGAGGTAATCAGTCCCACGCAGGTTGTCAGGCAGGCCAGAGTAAAGATGGCTGCCAGAAGAACGGCGCCCGTATCCCCAAAGAGCTGATGCACGATGCAGCGCAGAGTCCATGCGCCGTTTTCCTGAATCGGGAACACACCGGAAGAGCTCATACCCATATAAGCCAGAATGAGATAGACACCGGCCAGGATAAGTCCTGCGAAAATACCGGTCATCACCGTATATTTCATCACATCCGATTTACGGCTGATTCCCAGTCCTGTAATGGTGGTAGCGATTACAAGGCCGAAATTCAAGGCTGCAATCGTGTCCATAGTCATATAACCCTCCAGAAAGCCTTTCACAAGAGGATTGGAAGCATAGCTTTCCTGCGGACCTGCCACATGGACATTTCCCTTTAAAAGAAAGTTAAAAAATACAAAAAGCAGTAAAAATAACAGACTTGGGGTTAAAAATTTTCCGATTCTCTCTACCAGTTTATTAGGGGTAAGAGCCAGCCATCCGGCAATGAGGAAAAATACAAGGGAAAACCCGAGCATGAATAAAGACAGGTTCGCTTCTTTGGGAAGATAGGGAGCTACTGCCATTTCAAAGGGAAGGGAGGCTGCTCTGGGGATACCGAGTCCCGGGCCGATGGAAAGGTAGATCAGAATGGTAAATACGATGGCAAATTTCGGATTAACCCTTCTTGCAAGCTTTTCCAGACCGTCAAACTTCGCCACAACGATGACGCCCAGGACGGGAAGGGCTACGGCCGTGATCAGGAAGGATGCAATGGCAAGAGGAGTCTGGCTTCCGGCATTCTGTCCTAAAAATGGCGGGAATATCAGGTTTCCTGCCCCGAAAAACAGGGAAAAGAGCATAAAGCTCACCAGCAGGATTTGTTTCTTTTGCAGTTTCATAATAAAAAACCTCCTTTAAAATAAAAAAAATCGCCCTTATAAAAAGGACGATTAAAAACCGTGGTACCACCTTAATTCCTGAATAAAATTCAGCTCATCTCCGCATCCTCTAATGCGTATCACCTGTAACGTGGCTCTGCTCCGGCGCTCCTACTAAACTTCAGTTTGCTTCTCCAGGATGATTTCATCCGTCAGGTTCAATAACAGCTCACACCAGCCGCTGTCTCTCTGAAAAATCCGCTGAGGATTACTTGTTCCTATCAAATGAATTTTTGCTATGGCTGTATTATAGAATAAAAAATCAGAAATTACAATAGTTTCCTGAATTATTTTTCATCAGCTATTTTTCATAGTCTGAAGTTTCATTTTAGGGGATTCTCATCTCACAGGAAACTTACTTGTAAAATGTAGAGAATATATGATAGAATGAGGACATGATTTTAGGAGACGTAAAGATATGTTAAAGATCTATTATGGGAATATGCCTGAGGCTGTGTAATACGGTTGTATATTTTAAAATTGTATATATTCCTAGATGACAGATCCGACAGCCTAAGATATGATTTGGGAATATTATGAAAATGGGGATTTTGTTAGATTATTTAGTTCACAGGGAAAATCTAATATTTTTTCATGTATGATCAGGCGTATATATGAACAGTCGGAACAGGACAATGGAATTAACAGGAGGTTGGCATAATGGGGACTCAACTGGATGGTATTATTAATAAAAATTACTCAAAGCTGAATTATCTTGATTTTCATATTTTAAATTTTGTGCAGAATAACATACATATGAGTACGACATTGAGTATTGCAAAATTAGCTGAAAGATGCAACGTTTCGACAGCAACTGTGCTGCGCATGACCCAAAAACTAAATTTCAGTGGATACAGCGAATTTAAATATTTTTTAAAAAATGACGATATTCAGATAGAGAGACAGGATATAAATTCTGTGGAGGTTTTAAATCAAGACATTGCGCAGACGATAAAACTGTTTCGTCAGAATGGTCAGATAGAGGAAATTTATAAAAAGATTGATGAAGCAGAAAATATCTACGCCTATGGAACCGGACAGGGGCAGAGGCTGATGCTCCAGGAGATGGCTCGCTGTTTTCTCAATGTAAACAAGAAAATTATTATGATCTCTGCTTCTACAGAACTGAAAATTGTGAAAAAATATATGAGTCAGAATGATTTGCTGTTTATTGCATCTTGGTCGGGAAATATTGAAAAGTACAGGGAAACACTGGTCAATTTGGATGTTTCTGGGATTACTATGGTATCGATTACCAATTTCCACAAAAATGAATTGTCCAGTATTTCCAGATATAATTTGTACTTTCAGAGTACCAGTATTGATGAAGTGATGAATATTAACCGTTCCAGTTATTTAACGTTGCATTTGGTGATTCATCTGTTATATGATGGTTATATTAACCATTTTAATCAGTTACCTTCATAGCTTTTGCTTTTTCAAAAAGGAAGGGTCTTAAATAGGCGACGGTAGAAGTCATGGGAAGCACATGAGGGTTAAGACAGATTCCCAGTTCTTTTTGTATATAGGCCCTTCTGGCTGCAATTCGGTTCCAGAGTGCCGGGGTCTGGGCCTGTATCTGTTTTTGCAGAGCTTCATCTGCCAGTGCAATAGTACTCTCAGCATTGGTGTTGCCGTACCCTTCTACAGAAGGAATCATATCAAGCTGAAACAGCATTCCACTGACCAGCAGTTCTTGGCTGTCGCTGTATACAGGTGAGGAAAGCCATTCTTCATCAGCAGTCAGATGGCCTGGACATAAAGACCAGTGATAGTCTGTTTTGGGCATCACATGTTCTATGAGATTGTATAGTTCTCCGCCGGTCATGCCGCAGTGAATCTGCTCCAGCCATAGGGCATAGGCACGAAAGTATGGTTTTACTACCACATCCACATAGTCTCTGACAGATTCATGAAGTTGGGAAGAATTTTTGACCGCATACCCGCAGCGGGAGGACAATCCTCCCTTATACCCGACAGTAAGGCTTAAAGTGTCTCCTGTTTTTACGGTATTATCTGTAGGGTAGAGATTAGCTTTTACAAAACGCTTTCCAGCAGCGGCAATAGTTACCACACTGTTTTTCTGCCCAAGGGCATTTAAGGTATTTCCAAGTTCCGTTTCTTTTATGCCTTCAGATAATTGGTTCATTGCAGCCAGAATACAGTCTCCGGCTAGAGAAGCGCCAAATTCATAATGTTCCAGTTCATTAACATTATTGGTGCGGCGGGCGCCGTTTTCTCCGATAAAAAGGGAAACGGCATTTTCGATGCAGCCATCAGGCCCAGCCAGGTGTTTGATAGCATCTATAAGATAATAGGGAACATCAAACAGTGAATGGTTATTTTCTACAGGGCTGGTAAACTGTTTCCAACCAACAACACCGATGTGCATACCCTTGCAGATTTTCGCCTCAGATAAAATAGATACAATATCTTTTCCACCCTCCATGGGCTGATTGGGCAGGGAAAAATGAGGGGCATGGAGAGGAGTGGCTTTGATTCTTGAGGAAGAGACTTTATTTAGATTTTCATTTCCCATAATCATATAGTTAGAACCGTCTTTATGCATAACTAATAGAGCTTCCTCAAAACGAGGCAGAAAGCCGGTTAAATATTCAAAGTTACTTCCATGTTCCAGATCGCCATAAACTATTAAGACGTCAAAGCTTTCTTCTTTCATCCGTTTCATAACCTTGTGGTACCGGGATTCCATGGTTTCGTCGGTAAGCATAACCGGAATCTGACTGCAGTCAGGGGCTGGATTTTTTACATAACCATAATCAATTTGTTTCAGTGTATTCATAAATGCCTCTTTTCTAATTTTTCTTTTTTGTCAAATCTTTGATGAGATACAAAAGGACATCTGCGCCTTTTTTTATACTCTCGTAATCCGTCCATTCTTCCGGACAATGGGAAACCCCACCATTTCTGCTGGGAACATAAATCATATTGGTATCGCAGAAATCTGTCATAATCATGGAATCATGACCGGTTCCGTTGTTGATTACCAGGTAGCTGTATCCCAGATCTTTACAGATGGATTTCATTTTCTCTACATTTTCAGCATTCATTACACTGGGGCCGGTAGGATTGGGGTAGTGAATCCGACAGATTTCTTCCAGATGGCAATTTATGTGGTACTCCCAACTGACTTTATCCAAAATGTTCTGAATTAACTGCTTAAAATCAGTGGTTTCAATGATTTCTTTTCGGAATGTACGGATCTCAATTTTGCCTTCTGCATATTCCGGCACAAACTGGTTGGAGTTGGGCGCAATGTCTAACTTGCCTACCATTCCGGTCACGTCAGGACCCAATGCCTTGATTTGGCGATCAAATTCCTGGATAAAAGCAGCGGCGGCTACCAGAGCATCTTTTCTGGAGTCCATAGGAGCTGTGGAATCTCCGGTTTTTCCGTAAAAGCGGACCGTATAGCGGCCAATTCCTGCCAGATATTCAATTAAGCCAATTTCCGTTTGTTCCCGATCAAGTACAGGACCCTGCTCTATATGCATTTCCACAAAATTTTTAATAGATCCGGGTCTGCGGATGCAGGATTTTAAGTCAGGATTCAGCCCATATTCCTTCATAGCTTCCAATTTTGTCTGTCCAAACCGGTTTTTTACTGTATTTAATTCCTTCATAGTTAAAGTACCTACCATTGCCCTGGAATTAGTTACGCCTGTGCAGGGGCCGAAGGTAGCCCCTTCTTCTGCGTTCATCAGAATCAGTTCCATAGGGTAATCATTTTCATACTGTTCCTCTGTAAGAACCCGCATGACTTCCAATGCAGCGACAGTACCGGCAGCGCCGTCAAAGGCGCCGCCATTTACAACAGAATCATAATGAGAACCAAACATTACAACGGGAGCATCTGTTAGAGTGCCTTCTCGTCTGCCGAAAATCGTTCCAATTCCGTCTTCATAGACATCAAGATGGAGCTTTTTCATTTCTTTTATCAGGTATTCTTTGGCCAGAGTATCTTCTTTGGAATAGGAGGAACGGGTTACCCCATGGCCTGGGGTGGATGTGTAAGAAGCCAGTGTTTCTAAGTCTTTTTGAATGCGATTAGTCTGTGTCAGCATGGTTTATTTCCTCCTAGTTTGCTTTTACTGCCCGTTTTAATTCTGCGGCAGCTTTTTCTACTTTTGCACCATATACAATCTGGCAGGCCGTTTCGTTGATGCGGATCAGGCCCAGGGAACCAGTGGATTTTAATGCATTTTCATCAATGACAGAGGTGTCTTTTAAAATTAAACGGAGACGGGAAATGCAGTTGTCAATTTCTATGATATTATCTTTTCCACCTATAGCAGACAAAATGGAAGAGCCCAATTCTGTTACATCTTCACTGTAGCTAATTTCATCTGATTCGTCTTCGCGGCCGGGAGTCTTGATATTAAATTTGGTAATTGCCCACCGAAATACCAAAAAGTAAATCACGGCATAAACCAGACCGATTGCCACGTTGAGAAGCCATTTTGTTTCTGAGCCTCTAAAAACACCAAAAAGTACTAAATCAACCAGACCGCCTCCGGCATTTCCGATACATACACCAAGAAGTGTGTTAATAAGAAATGACAGACCAGCCATAAAAGCATGGAAGATCCATAACAGAGGAGAAATAAAGAAAAATGCAAATTCGATGGGCTCTGTAATTCCTGTGAAGAAACTGGTTAAACCGGCAGCTAAAAGTATGCCTTTTACTTTCTCACGGTTCTTTGGATAGGCGGTTTTATACATAGCATAGCAGGCAGCGGGAAGACCGAATACCATAAATGGATGGGTTCCCTGAGTCAGGAATCTGGTAGCCTGGCGCATTACATCCATATCTGGATTACTGGACATCAGAAGCTGGTTGTAAATATTTAATGCACCGGAAATCTGTTCGCCATCTATCATGGCAGTGCCACCGATGGGAGTAAAACGAATTAGCTGATTTAGGATATGATGCAGTCCCGTAGGGATCAGGAGACGCTCTAAGAAGCCGTAAATAAAAGTGCCAAATGCACCGGCAACAGATAAAAGGGTACCAAATCCGTTGATGACCATATTAAAGACAGGCCAGATAAAGTACATGGCAATGGCTAAAAATGGAATGGTCACTACAATCATAATGGGGACGAACCGTTTGCCGCTAAAAAAGCTGAATGCAGTGGGAAGCTGAGTTTCGTGGAACCGGTTGTGAATCATGGCAGACCATAGTCCTACGATAATACCTCCGAAAATACTCATCCGGTAAGTAAAAATACCCATTACCGTATCATAGGCTGCATTTTCCTGAGTGGCCTCTAAAAGGCTCATTCCCTGGCTGGTTAAATATTCAATGCTGGCAGTCTCTGCAGTAATACCGTTAATTTGCAGAAAGAACCGGATTGTGGTGTGAAATAGTATAAAGCCGATAACGGATGTAAATGTGGCTACTTCCTTATCTTCTTTTGACATTCCCTGCGCAACAGACATACAGAAAAGAATTGGAAGAAGACCAAACAATCCGCCTGCAAGGGAATTAACCAGACTGATAAAATCGTTTACAAATTTTACATTAGCCAGTGCAGTTCCAAATACATTGGGATTTTGCAGAGAGGAAGCTAAACCCAAAAGCAAACCTGCTGCAACAATGATGGATAAGGGGCCCATCAGAGACTTACCTAGTTTTTGTATAAATATTCTCATACTGTCCTCCTGTGTGTTCTAGTAATAGTGATTCATTACCTGCGCGCTGTAAGTGATATCGTGAAAATATTGTATCATTTGCATGATTAAAGTACAATATTTTGAGAACTTTGAGAAATAATGCTGCGTATTGGGAAATTGTGACATTTTGTGAAATTTATTTCTAAACTAAATCAGATTTACTGGTTTGTTTAAATTTTAAAATTAGGGAAAAAGGAAAGAAATCCATACGAATAGAAGTGAGTGAATGGAAGCTGCAGTTGAAAAACTGTGGAATATAGCAAATATATTCAACAAGTGATTATATCAATAGTTGCCTTACAGATTGGGGACAGAAGGAAATATGAGAATTTAACACTTTTAATTAAAAAGTGATTTTGTTAAACCGTTTGATGCTTGCTGGTGTGAGAGGACGGGAGTTAATTACTCCCGCCTGCTTGATTCACTTTAATTCCAAATGACAGGTGGAATAAAAATCAGAAATTACAATAGTTTCCTGAATTATTTTTCATCGCACACCTGGAAGATGATGAATTTGAGATAATAGGATTCGTCTGCCGCCCACAGGATCGGATGATCGGCGGCCTGGGTTCTGTATTCGATCTGACGCAGCCGTTTGTGTACATTGGCGGCTGCTTCACGGATGGTTTTTGTGAAAAGTTCCGGATCCATAAAATGGGAGCAGGAGCAGGTGGCAAGGTATCCTCCGTCTTTTACCAGCTTCATGCCTCGGATATTGATTTCACGATAGCCTTTTACTGCATTTTTGATGGAACTTCTGGATTTGGTAAAGGCGGGAGGATCCAGAACTACCACATCAAAGCGTTCTCCTCTTTGCTCTAACTGCGGGAGAAGGTCAAATACATCGGCGCACTGGAAATGAACCCGATCCTCTAAGCCGTTAAGGCGGGCATTCTCACGGGCCTGTTCCACTGCAAGCTCCGAGGCGTCTACTCCCAGAACATGGCCGGAACCGGCGATTCCCGCATTTAAGGCAAAGGAGCCGGTATGGGTAAAGCAGTCCAGCACTCGTTCCGGCTGCGTTTTTTTACACAGATTCTGTACAGCCAGCCGGTTGTATTTCTGATCCAGGAAAAAGCCGGTTTTCTGTCCATCCTCTACATCCACCAGATAGCGGATCCCGTTTTCCAGAATTTCCACCTTGGTATCAAAGGCTTCGCCGATAAAGCCCTTATAGCGATCCATCCCCTCCTGCAGACGTACCTTGGCGTCGCTGCGCTCGTAGATACCCCGAATATGGATATCCTCCTCTTTGAGTACCTTAAGCAGCTTTTCCAGGATTACCGGCTTTAAACGGTCAATTCCCAGAGCCAGGGATTCTACTACCAGAACATCGGAAAATTTATCGATCACAATACCCGGCAGGAAATCGGCTTCTCCAAAGATGACACGGCAGCTGGAGGTATCTACGGTGGCCTTCCTGTATTCCCAGGCATTTCTTACCCGCATTTCGATAAATTCATCATTAATGACAGCATCCCTTTTTCTGGATAACATCCGAACGGTCAGTTTGGAATGTGTGTTGATAAAGCCATGGCCCAGAGGATAGCCGTCAAAGTCCTCGGCTGTTACCAGATCTCCGTCCTTATATTCACCGGAAATGGTGTCGATCTCATTGTCATAGATCCATGCTCCGCCAGCCTTTAAGGAACGCCCGGCTCCCTTTTTGATCCGTACGCAGGCGGTTTCTCTGTATAATTCATCTTTTGTCATATAGGACTCTCCTTTAGCTTTCTTCCATAGGAATATCTTCTTTTATACCACAGATTACTCAGAGGCGCTACAGAGATTTTGACTGAAACTGCGGATTTTAATGGGGATGCTTTATTCCAGAGGATTCTGGGAAAGCACATGAAGCTGGTCAGTAATGATTTTTTCGGTCAGCCGCGCCATCTGAACCGGCGTTTCCTTAAGACCGGTCTTCAGCCAGTGCTGCACCAGCCCCAGGCAGCCGGAAACGATGAAGGCGAAGTAGGCGTCAAATACTGCGGTACTTTCGGTACGAACCACTTCCATCCAGTCGTGAAGACATTTATCACGCATGATCTGTTTCATCCGGTTGAGAAAGTTCAAATCTCCATTTTCTCCCAGGAGAATTTCTACCAGAGACGCATTTTCATATACCAGCGTATACACCTCATGGAAAATATTAAAGGGGCGGTCTAAAAGCTCTTCAGCCCGGTGCTTTTGGATCACAGAGTTTAATTTTCCAAGGAGCTCAGTTTCTGTCTGTTCCAGAAGATCAAACACATCTTTATAATGAAGATAAAAGGTTCCGCGGTTTAAGTCTGCCATTTCCGTCAGCTCCCGGACGGTGATATCCTGTATACGCTTTGTTTTTAACAGAGAAATAAGACAGTCTTTTAATTGTTTCCGCGTTTTGCGGATTCTTCGGTCGATCAGTTCTGTTCCCATTTTCATAACCTCCTTATGTATGGGATTTTGTATAATAATGAACATAAAAATCAAATATGTTGATTAACGTACATTGAATGTGAAATCAATCATTGTTATTTTAAACATTCATTAGTATAATCTATTATAGTTAAGTAATGAACATATGTCAATTATCGTTCACAGAGTTGAGAAAATAAACATGACCAGCAAAGAATCAGGAGATCGGTTGTATGAAAAAATGGAAGAGTATCAGGTTGATGTGCCTGATCGGGGCGGTTCTGCTTCAAATGGAAAATATGGATGCGCTGGCGGCAGAGCCGGGAGGTTCTGATCCGGGATGGATCTGTCTGGATGGAAAGTGGTATTGGCAGAAAGCGGATATGACAGCAGCCACAGGCTGGCTTTCAGCTGGAGGAAGAACTTACTATCTGAGGGAGGACGGGGTCATGGCGACCGGATTTCAAAAGGTAGGAAATGAGTGGTATTATTTCCATGAGGACGGTGGAATGAATCTGGGAGATCTGGAGCTTGATAATGCGGTATATACCTTTTCGGCAGAAGGTGCTCTTACCGGAGCCTCATGGAAGGAAAATACGGGAGGAGGAGCCTATTTTGCAGGCTGCTATGATACGCAGGAGCAGATTTTGTTTGAGTATTTATGCGATGAAAAGCGGGATCAGTATTTTGACGCCAGACCGGATCGGGAACATGAGTATGACGGGGATATGCATACGTCCTATGACCGGTATGCGGGCTTAAAAATGGATGTAAAGCTGAACCGGATTGCGGCTGCCCGCCTTAAGGAGGCCATGGAAAATGGGTATGCAGATGGGAAAAACAGCACTTATAAGGAGCTTTATATACGAAATTGTGAGGATGGGGAAGCTGCTTTTGATAAAATCATGGATGTGCTGGAAAAACAGTACAGCAGAGGAGAAGCTTATCAGGATACGCTGGATTATTATCGGTATTTGGGTATGGCCCATTATGAGGCGGACGGACGTCACTGGTTTATGGTGGTACTGAAGCGCTGAATGAAATGAACCCCGGGATGTTAGGAGCAGGATCAAATGAAGGAGAAATTGAAATTCGTACATAAAAAGAAAGAGAAGCAGACAGAGAATGGCTTGACGGAACGGTTGTCTGTCCGCCTTGCCCGCTTTATTTTAAGAAGGCAGAAATGGATTGAAAGCATATTTGTGGCAGGATGTGTTTTTTCCTTTATTGCAATGCTGTTTGTAAATGTGAATTACGATCTGACCGAATATCTGCCAAGGGAGGCGGCATCCCGTATTGGATTGGACCGTATGGAGGAGACGTTCGGATATCCGGGAACCGCACGGGTGATGGTAAAGGATGTAAGTCTTTATGAGGCGAAGCAGTATAAGGATCAGATAGAGGCTGTGGACGGAGTGGATCAGGTACTCTGGTGTGATGCTGCCGTTAATATTTATGCAGGAGAGGACTTTATCTCCATGGATGACATAGAGGATTACTATAAGGATCGCTGTGCAGTAATGGATATTACTTTTGATGAAGGAGATACGGCCAAGAGAACTTCCCGTGCTGTGGATGAGATCCGGGATCTTTTAGGGGAAAAGGGCTGCTATACCGGGATGGCCGTGCAGAACAAATCCTTAAAGGAAAATATAGAAAGCGAAATGCAGCTGATCATGCTGGTAGCGGTGATCATGATTTTTACGATCCTATGTATTACCACGGCCGCCTGGTCCGAACCGTTCCTGTTTTTGATCGTTATGGGCGTTGCCATTCTTTTAAATCAGGGAACCAATATTTTTCTAGGAACTGTATCCTTTCTTACCAACAATGTGGCTATGGTGCTGCAGCTTGCAACGTCCATGGATTATTCCATTTTCCTGTTGGATGCATTTGAAAGGGAGAGGAAAAAGGGGCTGGGAAACAAAGAGGCCATGACAAATGCCATTGACGCTGCCATCAACTCTATTTTTGCCAGCAGCCTTACTACCGTAGTAGGCTTTCTGGCTCTCGTATCCATGAAGTTCAGCATTGGTTTTGATATGGGACTGGTGCTTGCAAAGGGGATTGTATTCAGTCTTCTTACTGTGGTATTTTTTATGCCGGCCATGATCTTGAAGTTTGCAGACTGGAATGAAAAGACGGCTCACCGTCCCTTTCTTCCGGCGTTTAACCGTTTAAGCCGGGGAATTTACCGGTTTCGCTATGCGGCCTTGATCATTATGGCTCTTTTGGTGCCTCCGGCTTATGTGGCCCAGGGGATGAATGATTATCTTTACGGAAACAGTGCAGTGGGTGCCAGTGAGGGAACAAGGGTTTATGAGGATGAGAAGGAGATAGCAGCCATTTTCGGGCGGAGCAATATGCTCTTGGTGATGTATCCAAACACCTCCATGGTGACGGAAAAAGCACTGTCCGGGGAGCTTGAGGATCTTCCCTATGTAAAAAGCGTCACTTCCATGGCCAATACGCTTCCGGAGGGTATCCCTGAGGAATTTCTTCCATATTCTCTTACCAGTGAGCTTCACAGGGGAGATAAAGGCAGGATGCTGGTGTACATCCGTACAAAGACAGAGAGCAGGGAAGCATTTCAGGATACAGGGAAGATTGAAGAAATTGTAAAGAAATATTATCCGGAGGATTCTTTTGTGCTGGGAGAAACTCCCTCTACTATGGATATTAAAACCTTTATTACAGCCGATAATACACGCGTAAATATCCTGTCCCTGCTGGGCGTATTTTTAGTCGTCATGTTCAGTTTCCGTTCTCTTTTGGTGCCGGTGATCGTTATGATCCCCATTGAGGCGGCTATTTTCCTGAATATGGCAATGCCGTATCTGGCCGGAGATACCATGGTATATATGGGATATATCATTGTGAGCAGTATTCAGCTGGGAGCCACTGTGGATTATTCTATCCTGCTGACGAACAGCTATATGGCATGCCGAAAAGAGATGGAGAAGAAAAAAGCCTGCATTCAGGCAGTGAAAATGTCGTGTACTTCCATTTTTACCTCAGGAACTATTATGATTCTGGCCGGTTATATTATTCATTTTATATCGAATACGGCTGCCATCGGAGATCTGGGGCATCTGATCGGCCGTGGAGCTCTTTTCAGTGTGATCCTGGTGCTGACAGTGCTTCCGTCCCTTCTTGTTCTCTTTGATTCGATCATTACAAGAAAAGAATGGGAACGGATACGAAAGAAGTTTATGGGAAAGCGGCGTTCTTTGACAGACAGCAAAATGGAAGGAATGGAGGCGAAGAGCAATGAAAAGTAGAAAAAGACAGATGATGGCAGCTGTTCTTGCAGCTGTGGTTACAGCCGGAAATGCGCCCCTGTCCTATGGCGCTCCGGCTGCAGTGGAAACGGATGAGACCATGTATGTGAATCTGGATGTTTACGGAAAGGCTCAAAAGGTAAATGTAGTAAAGAGCTGCAGTTTAAACGGCGTCACAGATTTTACAGATTATGGAAATTATCTGGCGGTGGAAAATATGTCAACTCAGGATGAACCGCAGCTGGGAGAGGGGGAAGTGGTCTGGAAGCTTCCGCCGGATCGCAGGGAACGCTTTTACTATAAATGTACGCTGGATCAGGAGCAGACAGCGCTTCCGTGGAATTTTGATGTGTCCTATAAGCTCAACGGGGTTCCCACAGACGGGGAAAAGCTGGCCGGAGCTTCCGGGCTGGTGGAAATTCACATAAAGGCTGAGCCTAATGAACAGGCAGATCTGTATTACCGTAATAATATGCTTTTGCTGGTGGCAGTTCCCGTGGATATGTCCAAGTGCTTCAGCGTGGAGGCAGAGGGATCTCAGACCCAGAATATGGGGGAGCTTACAGCGGTTGTATTTACAGCTCTTCCGGGGGAAGAGGGGGATTATACGGTGCGCATCGGTTCGGATTCCTTTGAGACAACGGGAGTCATCATGGCAATGACGCCGGGAACGGTGGAGGATCTGGAGCATATTAAGGATTTAAAAGAGGCAAAGGATACCTGGCAGGATGCGGGAGATGAACTGTATGATAGCTTAGAGCAGATGGCTCAGTCCATAGAGGATATGAGGGGCGGAGTTGATCAGATGCAGTCCGGCCTGAATGCAGCAGAGAATGCAAGGCAGAAATGGAGCAGCTCAAAGGACGCCATACTGGCAGGAAACGATCGGTCACTGGAATCCCTCAGGGCTATGTCCGGCCAGCTGGAAACCCTGGTGCCTCATCTGCAGACGGCAAAGGAAGAGGCAGAGATCGTACATAAAAGTATGGGCGACATTGTGGGAACACTGGGAGAGATGCAGGAGCCTCTGGGAAAGCTGTATACAAGACTGAGAAATATTAAGAGCAGTACGGCTTCGATGGGAGAACAGCTGCCGGATCTGAGAGACGATCTGGGTTATCTGATAGAAACGAACGCATCTTTTCAGGTGCAGACCACAGAGGCTTTGGAGGCTCTGGGACAGCTGATTGGGGAGCTGGAGGAATATGATGATGAGGCCTTGGAAATAGAAGTGCCAGAGATTGAAATTCCAGAGGATCAGGGAGAGGAAGAGTTAGAGGAACCGGAAGCTTCGGAACCGGAGGGCTCAGAGAAACCAGAGGAGTCGGAGGAGCAGGAGAAGCCGGAGGGCTCAGAAGAACCGGAGGCACCGGACGCTTCGGAACCAGAGAAAGACGAAAACTTGGAAATCAATGAGCCTGAGAACGAGAATACCGGCAGCCAGACCATCAGCCGTGCGGTTGTTCCAAAGGCACAGATTGAAAAACGAGAGGTGCCTTTTGTGGCTTCTTCAGGCTCCCAGCTGCAGCAGCTGATGCAGATGCTCCGAAAAATCGACAAAGACAGCCGGAAATTTACCCAGACAGCAGGAAACTTGATGGAGGATATTTCCGATTCTGCCCAGTACAGTGCGGATCTGGTGGACAATATGGACTTTCTTATTGAGGATCTTACGGCGCTCCATGATTCGTTGGATACATACTATCCGGATCTTCAGAGCGCATTGGACGATATGAGTGCACTTACGGAAAGAACCACGGAGGCTTTAAACAGCACTACAGATACCCTGACACTGGTTCAGAATACGCTTAAAGCCTCCAGCGACGAGATGGATGTGGCAGCAAAAGACAGCCTTATGGCAAGTATGGAGCTTTTAAATAAAAGTCTGAATGTGCTTGACAGTACAGCCGGGATCCGTCGGGCCGGCCGTACCATGAAGGATGTGATCGACAGCCAGCTTGATAAATTCGATACGGAAAACAGATTCCTGTTTATGGATCCGGACGCGGAAAAGGTATCCTTTACATCTTCTAAAAATCCGGAACCCAGAACCCTGCAGGTTGTGCTCCGCACAGATGAGATCAGTTTGGAGAATGAGGAACACAAGACGCTGGACGCAGAAACAGAGGAGCCGGAGGTAAGTCCTCTGAAACGGATGTGGAACGTACTGGTAAAAATGTGGCGTTCTCTGGTGGACATCTTTAAAAACAGATAGAAAAGCAGCTGATTTTCTGGTATGCTTAAGAAAGAGCAGGCGGTACTCTCTTTGCACAGCAGTGCCGGAAAGGATGAGCTTCATGGAACTTACAAAACAGGAGAAAACAAAATACCGGCTGGCAGCTTCGGTGAAGGAGTGTATGAAGACTGCTTCGGTAGATAAGATAACCGTAAAAAATATTGTGGAAGGCTGCGGCCTTACCCGCCAGACATTTTACCGGAATTTTCTGGATAAATACGACTTAATTAACTGGTATTTTGACAAGCTGGTTCTTCAGTCCTTTGAGCAGATCGGCATGGGGCATACTGTGGGAGAAAGCCTGACACAGAAGTTTGCGTTTATCCGTGCAGAAAAGGTCTTCTTTACGGAAGCATTTCGAAGCGATGACCGCAATTCCGTAAAGGAACATGATTTTGAGCTGATCCTTCAGTTTTACAGGGATCTGATCAACCGCAGAACCAGCCGTCCCTTAAGTGAAGAAATACAGTTCCTTCTTGAGATGTACTGCCGCGGTTCCGTCTATATGACTGTAAAATGGGTTTTAGGGGGCATGAAGGACTCGCCTGAGGAAATGGCTAAAAAGCTGGTAGAAGCCCTGCCCCCCAAGCTTGCCAGAGTATTTGACGAATTGCAGCTTTTGTAACATCTGCATAAACCATTTTGTGACAATTCACAAAAAAGACATAGAAAGTGACAGACTACCCTGTTTGTCACTTTTATTTTTTTCAGGCGCTGTTATAATATTAACAAACAGGGAAGATCCTGAGAAAGAAAAGGAGAAGAGGAACCATGGCAAACAGAATTGTATTAAATGAAACTTCTTATCACGGTGCAGGTGCAATTGCAGAGATTGCAAATGAAGCAAAGGCAAGAGCCTTTAAGAAAGCATTCGTATGCTCGGATCCTGAATTGATCCGTTTTAACGTGACAAAAAAAGTGACAGATGTTCTGGATGAAGCAGGCCTGTCCTATGAGATTTACTCCAATATAAAGCCGAATCCTACGATTGAAAATGTACAGACCGGCGTAGCCGCTTTTAAGGCATCCGGCGCTGATTATCTGATCGCCATCGGCGGAGGATCCTCCATGGATACGGCCAAGGCCATTGGAATCATCATTGCAAATCCTGAGTTTGAGGACGTAAGAAGCTTAGAGGGTGTTGCTCCTACCAAGAACCCGTCTGTTCCGATCATTGCAGTTCCCACTACAGCAGGAACCGCAGCAGAGGTTACGATCAACTATGTTATTACAGATGTGGAGAAAAAGCGCAAATTCGTATGCGTAGATACACATGATATCCCTGTAGTAGCAGTAATTGACCCGGATATGATGGCTTCCATGCCAAAGGGTCTGACGGCATCTACCGGTATGGACGCTTTAACCCACGCCATTGAGGGATACACAACAAAGGGCGCATGGGAGATGACCGATATGTTCCACTTAAAGGCAATCGAGCTGATCTCAAAATATTTAAGAGGCGCCTGCGAAAATACAAAGGAAGGCCGCGAGGGTATGGCTCTGGGCCAGTACATCGCCGGAATGGGCTTTTCCAATGTAGGACTTGGTATTGTCCACTCTATGGCGCATGCTCTGGGCGCTGTATATGATACACCTCACGGCGTTGCAAATGCCATCCTTCTGCCGACTGTTATGGAGTATAACGCCCCCTGTACGGGAACCAAGTACAGGGACATCGCTATTGCCATGGGCGTAGAAGGAGCAGAGAACATGAGCCAGGAGGAATACCGGAAGGCTGCCGTAGAGGCTGTAAAGAAGCTGTCTGCAGATGTAGGTATTCCCGCTGACTTAAAGGAAATCGTTAAGCCTGAGGATGTAGATTTCCTGGCGCAGTCTGCAATGGATGATGCCTGCCGTCCCGGCAATCCAAAGGATCCGACCTTTGAGGATATCAAGGCGCTGTATCAGTCACTGATGTAACGATCATATCACAGAAAGGGGCTCTGGTTTTCAGAAGGAAACCGGAGCCTTTTTACATATAATTTACACAGACTTTACATTACCTCAGGGAAACTATATTGACTAGAAATGAAATATCCCGTATAATGAGAATACGTAAACAAAAGGTAAAAAAAATGTAAAAAAAGGGAAAAGAGGACAGAGACATGGTGGAGCGTATCTGCTGCGGTATACAGGCTATGTCTTATATTTTGTGCCTGTTTTGATGGATAAATGGATATTATCCGAAAAACGATATCAAATGTCTCTGAATCTGAACCAAAAAGGAGAAATCATGGGATTTGAATTGCTTTTAGGACTTTTAGGCGGCCTGGCACTGTTCCTTTACGGAATGCAGATGATGAGTACCAATCTGGAAGCGGCAGCCGGAAACAAGATGAAGCAGATCTTGGAGCGTCTGACCTCCAACCGTTTTCTGGGCGTTTTAGTGGGAGCTGTGATCACGGCGCTGATCCAGTCCTCATCCGCTACCACGGTTATGGTAGTGGGCTTTGTTAACTCCGGTCTGATGACTTTAAATCAGGCTGTATGGGTTATCATGGGCGCCAATATCGGTACGACCATCACAGGTCAGCTGATCGCTCTGGATGTTGGAGCTCTGGCTCCTCTGATCGCCTTTGTCGGAGTAGCCATCCTTGTATTTGTAAAGAATAAGAAGATCCAGCATATTGCCGGTATTGTTGCAGGCATCGGCGTACTCTTTATTGGTATGGATATGATGAGCTCTGCAATGTCTCCTTTAAGAGAAGAACCGCAGTTTGTGGAAATGATGACGAAATTCAGCAATCCGCTTCTGGGCATTCTGGTAGGCGCAGGCTTCACGGCGCTGATCCAGTCCTCCTCCGCGTCTGTCGGTATCTTACAGGCTCTGGCCATGAGCGGCGTCATTGATCTGTACAGCGCGGTATTCGTTCTGTTCGGACAGAACATCGGTACCTGTATTACGGCAGTTCTGGCTTCCATTGGAACGACCCGCAACGCAAAGCGCGCTACAGCGATCCATCTGCTGTTTAACCTGATCGGTACAGTGGTATTTGTTGTATTAAGCCTTGTAACTCCATTTACAGATGTGATGATCAGCCTGGCTCCGGGAAATCCCATGGCGCAGATTGCAAATGTCCATACGGTATTCAATCTGGGAACGTCCCTGCTTTTGCTTCCCTTCGGCAGTGTGCTGGTTAAGATCGTAGAGCGGATTCTTCCTGATACCGAGGTTAAGGTTATGGACGAAGATCACTGGCTTCAGGGACTTATGGCTTCTAAGCATCACCTTGGAGTATCCACCATTGCCATCAGCCAGATCCATGAAGAAATCCGTGATATGCTGTCTGCGGCTTCTAAAAACGTAGACGCCAGCTTCCTGGCAGTAGAGCAGGGACCCGGCGAAGACGGGATCGGAGAGATTGAAAACAGAGAAGAGGAGATCGATCTTGCAAATGTCCGTCTTTCCAAAAAGATATCCCGTGTTCTTGTTTTGGACCAGACGCCAAAGGATATTGAAACACTGAATAAGATGTATTCTATTCTGGGAAATATTGAGCGTATCGGCGATCACGCCATGAACCTGGCTGAGTATGCCCAGACCATTTTAGAAAAGGATCTGTCCTTTTCCGAGTATGCCCAGAGCGAGTTTTCCGTTATGGCGGACAGTTGCTCCAAGGGAATGAAGCTTCTGGAGCAGGCGGCTGCAGGAGAGAAGAAGTTTGAATTGGCGAAGGTACAGGAAATCGAACAGAAGATTGATGATATTACCCGTAAATTCCGCCAGAATCAGATTGACCGCATGAGAGCGGGAAGCTGTAATGTTGAGGCGTCGATTCTTTATTCTGAGATGCTTACAGATTATGAGCGTATCGGCGATCATATGTTAAATATTGCAGAGGCTTATGATGTGATCAACAAAAATGACGAAGGGATTTCCGACACACAGCCGGCCAATGCCTGAAATGTAAATACTGAAATATAAAAATGCGTTTCCCGTGGGAGGAGTTTCTTCCTGAGGGAAACGCATTTTTGACTGATGCATTTGACAGATATGCGTTTTTAATGCATCTATCCGATCTCATCCGTTGTAGCCTTGGGGAGATCCCAGCAGTAGCGGGTAGCTAACAGGCGGATCAGAACCACCAGGAATGCAGCTGCTACCATGGAGATACTTCCTCCCAGGAAGTCGGACAGATATACATAAAACAGAGCCCCGGCTAAAGATGCGCAGGCATACACATGCTTTTTCAGGATATAGGGCGTCTGTCCGGCCATGATGTCTCTGAGAACGCCGCCGCCTACTCCGGTAAGAACTCCCAGAAAGATAGACAGGAAACGATAATCGCCATAGCCTGCCATCATGGCAGTGTCGATGCCTGTGACCGTAAAGGCAGCCAGCCCGACGGCGTCAAAAATATTCATGATCCGTTCGTAGATTACAATGTAAGGGCCGGTAAGAATATGCTGGTTAAAACGGATGATAAGAAAAAGAACCAGCACGGTTACAAAGGCCATGATCACATAGATCGGGTTGATGAACAGGCTGGGAGGCACCCTTCCAAGAAGAATGTCTCTGAGCATACCGCCGCCGACGGCGGTTGTTTCCCCCAGGATGATCACTCCCAGAAGATCCAGACGCTTTCGGATCGCAGTCATAGCACCGGAGGAGGCAAAGGCAATAGTGCCGATAGCCTCAATGAGAAAGAAAAGAGAAATAGTTTCCATGGCGGCGCCCTCGTTTCTCTTTACAGAAGATAGATCTTATGCTGGCTGCATACAGCCCGCATATCAGCAGGCCAGATACTGGCCTGTACTTCTCCGATGTGGGCACGGTCAAGCAAAAGCATACACAGACGGGACTGTCCGATACCGCCTCCGATGGTGTAGGGAAGTTCTCCGTTTAACAGCATCCTGTGGTAAGGAAGGTTCATGCGGTCTTCGCAGCCGGCTTTTTTTAACTGCTCTTTAAGAGAAGCTTCATCCACGCGGATGCCCATGCTGGAGATTTCCAGGGCACAGTTTAAGGTATCAAACCAGAACAGGATATCGCCGTTTAATTTCCAGTCATCATAGTCCGGTGCGCGTCCGTCATGGGGCTTTCCATCTGCCAGCTTATCGCCGATCTGCATTAAGAATACGCAGCCATGCTCTTTGGTGATCAGGTTTTCTCTCTCCTTTGGCGTTTTGTCGGGATACATCTGTGCCAGCTCGCCTGTAGTAATAAAAAAGATGTCATCCGGAAGCTCTTTTACGGCCTGGGGATACTTGTACCAGACCTCATGCTGCATATGCTTGATGATCTTGAAGATTTCCCGTACCGTAGCCATCAGGGTTTCCATGGTGCGCTCTTCTTTGGTGATCACCTTTTCCCAGTCCCACTGGTCTACATAGCAGGAGTGGAGATTATCCAGCTCTTCATCCCTGCGGATGGCGTTCATATTGGTATAGAGACCTTCTCCCGGCTGAAAGCCGTATTCCTTTAAGGCAATGCGCTTCCATTTGGCCAGTGAATGGACAACCTCCAGAGTTTCACCGGGAAGGCCGGCCATATCAAACTGGACCGGACGCTCTACGCCGTTTAAGTTGTCGTTTAAACCGCTACTTTGTTCTACAAACAAGGGAGCGGAGATACGCTCCAGATGAAGCTCACGCCCCATTTCCTTCTGAAAGGTATCGCGTATGTACTTGATGGCATCCTGTGTTTCACGGATCGTAAGCCTGGGGTCATATTTCTTGGGTAATATCAGTTCCATTGATCCATCCTCCATAAAAAAGCTCTGTATGCTGTGGGATACAGGCGTGATAAAATTACTCCTATGGTATCATTAAAGGAAAAAAGGTGCAAGAGAAAAAAGATTTTTCATTTTTTGCCGGATGCGTTTTCTTCGTTCACTGGTTTCGTCCGGGTCAGTTTTGAAAACTCCGTTTTCTTCCCGGAGGACATCTCCCTCCTTTACGCCCTGAGGCAGACAAGACAGCGGGAGAGTAAAGACAGAGCGGTCCTCTCTCTGGCATACAGCTGTGGTTTCTTCGATTCGGTCAACAATGCAGATCATAAAATATCCCTCCTATAGCGTTTCTATAATGTTTTATTTTTTGGTATAGGTCCAGGTAAGTCCTTCCGGAGAACTGGATGCGATGATGGTACCCTTTTCATCCGTACGCAGTACCTGAATGCGGTGTTCAGCGTATTTTTTTAAGGTTTCCTTATGGGGATGGCCGTAGGAATTGCCCTTGCCGCAGGAAATCACGGCCCAGGATGGAGATACAGCTTCTAAAAATTCAGGGCTGCTGGAGGTGCGGCTGCCATGATGGCCTGATTTTAATACATCAGCCGAAAGATTCAGGCCGCTGCGTGCCATATCTTCCTCAGCCTCTGTTTCCGCATCGCCGCACATGACAAAGGAATGATTTCCATCTGTGAGGCGGATGCCCACAGACCAGTCATTCAGCTCATCTGCGTAATCGCCCACAGGACCTAAGACGGTAAACTGGGACTGTCCCAGATCATAGGTATCACCGGGAACGGGCTTTGTGATCTTAAGCCCCTGGCCGGCCACTGCATCCAGAACATCTTCAAAGGTTGCAGTCGTATGTTCAACCGGCGGCATAATAACGGTTTTGGCCGGAAATGTTTCCAGTACGTCGTCCAGCCCGCCGATATGATCCGAGTGGGGATGGGTACCGATCACATAGTCCAGAGAGGTGACGCCCTGCTCTTTCAGGTAGTTTACAACCGTATCGCCCTGATCATTTTCCCCTGCATCGACCAGCATAAAATGAGTTCCGTCCTGGATCAGGATGCTGTCTCCCTGGCCCACATCAATAAAATGTACATTTAAGGTGCCGCTGCTGCTTTGTATTTCAGGGTTCGTTTTATCATTTAACTGCCCTTTTACCGCTTCCTTTGCATAATCCCAGGCAGCTGAAACTGCCTGATCGGCTGCGGATTCAAGGTATTTGGAGGCTTCCTCCTTTGAGCAGCCGCCAAGAGAGAGAAGAGAAGCGGTCAGTAAAATAGTCCCTATGAAACGATATGTCTGTTTTGTCATGTCTTATCAGCCTTTCTGTTATATTTTCCCATTCTGTCCCATATATAACTATTATGAGGGACGATTCCCCGAAGAAAACGAAACACACTAAATTATAAAGGAGTTAATACCTATGGCAAGAGGAGTAAGAAGAACCCACACAGAAAAACTTCAGTCTGAGCTTTCTGAGGTCCGGGCTGCGATTTCCCAGTATGAGGACAGCCTGGATGAGCTGCGTTCCCGGGAAAAGGAAATCAATTCCCAGATCGAGATCGAGCGTTTTAAGGAAGTCAGCGAGCTTTTAAAGCAGCGCGGAATGACGCTCTGCGATTTAAAGGAGCTTCTGTCTTCAAGGGAAACACAGGCAGCCGGAATCTGACTGCTCAGCCTCTGAACCGGTTAATGCAGGCGAAAATTTCCTGAGGTCTGGGCATACACAGTCCCATGGCGGCATAGGAGTAGCCGCTCACAGCAGTGAGGCCGCCCTTTGCCGTCTCTTTTTGGATATAGTCAACTGTTTCGGCAACCGTATACCGTTCCAGAAGCCGCTTTTCCATACAGAACCGCAGGATCTGCGCCAGCGCCTGGGTCTGCTCACTGTCAATAAGCTGTTCTACAAACCTCAGTTCTGACGGGCGGCGTCCTACTTCTATGGAATCTTTTCCATATACCTTTACCTTGATCCGGTCATCACGTCCGCCCTGTTCTCTGCCGCGGCGGCCCTCTTTTACGTTCATATCCTGTTTCCGATGATCTTTTTCCGCTTTTATCTGGAATTTTCTTCCTGCTTTCGGAAGTGTAAAGCCGGGAGCCGGTTCAATGGATGGCCGGTTGTCTCCGGCGCAGATTTCCTTTACCTTTTTTGTAATATCCAGGGGGACATAGGAGTCCATCTGGATAATGGTATCTGCAATATAAAAATAGGCTCCTGAGCTTCCGGCTACTAAAACGGTAGAAATGCCTGCCTTATGAAACAGATCTTCCGCCCGGTTGGTAAATGGAGTGATCGGTTCCTGGCTGCGGTTTATGACCTTCTGCATCAGATCGTCCCGTACCATGAAATTGGTGGCGGAAGTGTCCTCATCAATGAGAAACACCCTGCTTCCGCTTTCGATTCCCTCGATGACAGCGGCTGCCTGGGAGGTACTGCCGCTGGCATCCTCTGTGGAAAAGCATCTGGTATCCTTTTTGTTTGGAAGATCATTGATGAACATGGAAATGTCAACATTCCGGATGCTTCTTCCGTCCTCAGCCCGAAGCTTTAAGGCTGTGTCATCGGTGATCACAAATTCACGCCCGTCTCCGGCGATATGGTCGTATACTCCGGCCTCCAGCGCCTTTAACAGGGTGGATTTTCCGTGATACCCTCCGCCCACGATCAGGGTGATCCCGCGGCGGACTGCCATGCCGGAGCAGTTTCCGTGATGAGGAAGAGTAAGTGTGATCCGCATGGATTCAGGGGAAGAAAAGGGAGTGCTGTTTTTCATGGGCCGGCTGGATATGCCGCTTTCCCTTGGAAGAATGGCGCCGTCTGCCACAAAGGAGACAAGCTCCAGACGTTTTAATTCCTGACGGATAAAATACTGATCCTCTGCAAGCTCTGCCACGGCCTCTGGTTCATGGATCGGTCTGTTTTTATAAAAAAGCACCTGTTTTACACACTGGGGCAGAAAATCAAAGAGGATCCGTATCAGTTCACCGCTGTTGATGGTGCGGCCGTTTGCGGGAAAACCGGCTTCCAGCCGTATCCAGATTCCATCTGAGCAGCATTCACAGGCAGTCCGTTCCAAAATTTCCGGTCCCGGACAGCTGATGGAAATAAGGCCGCTTTTTCCAGATCCCTTTGCTTTAAAATTGTACCGGGCGGTCTCCTTATAAAACCGGCGCACAAGATCGTCCTCAAAGGCTCTTTTTTTATGGGGAGCATCAAAAAGTGTTTTTGGATATCCGGCTTTTTGGTGGGTAATAAAAATACTCAGCTTGGAGGGAGAAGCAAAGGGGTCTCCCTGCACATGGTCAATACATAACTGGTAATCGCCAAAGTCATAGATGCCCTGGGCGGATTTATAGGCCGGATAGCTTTTCCGGTCAATGGATTCTAACAGACGTTTAAGCTCGTTTGATGATTTCATGCTTCCATACACCTTTCGCATCCGGAATTTTTCCCGGACTTTCAGGTATCATTTTAAGCGAACACACAGAAAAATGCAACGCCTGCAAACGTTCCTAAGGTTTTCTGATGACCTTCAAAGGCATCCTGCACACCAGATTTCAGGGAGCCCTGCAAAAAAATATTCCCAAAACCAATAATTTGAGTTATAATAAAATAGAGTCGTTTTGTGTGGCTTTTTACTCCACAAAAGAAATTTATAGACTAGGAGACAATACATATGGAAAGAAAAGTAGGAACAATCTCAAGAGGGATCCGCTGCCCGATCATCCGTGAAGGCGACGATCTTGCTGCGATCGTGGTAGACAGCGTACTGGACGCAGCTTCCAGCGAGGGCTTTGAACTGCGTGACAGGGACGTAATCTCTGTTACTGAGTCTGTAGTAGCCAGAGCTCAGGGAAACTACGCTTCCATCGATGCCATTGCCGAGGATGTAAAAGCAAAGCTGGGCGGAGAGACCATCGGCGTTATTTTCCCAATTTTATCAAGAAACCGTTTTTCCATCTGCTTAAAGGGAATTGCCAGAGGCGCAAAGAAGATTATTCTGATGCTCAGTTATCCAAGCGATGAGGTAGGAAACGCCCTGGTGTCTCTGGATCAGGTAGATGAGGCTGGAATCAATCCTTACAGCGATGTTCTGGATCTGAAGCGTTACAGGGAGCTTTTTGGAGAAAATAAGCATCCATTTACAGGCGTAGACTATGTAGATTACTACTGTGAGCTGATAAGAGAGCAGGGCGCAGAGGCAGAAGTTATCTTTGCAAATAATCCAAGAGAAATCGTAAAGCACACCAAGAACGTTCTTACCTGCGATATCCATTCCCGTATGCGCACCAAGCGCATCTTAAAAGAAGCAGGAGCAGAGAGAGTCTGCGGTATGGACGATATCCTGACAGCTCCTGTTAACGGCAGCGGCTGCAACGAGAAGTACGGACTTTTAGGCTCCAACAAGTCTACCGAGGATACCATCAAGCTGTTCCCAAGAGAGTGCAGCGATCTGGTATATGAGATCCAGAAGCAGATCCTGGATCGTACCGGAAAGCACGTTGAGGTTATGGTATACGGTGACGGTGCATTTAAAGATCCGGTAGGAAAAATCTGGGAGCTGGCTGACCCGGTTGTTGCGGTTGCAAATACCGAGGGTCTGGAAGGAACTCCAAACGAAATCAAGTTAAAATATCTGGCGGACAACGATTTTAAGGATCTGTCCGGCGCAGCATTAAAGGATGCGATCTCTCAGAGGATCAGAGAGAAGAAGTCCGACCTGGTGGGGGATATGGCTTCTCAGGGAACAACTCCGAGAAAACTTACAGATCTGATCGGATCTCTGTGCGACCTGACCAGCGGTTCCGGCGATAAGGGAACTCCTATTATTCTGGTTCAGGGATATTTTGATAACTATACCAATTAAAGCAGGCTTTTTTCAGAGTGATGCAGCAGCCTGATGCTTATGTGGGGCAAAATCCGGCAGAGGTTCTCGCAAGGGGATTTCTGCCGGATTTTTACCAGGCTGCAGCGGCAGAGGAACGTACACAATATGGAATATATAACACATACAGACCAGACCCTGTCAGCCAGACTGGCTGCTTCGGAGCGGATCCTCATCGGGATCGGGCCAGAGTGGGGGCTAAAGTCTGAAAAAAAGAAAATCCGGGATTGCAGGCTTTCAGACCCGGAGCAGGCAGAGATAAAGGCCGCCTATGAAGCGCTGTACGAGATGGTGAAGGATAAGGATTACTATCTGGTCACGACTCTTACGGACGGAGCGGTTTATGATACGCCCTTTGACAGAGAGCGCATCACGGCTCCCTGCGGGAATATTCACTGGCGTCAGTGCAGCAGGGCCTGTACAAAGGATATCTGGGAGGAGGGAGAACTTCCAGATGAGTTCTGCCCCCACTGCGGCGCTCCTCTTGCGGGAAATACCATAAAGGAAGAAAACTATATTGAGGAAGGCTATCTTCCCGGGTGGAAGAGGTATCTTTCCTGGCAGGCCGGGACTGTGAACCGTACACTGACTATATTAGAGCTGGGAGAGGGCTTTGCTTCTCCTACGGTTATGCGCTGGCCTTTTGAAAAGATCATTTTCTTTAACAGAAAGGCTCTTTTGTACCGGGTCAATGAAGAATTTTATCAGATACCCAGGGAGGTACAGGAACGCAGCATTCCGGTGCATGGAAATTCTCTGGAATGGATTTTGAATGAAAAAACAAAGGAAGAGAGTGAGTGTGATGGCGGCAATATCCAATGACTGGCTGGGCCCTTTAAGTGGGGAATTTAAAAAGCCTTATTATAAAAAGCTGTATGAAACAGTAAAACATGAATATGAGACCAGAAAGATATTTCCCGATCCGGACGATATCTTCAACGCCTTCGCCTTTACACCTCTGGAAAAGGTAAAGGTAGTGATCCTGGGACAGGATCCCTATCACAATGACGGTCAGGCCCATGGCCTTTGCTTCTCCGTAAAACCGGATGTAGATGTGCCGCCGTCTCTTGTAAATATTTACCAGGAGCTTCACGACGATCTGGGCTGCTATATTCCCAATAACGGCTATCTGAAAAAATGGGCGGATCAGGGAGTGATGCTTTTGAATACGGTGCTTACGGTCCGGGCCCATCAGGCTAACTCCCACCATGATATAGGCTGGGAACAGTTTACGGATGCAGCCATACGGGTACTCAACGAGCAGGACCGCCCGATGGTATTTATCCTGTGGGGAAGGCCGGCCCAGGCCAAAGCCGCTATGCTGGATAATAAAAAACACCTTATTTTAAAAGCGCCTCATCCAAGCCCGCTGTCTGCCTATCGGGGATTTTTCGGAAGCCGTCCCTTCAGCCAGACCAATTATTTTCTCACGCAGAACGGTCTGGATCCCATTGACTGGCAGATTGAAAATATCTGACCGTCTGCAGAAGGCATGGGAGAGTGAGGAAACGCATACGATATACCGTCGGAAGACGGTTCTAAAACATACGGTGTAAAAAGGAGAAACTATGAGTTTGGTAGAAACATTAAAAATCATCGTACTGGGAATTGTGGAGGGATTTACAGAGTGGCTGCCTATCAGCAGCACCGGCCATATGATCCTGGTGGATGAGATCATCCGTCTGGACCAGCCGGAGGCATTTAAGGAAATGTTTCTGGTAGTGATCCAGCTGGGGGCAATCCTGGCAGTGGCAGTGATGTATTTTCACAGGCTCAATCCATTCAGCCCTTCAAAAAACCGCAGGCAGAGGGAAGCAACCTGGGCTCTGTGGATCAAGATCATCATTGCCTGCATTCCGGCGGCTGTTCTGGGGCTTTTGCTGGATGACTGGATGGAGGCCCATCTGTATAATGCCTATGTGGTAGCGGCAATGCTGATCCTCTATGGTATTTTGTTCATTGTACTGGAAAACAGTCCCATCACTTCCAGTCCATCAATCCAGAAGGTGGGACAGATTTCTGTGAAAACAGGCTTCCTGATCGGCGTATTTCAGCTGCTTTCGTTGATTCCCGGTACCTCCCGCTCAGGCTCTACGATTTTAGGCGCTATGATCCTGGGCTGTTCAAGAAGCGCTGCCGCTGAGTTTTCCTTTTTCCTGGGAATCCCGGTGATGTTTGGAGCCAGCTTTTTGAAAATTGTAAAATTTTTCCTGGATGGAAATTCCTTTACAGGATCTCAGATTTTCTATACGCTTTTAGGAATGGCTGTGGCATTTGGAGTTTCGGTTTACTCGATCCAGTTCCTGATGAGCTATGTCCGCAGACATAATTTCAAATTTTTCGGATATTACAGAATTATTCTGGGAGCTATCGTGCTGGCATACTTTGGTATTACGGCTCTCGCCGTATAAAAGGAATGCTCCGTTTCTGAACATCTGCCGGAACAGACGGATGGAACAGAAACGGAGCATTTTTTATTTATTATTCAACCATATCGGCAATCTCATAGATCAGGCGTTCGCTTTCCTCCCAGCCAAGACAGGGATCGGTGATGGACTGTCCGTAGCAGTGCTGTCCGATCTTATGGCTGCCGGGCTCGATGTAGCTTTCAATCATCAGGCCCTTTACCAGATGGCGGATATCGTTGGAGTAGCGGCGGCTGTGAAGTACCTCTTTTGCAATGCGCACCTGCTCTTTGTACTGTTTGTTGGAGTTGGAATGATTGGTGTCCACGATGCAGGCCGGATTTTTAAGCTCTCTCTGGGAATAGAGATCATAGAGCAGCCTTAAATCCTCATAGTGATAGTTGGGGCTGCACTGACCGCGCTTATTAACTGCGCCGCGCAGGATCACATGGGTGAGAGGATTGCCGGGGCAGCTTACCTCATCTCCTCGGAAGATAAAGTCATGGGGAAGCTGGGCTGCAACAACAGAGTTTAACATAACAGTCATGTCGCCGCTGGTAGGGTTTTTCATACCAACAGGTACGTCGCAGCCGCTGGCTACCAGCCGATGGTATTGGTTTTCAACCGAGCGGGCGCCGACGGCAATATAGGACATGATATCGGACAGATACTGCAGGTTGTCCGGATAAAGCATCTCATCGGCTGTAGACATACCGGTTTCCCGGAGCACACGCATATGCATATGGCGGATGGCAAGGATCCCCTGAAGCATATCCGGCTTTTTTTCGGGATCCGGTTGATGGAGCATACCCATATAACCTTCTCCAGTGGTCCGCGGCTTATTCGTATAGACTCTGGGGATGATGATCAGCTGATCCTTTGTAGCCTCCTGAACCTTTGCAAGGCGGTTCGCATAGTCGCAGACCGCATCCTCATTATCAGCGGAGCAGGGACCGATGATCACCAGGAATTTATTACTCTGGCCGGTAATGACCTTTTTAATTTCCTCATCTCTTTCTTTTTTTAAAGCTGCCAGATGATCCGCAAGAGGAAACTGTTCAAGAATCTCTGCGGGAGTTGGCAGTTCATTTACAAGTGTAAATCCCATCTCATATTCCTCCCTTTGTGTGTAAATTCGATAATGCAACATTATAATATACAAAAACAGATTCGTAAAGCAAAAGTGTACTGTCTTGACAAATCTATTTTACCTGCCTATAATAGTGATAATTTCATGAAATGGCTATGACGGGAAAAAGTAGTATTCTGCACAAGCATACAGAAAGCAGCCGGGGGATGAGAGGCGCATGGAAAGCAGGATATGAATACATCTCTGAGCTTCGCACCAAACGGACGGAATCTGCACAGGTTTTTCCGGCTCAGTAGGCTGCGACGGATCCGGCACACGTTATCGTGCCTGAGTATCTGCCGGCTGGAAAGCGGTTTATTTATTTTACGGCATGTACTTAAGGAGGCAGTCAGTGCGAGCTGGCTGTAAACATCAGGTGGTAACACGGGCTTTCTGCTCCGTCCTTTTGAACAGGGGACGGAGCTTTTTTAGTTCCATAGAGAAGCGAGGCTTATGAAATAAAAACGCTTCCCAGCCTGAAGCCGCCGAAACTGTAAGAAATCAGGCCTTTGCATGAAAATAGAAATATGGTAAAATAAAAACAGTAAAGGAGAGAAGACAATGCAGATCTACGAAGAACTGATTGCCAGAGGCTTAATTGCCCAGGTAACAAACGAAGAAGAAATCAAAAAAATGGTGAATGAGGGAAAGGCCGTATTCTATATTGGATTTGACCCGACCGCAGACAGCCTTCATGTAGGCCACTTTATGGCTCTTTGTCTGATGAAGCGCCTTCAGATGGCAGGAAATAAGCCTATTGCCCTGATCGGAGGCGGCACCGGTATGGTAGGAGATCCTTCCGGCCGTACGGATATGCGTACTATGATGACACCAGAGATCATCCAGCACAACTGCGACTGCTTTAAAAAGCAGATGAGCCGTTTCATCGACTTTTCCGAAGGAAAGGCCATGATGGTAAACAATGCTGAATGGCTGATGGATTTAAATTACATTGAGTTTTTACGGGAGATCGGTCCTCATTTCTCTGTAAATAATATGTTAAGGGCTGAGTGCTATAAGCAGCGGATGGAAAAGGGTTTAAGCTTCCTTGAGTTCAACTACATGCTCATGCAGAGTTATGACTTCTATGAGCTGTTCCAGCGCTACGGCTGCAATATGCAGTTCGGCGGCGACGATCAGTGGAGCAATATGCTGGGAGGTACAGAGCTTATCCGCCGCAAGCTGGGAAAAGACGCCCACGCTATGACCATTACCCTTCTGTTAAACTCAGAGGGAAAAAAGATGGGGAAGACCCAGTCCGGCGCCGTATGGCTGGATCCAAACAAGACTTCCCCATTCGATTTCTATCAGTACTGGAGAAATGTGGCAGATGCCGATGTGCTTAAGTGCCTGCGTATGCTTACATTCCTTCCATTAGAGCAGATTGACGAGATGGACAAATGGGAAGGCAGCCAGTTAAATCAGGCAAAGGAAATCCTGGCATTTGAGCTTACCAAGCTGGTGCACGGCGAGGAAGAGGCTGCAAAGGCACAGGAGGGCGCAAGAGCGCTGTTTTCAGCTGGAGGAAGCACCATCAATATGCCTACCAGCGAGCTGACGGAAGAGGATTTTAAAGAAAATGCCATGGATATCCTGACGATCCTGACGAAATCAGGACTGGCTTCTTCACGTTCTGAGGCAAGACGAAATGTAGAGCAGGGCGGCGTATCTGTAGACGGAGAGACTGTAAAGGATATTCACGCTGCCTTTGAAAAGGACCGTTTTGCCGGAGAGGGCCTTGTAGTAAAGAGAGGCAAAAAGAATTTCAGAAAAGTGATATTAAAGTAATGAAGCAGTGGGAGGAGGTGGCCGGATGAAAAAGGCAGGGATTCTGCGTTGCATGAAAGCGCTGGCTGCGGCAGCAACCTTAACCATCGTGGGCGCCTTTACCGCCCTGGCGGGTTCTGCCGGAAAAACGCCGGTTCCGGTAACGCTCCATCTGGATGTAAATAACCGGCAGACGGCCATCTATGACGGCTATACGTCCTATGTAATGGGAAACCGCGTATCGGATAAGGATACCTTTACCATTACAAAGGACAGAAATGATGTAAATCTGGATGAGATTGTTTTAAATTATTATCTCATCACCTACGAGGGAGATACTCAAAAGAGCCTGGAGTGCCGGGTGTACGGATTGGAGGAGGGAGAGCATTATCCGGTCGTACGCCCGGAAACACTGGCAAAGGAAAGCGAAAGCCGGCTCTATGATTCTCTGGAGCGGTGCTATGTTCTTGAATTTGTCAGAGGAGATGAGCGAAGATCCTATTATTTTATGCTTCTTCCCGAGGCAGAGATGCCTTCCTATCGGAATATCCATCTAGGAAGCTGGGAAAAGGATAAAAAGGGCTGGAGATATCTTTATCAGGAAAATTATCTTACCTCCTGGGCCTTGATCAATGACAGCTGGTATTTTTTCGGTATGGACGGTTATATGAAAACCGGCTGGCAGGAGTACAAAGAAAATTGGTATTATCTGAATCCTGATAATGGCGTTATGATGACGAACTGTACTATAGATGGATATCAGGTGGATGGAAGCGGTGTGAGAATCTGACCAGTTACATTAAAAAATCATCCGGGCAGTCCGGGAACGGTATCGTTCCGGAATGTCCGGATGCTTTTTTGAATCTCTGTTTTATCCCAGAAAGCCCAGATGCTCCAAAAGGATTTTAAGCCCCATGAGGATCAGGATCAGGCCGCCGGCAAATTCGGCTTTTTTCTGATAACGGCAGCCAAATACATTTCCAATCTTAACACCTGCGGCAGACAGAAGGAAGGTAATGCTTCCGATAAAGAGTACGGCAGGCAGGATCCGGACCTGAAGGAAGGCAAAGGTTACGCCTACGGCCAGGGCATCAATGCTGGTTGCCACAGCCATCAGGGTCATGGTTTTTATATCCAGAGAGGGATCTGCTGCTTCTTCGCCGTTTTCAAAGGCTTCCTTTATCATATTTCCTCCGATAAGAGCCAGAAGCACAAAGGCGATCCAGTGGTCATAGGACTCGATGGTTCCGCTGAATTTGGAACCCAGCAGATATCCCAGAAAGGGCATAAGGCCCTGAAAGCCGCCAAAATAAAGTCCTACGATTCCGGCGTTTTTCCAGCTCATTTCCGGCATGGCAAGCCCCTTACAGACCGCTACGGCAAAGGCGTCCATAGACAGCCCAACTGCAATAATAAACAATTCCGTTAATGACATGATCATTTCCTCCCAAATGGCACAGTTTATGAAACAGTGTAGGAGAGGAACCGAAAAATGTCAAGAAAAATATAGGAGCTTGTAAAACGAATTTGCCTGTGCTAAAGTATAGCTGAAACGGAGGTAAATAGGATTATGAAAAAATCATATGAAATTGATATGTGCAATGGCCCGCTTTTAGGCAAGATCCTGCTGTTTTCCATTCCGCTGATGCTTTCCGGTATTTTACAGCTTTTGTTTAATGCGGCTGATATTATTGTAGTAGGAAGGTTTTCCGGAAGTACGGCGCTGGCGGCTGTGGGCTCTACCTCATCCCTGATCAATCTTCTGATCAACATTTTTGTAGGCTTGTCTGTAGGTGTAAATGTGCTGGTAGCCAGATATTATGGCGGACAGAAGGAAAGAGATGTTCAGGAAACCATACATACGGCGGTTTTGACGGCCATTTTAAGCGGACTGTTTCTGGTTGCGGTGGGAGAGCTTGCCGCAGGCCCCATGCTTCGGATCATGGGAACCCCGGAGGATGTGCTGGATCAATCTGTGCTCTATATGCGGATTTATTTCCTTGGAATGCCTGTTTTAATGCTTTATAACTTCGGCGCTGCGATCCTCAGAGCAGTAGGAGATACCAGGCGGCCTCTTTATTTCCTCTTTGCCGCCGGAGCGGTCAATGTGGTTTTGAATCTGTTCTTTGTAATAGGCCTTGGAATGGGAGTGGACGGAGTAGCCTGGGCTACTGTGATTTCTGAGCACATTTCCGCATTTCTTGTCTTTAAGAGCCTGATGGCGGAAGAGGGAATGATGAAGCTCCATCTAAAGAAACTTACCATTCATATGGATAAGCTGAAGCGGATTGTGAAGATCGGTCTTCCGGCCGGTATGCAGGGCGCGATCTTCTCTGTATCCAATGTGCTGATCCAGTCCTCTGTCAATTCCTTTGGTTCTGTGGCCATGGCAGGCAATACGGCTTCTGCAAATATCGAGGGCTTTGTCTATACGGCTATGAATGCGGTTTATCAGACCAGCTTAAGCTTTACCAGCCAGAATCTTGGCGGAGGAAAGTACAGCCGTATTAATAAGGTAAAAAATATCTGTCTGGCTGTTGTTACAGCAGTGGGGCTGGTTCTTGGCCTGGCAGCAGTAGGCGCGGGCACTCATCTTCTGGGAATTTATTCTTCAGACTCTGAGGTGCTTAAATACGGGATGCTCCGTCTGGAGATTATCTGTGGGACCTATTTTATCTGCGGGCTGATGGACTGTATGGTAGGAAGCTTGAGAGGATTGGGATACTCGGTGATTCCCATGATCGTCTCTCTTACCGGAGCATGTGGTTTTCGTATTCTCTGGATTTTTACAGTATTTGCCGTTTACCGTTCACTGGCAGTTCTTTATCTGTCATATCCGGTATCTTGGCTCATTACGGCAGCGGCTCACATGGTTACCTTTAAACTGATCCGCAGGAAATTCCCCAAAGAAGATATAAAATAATAAATATTCTGAAAATTATAAGTAAATACCTCAAATATAACAGGTAAATATTATATAAAAATATAAACAATTACAATAAATATACACAATTTATAAAAAGACAAAAAATAATTAAAAATTACAAAAAGAGTCTTGACAAATAGGGGCTCTTTTTGTATAATAAAGTCAACAAAAGAGAAGAGAACACGAGATACAAAAGAGAATAAGGAGTTGTAGACAGTCAACTCAATGTAATAAAATCTAAGCAAAGGAGGTACGGACCACCAGAAAGAGAATGTTCGTTTCATTTATAAGCTAAAGTGATTTAGTTATAGATGAAACAGGGAAAGCACTCTGTGAGAGTAACTGCTCATACATAGTACAGACAGATGAAACGGAAATTGATTTAAGAAACAAAAGAAAGTCCAATCGATTGGTAAAAGAATTGCAGTCTTAAAGAAACGAAAGAGAATGTCTGTAATAAAAGATAGGAACAAGCAGATGATCGTATTTTCAAAGTGATCCATAAGCGTATCAAAGGCAATAAATGCCCGGTCTGGTGAAAAGTATCATCAGGACGGAGAGAGATACCGGATCAAAGAAAGAAAAGCAAGGTGGAAAATAGATCCGAAGCAAGTGAATATACAAAAGAGAGCAGAAGAAAACCAGAGTGGATACAATTAAATATAGAGTCACAAAAGAAACAATTGTTTCGAAAGAGAGGCTTGGTCCAATGGACGAGATAGTTAAAAGACGGATATCGTAATCGAGAACGTGGTTAGTCAAAGATTCGATATCCGTCTTTTGTTGTATTTAATATAGGGGATCACAGACCTTTTAGATCAAAGGGCGGCGTATATTCTTCTTTTGCGCTGCTTTTTTCCTGTATAAATCCCTCAGTAAGTCCCAGAGAGAGCGCTGCATCCACTACCTTCTGGTATTCATAGGAGGTGATCCGACGATTGATATCCGGATGGTCGCAGCTATGGTAGAAGGGGGTGTACTGGCTTAAAAGGCTTAACAGGTACTGGCCTTTTGGAAGCTCTCTGCTGACCCATTCCATCAGGGCGATGGAATCATCCCTGTGTCCGGGGAGAACCATATGGCGCAGGATTACGCCTTTTTTCATAAGTAGGAAGGAAGGCTGGGAGGGCTCCTCAGGGGCGTGTTCCTCAAATACCGGAGCGCCTGTCTGAAGGATCATCTGATAGATAGCACGGGAAGCGGCTTCAAAGTAGTTCCCGCAGTTTGACAGACGGGCAGAAAGAGCGCTGTCATGGTACTTTAAATCAGGAAGCCAGATATCTACATAATCCTTTAAATATTCTACGATCTCAGGACGTTCATAGCCGCCGCAGTTATATACGATCGGGATCGAAAGGCGGGAGCGAACCTGATCCAGAGCAGGAAGGATTGAGGGGAGAAACTGAGTGGGGGTGACAAGATTGATATTATAGGCCCCCTGATCTTCCAGACGGAGAAAGATATCAGCCAACTCATTAGAAGTCAGCTCCTTTCCGAATTGTTCGCTGCTGATGGGATAATTCTGGCAGAAGCAGCATTTAAGGGTACATCCGGAAAAAAAGACGGTTCCGCTTCCGCCTCTGGCCCACTCCGGCCCGCTCAGACAGGGTTCTTCCCATTTATGGAGTGCTGCCCTGGCAGCCTTTAACTGATCGGTACATCCGCAGTAGCCGGTTTTGCGGCTGCGGTCAATGCGGCACATTCTGGGGCAGAGGGTACAGGATTCATAAGTGGGAAAACGGATCATGGCAAAAGCCCCTGCTCTTTGCGGTACAGATATCTTGGAAGTCCGTCCTCCAGAATATGCTGTGGCTGCCCCTGGATGAGCGGAAGAGCATAGGCGGTAAATTCCGGGCCGATATCGTTGTGATTGCCGGTGATCCAGTGAGGCGGGAAGGTCTTTTCCTTATTGCAGACATTGGAAACATCTGTAAGGCCGAAACGGATGGAATAATCCGCTCCTTCTTCGCGTTCAAAGGTGATCATCTTTGCGGTCACGCCCTCAAGTGCGGCACGGACTGCAAAGCGTCCGGCCTCGCTGGCTTCGTTAATGTCCGTAAGAGAGGAGATAAGGCTGCTGCAGCGCTGGTTTACATTTAATTCTACAGAGCGAACCTTGACTCCGAAACGGCCTCTGACATAGCTTTCGAGCAGCTTTCCGCAGCCTGTAAGCATCTTGTGGCCAAAGGTATCGACCTGAGCTTCAGTAGAGTATTCACATACCAGACGGCCGGAAGCATCGTGGATGCCTTCAGAAACACAGACAACCACAGCGGTGCTTTTCTTTAAAGCGCCTTCGATATCATTTAAAAACGCTTCCATATCAAAATCAGATTCCGGCAGATAGATGAGCAGGGGATTGTCGCCGGGAAACTTTCTTGCCAGGGCGCTGGCAGCAGTGACCCAGCCTGCATGACGGCCCATGAGTTCAATAATGGTGACAGCCGGCTGCTGATAGACAGAAGCATCCAGAACGATTTCACGGACAGTAGACGCTACATATCGGGCAGCGCTGCCGTAGCCGGGGGTGTGGTCGGTTACAGGAAGATCGTTGTCAATGGTTTTTGGAACGCCGATAAAAACGATATCCTCTTTTGCCATGGCAGCATATCTGGACAATTTGTCTGCGGTGTCCATGGAATCATTTCCGCCGATGTAGAATACAGCTCCGATATTCATGGCTTTAAATTTTTCAAATAACAAGGGGTATACGGAAGCATCCATATTTTCAGGAAGCTTATAGCGGCAGGAGCCCAGATATGCGGCGGGCGTCAGGCGCAGAAGTTCCAAATCCTCTTTGGAAAGCTCTGCGGAGAGATTTATGGTATGGCCGGACAGAAAGCCTTCGATGCCGTTTATCATGCCATAGACAGCTCCAATCTCATCCGGATGGGAAAGTCCTTCCTGGATCACGCCGTATAAGCTGGCGTTGATCACAGCTGTGGGACCGCCGGACTGGCCTACAAGTATATTTTTCTTCAAGGGAAAATCCTCCTCTCATGTATACAGTGATCGTCTGGACAGCTGCAGAAGAAGTCCAGATTCTTTTGTAAGTATATCTGATAAAAATGGGAAATGCAATCCGTTTGTGATATTGCATATAAAACCCGTATTTTTTTGTAACATATTTCCTATTGCATTTTAGGTAAAAAAATGATAGTCTGTATACAGGTAAAAAAGTTGTATACAAACTCAAAAAGTTAAATACAAATATTTTAAAGGAGGAATCGGAGAATGGATATTCGCTATTCTGCCAACCAGAGGGATGTAAAGCGCTACACAACAGAGGAATTAAGAAACGAATTCCTCATCACAGATCTGTACAAGGCTAATGAGGTAGTTGCCGTATACTCTCATGTAGACCGTATGGTTACTCTGGGATGTATGCCTACTACAGAGAAGGTTTCTATTGATAAGGGAATCGACTGCTGGAAGAACTTCGGCACCCATTACTTTTTAGAGCGCCGTGAGATCGGTATTTTTAATATCGGCGGCGAGGGAACCATCACAGCAGACGGCCAGACCTTTAAGATGGGATACAAGGACTGCCTGTACATTACAAAGGGCACAAAGGAAGTTTATTTTGAGAGCACCGACGCTGAGAAGCCTGCAAAGTTCTACATGGTCAGCGCACCGGCTCATACTTCCTACACAACTACCTTTATTCCGATTGAGAAGGCTGCAAAGAGACCCTGCGGCGAGGCAGAGACCTCCAATAAGCGTACCATCAATCAGTTCATCCATCCGGATGTACTTAAGACCTGCCAGCTGTCCATGGGCATGACCGTATTAGAGCCAGGCAGCGTATGGAACACCATGCCGTCTCATACACATGAGCGCCGTATGGAGATTTATATGTACTTTGAGGTTCCGGGCGACAACGTAGTATTCCATATGATGGGAGAACCCACTGAGACAAGACATATTGTCATGAAGAATGAGGAGGCTGTGATCAGCCCGTCCTGGAGCATCCACAGCGGCGCCGGCACTTCCAACTATACCTTTATCTGGGCTATGGGCGGAGAGAACATGGAGTTCGACGATATGGATACCATGATGCCAAACGAGATGATGTAAGTTCATCCGAACGATTCTGTTAAAAATATATGGAGGATAAAGAAATGGCTGATTATTTAAACAACTTTTCACTTGAAGGCAAGGTAGCCCTGGTAACAGGCGCTTCCTACGGCATCGGCTTTGCAATCGCAAAGGCAATGGCAGGCGCAGGCGCTACCATCGTTTTCAACGATATCAAGCAGGAACTGGTAGATAAGGGAATCGCAGCGTACAAGGAAGAGGGCATCGAGGCTCACGGCTATGTATGCGACGTAACCAATGAGGATGCAGTAAACGCGATGGTTGCTCAGATCGAGGCAGAGGTAGGCGTAGTTGATATCCTGGTAAATAACGCAGGAATCATCAAGAGAATCCCAATGTGCGAGATGAGTGCAGCTGAGTTCCGCCAGGTAATCGATGTTGACTTAAACGCTCCGTTTATTGTTTCCAAGGCTGTTATCCCAAGCATGATCAAGAAGGGCCACGGAAAGATCATCAACATCTGCTCCATGATGAGTGAGCTGGGCCGTGAGACCGTATCTGCTTATGCAGCAGCTAAGGGCGGCTTAAAGATGCTGACAAAGAACATTGCTTCTGAGTACGGTGAGTACAATATCCAGTGTAACGGTATCGGACCTGGCTATATCGCTACTCCCCAGACAGCTCCTCTGCGTGAGATCCAGCCAGACGGCTCCAGACATCCATTTGACCAGTTCATCGTTTCCAAGACTCCTGCAGGACGCTGGGGTGAGGCTGAGGATCTGGGCGGACCTGCAGTATTCCTGGCATCTGATGCTTCCAATTTTGTAAATGGTCTGGTACTGTATGTAGACGGCGGTATCCTGGCTTACATCGGCAAGCAGCCTAAGTAATCGATTACGCAATTAAACCAATAAAACCAATCAGGGCCCGTCATGCCATGACCGCATGGCGGGTCCTGATTCATCTGAGAAAAGGAACAGGGGTGCTGCATGGGAGAAGTGAATTTTAAAAACAGAGGGGAACTGGTTTTTGAAACCTTAAAGCGGGAGATACTGGATCTGAAGCTGAAACCAGGCTGCCTGATCAGCGAAAGTGATATCTGTGAGCGGTTTGGCGTGTCGCGGACTCCGGTGCGGGACGCCCTGCGTCTTTTGCAGGAACAGGGATTTGCGGAGACGATTCCCTATCGGGGAACGTATGTGACTCTTTTGAGCCTGGATAATATCAAGCAGATGATCTATATGAGGGTAGCGGTGGAAACCATGGTTTTAAGGGATTTTATGGAAATCCAGACGCCCATGGTGATGGAGGAAATCCGTCATGCCATTGCCGTTCAGAAGGCCTTGATCCAGACGCCGGGGTTTGAACCGGAACAGTTTTACCGCATGGACGCCCAGATGCACTCTCTCTGGTTCACAGCTGTAAAGCGACAGAAGCTCTGGGATATGCTCCAGGCCCAGCAGCTTCATTATACCCGGTTTCGTATGCTGGATTTTATTACAGAAACAGATTTTCCAAGGATTATCGGAGAGCATGAGCAGCTGTTTGAGCTGATCTGCAAAAAAGATCTTTCCGGCCTGGAACAGGTATTAAAAGATCACCTCTACTACAGTATGAAGCGGATGCGTCATTCTATAGAGGTGGATTATAAGGACTATTTTGAAGAAGAACCAGAAGAGAATCGGTTTGTCATTTAATGGCAGGCCGTTTTTTGTTTTATTTGTGGGGGGGAGTCATAAGATAGATCCGCTCTTCCGGATTTTCTTCCAGATATTCTTCCAGTTCCTCCGGTGACAGGCGGGACTGAACCTCTCTGAAAAATTCTTTTCCGCTCATGGAGGCAAAGCTTAGGAGCCGCTTTCTTACTTCCGGATCATCTGCCAGCAATTCCTTTTCCTTCTGTGTATAAATTCCCATATCCAATCCCTTCCTTTCCCGTCTCTTATTTTGACGCAAAACGGTTAGAATAGTCTGATAATTTCAGAATATGCATCTGTTTACCTATAGTATATTCGCTATTCCGAAGATATTCAATATGCAAATTCTAACTTATGCTTATTTCAGGTAAAATAAGCATAGGAGCAATAAAAATATGATCGACTATTCGCCTTTCTGGGAAACTCTGGAGGCGTCGGAGGAAAGCTGGTACACACTGACGAAGAAGCATAAAATTTCTGACAGTACTCTGCACCGGCTTAAGCATAATAAAGATGTGACCATGAAAACGATCAATGATCTCTGCAGGATTTTAAACTGCCGCATTGAGGATATCGCCAGGTATGTGCCCTCAGAGGAGGATCAGATTCTTTAGTAATGTTAAAAAGACATAAAAGGAACGGTCCGGGTCTGTTCAAAAGGATATAAGCTGTGATATACTATGTGGGCTTATAGGAGATTTTGTGGACAATCTTCTTAAAAGGAACGGATCCGGAGGAAATATATGGAAAAAAGTGGAGTTTCGCTGGAGAAAAAAGTAAAACGGATCGCTGTCTGTGCCGGGGCAGTGGTCTTTTTTTCGATTGGAGCCAATCTGGCAGTAAGCTGGTTCGGCCTTGGGAGCTTCGGAAGCATCCTGGAACAGAACGCCGGCAGTCTGGCCTTCTGGTCTGCGATGGAGGAGGAGCGCCTGGCCTTTGCGCGTTATGTGGGAACTGCCCTTCCGGAAGAGCGGGAGCGGTTTGAGCAGTCCAGAATGGAAACGCGCCGGCGGCTGGAAGAGCTTCCCGTTGATTACAGAGAAACGGGCTCTGAGCGGTATGCCCGTACCTGGTCCATCCGGAATATGTATGAAAATTACGAGACAGAGCTGGAAGTCCTTGAAGAAACAGACCGGGAGGATCCGGAATATGTGAACCGGCTGTATCGGATCTACCGGGTTCAAAATTATCTCAAGGATAAGGCCGGACAGCTGGAACAGATGACAATGGAGGACGGAAGCGAACGCTACGAGAAGCATCGTTTCCTTTTTTCAGTCCTTCCGGCTGCCAGTATCCTGTGGGGGATCGCTGCGCTGTGGATGGTTAAGCGGCTGAATGGCTCCGTACGCCGTAACATCGTAGAGCCAGTGGTAATGCTGGCCGGGCAGGCAGACCGTATCCGGAAAAATGATTTTTCAGGGCCTGAACTTACAGCTGAGGGAGAAGATGAGATCAGCCGTCTTATCCGTTCCTTTAATAAAATGAAGCAGGCGACAAGAGGATATATTGAGGCTTTAAAAGAAAAAAACGAAACAGAACGGCAGCTGGAGGCGGTCCGGCTGCAGCTTTTAAAAAATCAGATCAATCCCCATTTTCTTTTCAATACCTTAAATATGATCGCCGGAACGGCTCAGATCGAAGATGCGGCTGCCACGGAAAAGATGATACAGGCATTAAGCCGCCTGTTCCGCTACAATTTAAAATCAACTGCATCTGTGATGCCTCTGGAACGTGAGCTTAAGGTTGTTCAGGATTATATGTATCTGCAGCAGATGCGGTTTGGAAAGAGAGTGCAGTATGAGACAGGCTGTGACCCGGAAACAATGGAGATACTGGTTCCTTCCTTTATGCTCCAGCCTTTGGTGGAAAATGCAGTAAAGCATGGGATTTCTGCAAGAAGCAAAGGCGGAAGGATTGTGGTGCGGACCTGGAAACAGGGGCAGAGGCTGTGGATCTCGGTGGCGGATACGGGAGAAGGGATTGATGAGGACAAACTGGAAAAGATAAAAAGAGCCTTAAAGGAAGGAGATGGATCCGGCGTTGGGATTGGTCTGGGAAACATTGCCCGCCGGCTGAAGGCAATGTATGAGGATGGAGAAGTGAGGATCGAGAGCCGAAAGGGCTGCGCGACGGTGGTACAGCTGGCGTTTACACCGGAAAACTGTAAGGAGGATGAACCGTGATACAGAATGAGGATAAGAACGAGACGTACAAGGTGCTTTTGGCAGATGATGAGCAGATTGAACGTATGGCTCTTGCCAAACGACTGCATAAGCATTTTGGAGACAGCCTGGTCATCTGGCAGGCAGCAGACGGAAATGAGGCGGTCCGCCTGTGTTTTAAAGAACGGTGCCAGATCGTGATCATGGATATTTCCATGCCGGAATTAAACGGTGTGGAGGCGGCAGAACAGATCCGAAGGCTGGATGAGGACTGCGAGATCATTTTCCTTACCGCATATGACGAATTTTCCTATGCAAAGAGAGCCATTGCCATTCATGCGCTGGACTATCTTTTAAAGCCCTGTGAGGAAGAGGAGCTTACTGCGGTGATGGAGGAAGCCGTGGGGCGGATCCAAAAGAGGGAGCAGTTTGAAAAGCTGCATATGGAACAGGAGATGCCGGAAGAGACCGGGGCAGAGATGCCGGAGCCGGACTTAGAGGAGGAGCCGGACGAGCCTGACCGGCTTGGACAGGCGGCTGAAAAGATACGCCGGTATATACGGAAAAATTATATGAAGGATATTTCCATGCAGGATGCGGCACGGATGATGAATTATTCTGACGCCTATTTCTGCAAGCTGTTTAAACAGTGCTTTGACCAGAATTTTACCGCCTATCTGGCCCGCTTCAGGATCAATGAGGCCAGACGGCTTTTACAGGATAAAAATGCCAGCGTAAGAGAGGTCAGCATGCTGGTAGGGTATTATGACGCCAATTACTTTGCAAAGGTATTTAAAAGGATTGCAGGTATGAACCCTTCTGAATACAGAGACAGCTTTCACACAGACAGCGTATGACAAAATTTTCTCCCTCAATGTCAAAGATTTACGGTACAAAACAGAAAATCCTTTTTTTATAATTATTTAATAAAATGTGTATAAAGAAAGGAAGCAGTAAAGTGAGGAAGATGATGAAAAAGCTGACAGCGCTTGCTTTTGGGATAGCAGTGGCAGTCAGTCTGACAGGCTGCGGTTCTTTAACCGGCGGCAAGCGTATTATCCGCGTTTCCCATGCACAGTCAGAGACGCATCCGGAGCATCTGGGGCTTCTGGCATTTAAAGAGTATGTGGAAGAGAAGCTGGGAGACAAATATGAGGTCCAGATATTTCCAAATGAACTTTTAGGCTCAGCCCAGAAGGCCATTGAGCTGACACAGACGGGAGCCATTGACTTTGTAGTAGCCGGCACAGCGAATCTGGAGACCTTTGCTGACGTATATGAGATTTTCAGTATGCCGTATCTGTTTGACTCAGAGGAGGTATACAAATCCGTGATGCAGGATACGGAATACATGGAAAATGTCTATGCATCGACGGATGAAGCCGGTTTCCGCGTAGTAACCTGGTACAATGCAGGTACCCGTAATTTCTACGGAAAATCCCCGATACGGACGCCGGAGGATTTAAAGGGCAAAAAGATCCGCGTACAGCAGAGTCCTGCCAGCGTAGAGATGGTAAAGGCATTTGGAGCGGCAGCGGCGCCAATGGGATTTGGCGAGGTATATACGGCTATCCAGCAGGGTGTCATCGACGGTGCAGAGAATAACGAACTGGCTCTTACCAACAACAAGCACGGCGAAGTTGCAAAATATTATTCTTATAACAAGCATCAGATGGTGCCGGATATGCTGGTAGCCAATCTGAAGTTCTTAAACAGCTTAAGCCCTGAGGATTATCAGGTATTTAAAGAGGCGGCGGCTCTTTCCACGGAAGTAGAGATGGAAGAGTGGGACAAGAGTATAGAAGAGGCTAAAAAAATCGCCACAGATGAAATGGGCGTAGAGTTTATTGACGTGGATGTGGAAGCGTTTAAAGAAAAGGTTCTTCCTCTCCATGAGTCTATGCTTCAGGAAAATGAGAAGATCCGCGATCTCTATGACCATATTCAGGCTGCCAATGAAAAAGCAAAAGGAGGACAGTAGGATGGAGACCATGCACAAAGTAAAAGCAGGGATCATGCAGGTTCTGGGATTTGTAATCATCGCTCTGTTCGCCTTTATGACCCTGATCGGAACGTATCAGATCGTAACCCGTTATTTCTTTAACCGTCCAAGTACGGTATCAGAGGAGCTTTTAACCTACGCTTTTACCTGGATGGCCCTTCTGGCTTCCGCCTATGTGTTCGGAAAGAGAGACCATATGCGTATGGGCTTTCTGGCAGACAAGCTCATCGGAGCGCCCAGAAAATATCTGGAGATTACCATTGACCTTCTTACTTTTTTGTTAGCAGCGGTTGTGATGGTATACGGCGGTATTTCCATTACAAAGCTGACCATGATCCAAAAAACTGCTTCTTTGCAGGTGCCTATGGCCTATGTTTATGTGATCGTGCCTGTTACGGGAGTGCTGATCATGATTTTCAGCCTTATGAATGCCATAGACGTGGCTCATATGGAATTTAAGGAGAAGGGAGAGGTTCGGTTATGACGATTGCAGTTGCCTGCGGGCTGATTATTTTAGTGCTTCTTGTGATTATGCTCTTAGCTGGAGTACCAATCGCAGTAGCTCTGGCTGTTTCTTCCATCGGAGCGATCCTTCCGGTGCTTGATACCGGCGCATCCGTGCTTACGGGAGCACAGAGGATTTTTTCCGGTATTTCCGTATTCAGCCTTCTTGCCATTCCGTTTTTTATCCTGGCAGGAAACTTGATGAATAAGGGCGGTATTGCTATCCGTCTGATCAATTTTGCAAAATTATTTACAGGAAGTATTCCGGGAGCTCTGGCACACACCAACGCCGTTGCCAATATGCTTTTCGGTGCCATCTCAGGTTCCGGTACGGCGGCAGCTTCCGCCATGGGTTCGATCATCGGCCCTATCGAAGAGGAAGAAGGCTATGACAGGGATTTCTCAGCAGCGGCTAATATCGCTACCGCTCCTACCGGTCTTTTAATCCCTCCGAGCAACGTTATGATCACCTATTCACTTGTCAGCGGAGGAACCTCCGTAGCGGCTCTTTTCATGGCGGGCTATATTCCCGGGATCCTCTGGGGACTGGCATGTATGATCGTAATCTATATTTTTGCTAAAAAGAAGGGCTACCGCAGTACAAAGAAGTTTACAAACAGCGAGAAGCTTAAGGTATTTTTACAGGCCATCCCTTGTCTGTTTATGATCGTTGTGGTAATCGGCGGGATCATTTCCGGTATCTTTACCGCTACAGAAGGAAGCGTGGTGGCAGTTATATACAGCATGGTGTTGTCTGTATTCTTCTATAAGTCCATCAAACCCTCTGAGCTGCCGAAAATCTTCCTTGACAGCGCGGAGATGACTGGTATTATCATTTTTCTTATCGGCGTGTCAAGCATCATGAGCTGGGTTATGGCATTTACAGGCATTCCCACTGCTGTATCCGAGGCAATGCTGGGAATCAGCGACAACCGGTATGTGATCCTCGTTATCATCAATATCCTCCTTCTGATCGTGGGAACCTTTATGGATATGACGCCGGCCTGCCTGATCTTCACTCCTATTTTCCTGCCCATCTGCCAGACTCTGGGTATGAATACCATTCACTTTGGTATTATGATGATCTTTAACCTGTGTATCGGAACCATCACCCCGCCTGTGGGAACCACTCTGTTTGTGGGTGTAAAAGTGGGACAGACTAAGATTGAGCAGGTGATAAAGCCGCTTTTAGCTTACTTTGCGGCAATCTTCATTGTGCTGATGCTGGTATCCTATATTCCCGCCTTGTCCATGTGGCTGCCGGGACTTTTGGGATATGTATAAATGAAATGTGCGCTCCGCCGGGCTGGCGGGGCGTATTTTTTCGGAAACGGTATTGAAGACAGCGCTGGTTTCTGCTATAGTACACAATGGAATGAAAAAGTGTAAGGAGAATCATCATGGCTGAAATACTGATGAAGGCGGCTGCCTTCGTTGCGATCATTTTTATGGGATATCTGCTGAGAAAAAAAGGATTTTTTAAAGAAGAGGATTTTCATGTGCTTTCAAAGATCGTTTTGAAGATAACTCTTCCGGCTGCGATCGTAGCCAATTTTTCAGGGGTTGATCTTCAGGCGTCTCTTTTGATCCTGTCGGTTCTTGGTCTGGGGGGAGGCCTGATGCTTATAACCTCAGCCTATCTGGCAGCGGGAAAAAACCGTGAGGAAAAAGCATTTTTCATGTTGAACACCTCGGGCTATAATATAGGAAACTTCACTATGCCCTTTGCCCAGAGCTTTCTAGGGCCAGCCGGGGTAATCACAACCAGCCTTTTTGATACGGGAAATTCCTTTATCTGTCTGGGCGGAGCCTTTAGTGCGGCAAAGATGGTAAAGGAGGGAGAGGGAAAGATATCCCTGATCCCTATTATAAAAACCCTGGTGCGTTCCGTACCCTTTGACGCTTATATAACCATGACGGCGCTGTCCCTGCTCCACATCAGCCTTCCGGCTCCGGTGATCACATTTTCAGAGGTGGTTTCAGGGGCGAATGCCTTTATCGCCATGCTGATGATGGGAGTAGGCTTTAAAATTTCCGGAGATACCAGCCAGAAGGGAAAAATCGTAAAGATCCTGGCAGTGCGTTACGGCGTCTCGATCGCAGTGGCGGCGGCCCTCTATTTTTTTATGCCTCTTCCTCTGGAATACCGTCAGGCTCTGGCAATCCTGCCCTTGAGCCCTATTGCGTCTGCAGCGCCGGCCTTTACGGCAGATTTAAAGGGCGACTTTGGACTTGCCAGTGCAGTCAATTCCATTTCCATTGTAATCAGTATTGTACTGATCACGGCAACTCTCCTGATAATTCTTTGATACGGAGTGTATAACTTTGACAGAAGCGGGGATAATGAGATTATCACAAAAGAGAAAATAAATACTTATCCTCCCCTTTTTAATACCTCGTTTATTGGCCTTGTGCAGTAGACGGGGTATTTTTTATGCCTTCTGCAATTTCTTAAACTGCTGGGGCGATATAGAAAAGGCCTGTTTAAACGCCCTGTAAAAGGTGGAGTAGTCGGAAAACCCTACCTGTTCTCCTATGGTTTCCAGGGAATCTCCATTGATAATCCTGGTTTTTGCGGCAATCAGCCGGCGCTGGGTTACGTACCGGTAAAAGCTGACGTCCATTTTTTCGCTGAACAGGCGCGATATGGCCCGTTCACTGATGTAAAAATCAGTAGCCGCTGATTTTAAGGTTATTTTTTCAGCCAGGTGGTCTTCTATATAGCGGATCAGCTCATCCAGCAGCTCTTTTTTCTCAGTTAGCGGTTCCGTAGCCTTGCTGTGGGTACACGCCCTGGTCAGGTGGATTAAAAGCTGCACCGTTATGGAAGAAATACAGGCTTCATATCCTTCCTGTCTGATTTTAGCCTCCCTGCAGGCAGATTGAAAATATCTTTCCATGTACTCCCACCCGCTGTCCTGGGTTCTTAACAGAACCGGATCCGATAATGGGATAAAACCTAAAAACTGCTGGATATTCTTCATAAATTCCGGGTGGATCCATATCACATAGCGGGAATAGGGTTCTGCAAGCTGATCTAAGTACAGGGGCCTGTGGCTGATCCCGGGCGGTATGAAAATAATATCTCCCCTGCGGACCCGATACCGTTCTGCTCCCAGAAGATATTGTACATTTCCGCTGCGGCAATATAACATCTCATAAAACGTATGACTGTGAAGCTGGATGCTGTCTTTCGTATAATTCACATCATCATGGCAGTCTACAGAATCTGAATCCATTTCCATTTCTTGATAAAGATTGGATAAAATTGCCCCGTCGGTAATAAACGTTTTCTGAAGTTCTTCATTGCTGATTTCCGATCTCTTATGCGCAGAAACCAGTTCTTTATATTTTTGCATTTCTGATAATTTCATTGCTTTTCCTGTTCCTTCCTCCTTCTTATCATAATCTAATTTGGCTTAATTTGCAATATATTATGCGATATTTGCAATAGTAATTGCAATAACAGTATAGTATTCTTAAAACACAATAAGTTAATGGTCTGCGGTTATCTGCCGCAGCAAAGACAAGGAGGAACATGATATGAATGACAAATCTTTACGCCCCTTTGGAGTAAAGGATCAGATCGGTTATGTCTTCGGGGATATGGCCGGAAGCTTTGTAAACTTGTTCGTAGATGCCTATTTTCTTACATTCTGTACCTATGTTCTGGGAATTTCGCCAGGATGGATGGCGGGACTGTTTTTAGCCGCCCGACTCTGGGACGCCATCAACGACCCGATCATGGGTTCTTTCCCAGACCGCTGGAGACTTGGCAAAAGCGGCGACAAGTTCAAACCATGGATAAAACTGTTTATGATTCCTCTGGCCCTTTCCGGTATTTTATGTTTTGCCAACGTTCCATTTGAAGGAATTGCCCTTCATGCATGGGTAGCGTTTGCTTATGTATTCTATGGAATGTCCTATACCGGAACCAGTATGCCCTTCGGCGCTATGGCAAGCGTTGTTTCTACGGATCCCATTGACCGTTCCAAGCTTTCCAGAGCCAGAAGTATCGGCGGTACGGTAGTCGGGATCGGCGCGCTTTCCGTTGTTCCGATTTTATGTTTTGACAAGGATTCCAATATTATTCCGGAGCGTTTTGGCCTGATCGCAGTAATATTCGGCATTCTGTGTGTTATTTCTTACCTTCTGTTATGTAACCTGACCATAGAGCGTGTCCGCCAGCCAAAACAGAAGGGGGAAAAATTCAACTATGGAAATGTATTAAAAGCAGCTGTCAAGAACCGTCCGTTAATCGGCGTTATGGTTGCAACCATCGGAAGCATGCTTTACATTACTGGAAGCGGACAGTTAAAAAGTTATATTTACAAAGAATTCTATCAGGATACCAGCTTGATGACCCTGGCAAGTATCGGAACCCTTCCGGTTATGATTATCTGCTTTATCCTGGTCCCTAAGATTGTGCAGAAATTTGGGAAGAGAAATGTAATCCTGGTTATGAGTACCTATAACCTGCTGCTTTCCACTTATATTTTACTGTTCCCGATTCAGAGCGCGCTGCTTTACACAATTTTAAACCTGTTAGCTACGATCGGACAGACCGCTTTTACCATTTTGATCTGGGCTCTGGTTACCGACTGTCTGGACTACAGCGAATGGAAAATGAATTTCCGCGCAGACGGAAGCATGTACAGCCTCTATACGTTCAGCCGTAAGATTGGTTCTACCATCGCTTCTACCGGCGCTGCATCCGCACTGGCTGCGATCGGCTACGTTTCCGGCGTAGGCGCTGTACAGAGCGCGGCAACGATCAATAACATTTACTACCTGGTAAATGCAGTTCCGGTTATTACCTGTATCTTAGAACTCATCGGAATCGGTCTGATCTTCAACCTGAATCAGAAAAAGACCGCTGAAATGTATGCAGCCCTGGCGGAACGCCGGAATTCCCAGAACTGATCAAGAACCATTTGTGCGTACCCGAAACCGGAGGAATAAAATCTATGAAAAAAATTGATCTGCATCTGCATTTAAGCTTTGATCCTGTTCCCAAAAGCGATACTCTTCTAGTAAGTACCTACAAAGAAATGCTGCCTCATTTAGAAGAACTGGGGATCGGAAAAGGCGTGCTCATGTCCAGCGGAGAACGGAATTTCTCCATGCCTATGGGGTCCAATGAAGAAAACTGCCGGATTGCTGCAGCGGATCCGGAGCATTATGCCTGGATGTGCAATCTGGATTATGACGGAGATCCCAAAACTGTTTATGACCGGCTGTCTGTCTGCAAAGAAAAAGGCGCTGTCGGCATCGGGGAACTGATGATAAACCGAAGGCTGGATGATCCCTTTTTAAACGCCGTATTTGAAGCGGCTGGAAAATTAAATCTTCCGGTTACTTTTCATATGAGTCCGGAAACTGGCTACAGCTACGGTGTTGTAGACGACCCTGGTCTTCCTCTTTTGGAAGCCTGCCTGAAACGCCACCCTCACACGCAATTTCTTGGTCACAGCCAGACTTTCTGGATTGAAATGAGCGCAGATGCACCTACGGACAAAGAAAGCCGGAATCAGTGGGGAAAAGGCCCCGTTATCCCAGGCGGACGGGTTCCGGAACTATTTAAAAAATATCCCAACCTATACGGAGACCTAAGCGCCAACAGCGCCGGATGCGCCATTATGCGGGATCCTGCCTTTGGCCTGGAATTCTTAGAAACTTATGCAGACCGGCTGTTCTTTGCCACAGATATGGTAAATACCGAAATGGTCTTTCCCCTGGGACAATGGCTGGACGAACAGGCAGCAAACGGCGCCTTAAGCCGCCGGGCCTATGAAAAAATCTGCTTTAAAAATGCCCAGGCAGTCTTTGGACTGTAAGAAAACCTGTTGTTAAATGAAAGGAGAAACATATGGAACTTCGCACACGGATTCTTCCACGTATGTTAAACAGTGAAGTAGAAGCGTATTTAAAAGAAAACGACATTATTATCGTCCCTGTAGGCACTGTTGAAATGCACGGTGGAATGCCTTTAGACAGTGAAACTGTAATCAGCGAGGCTTATGCCTTAAAAATGGCGGAAGCCTGCAACGGATTAGTTCTGACTGGACTGCCTTATTTCTATGCCGGCGCAACTGCTTCTGGCCGCGGCACGGTACAGGTGTCTATCCGTCAGGGTATCGATTATTTAAGCGCAATTGCCCACAGCCTGCTGCGTCAGGGCTTTAAACGCCAGATTTACATCAGCTTTCATGGCCCTGCCCATATGACCTGCAGTCCTATGGTAAGAGATTTCTTTGATGAAACCGGAGTCCCCATTCTTTACATGGATCTGACCATGCAGATGTTAAAGAACGCGAAAGATTTATTTAAAAGCATGGACAGCTTCCACGCCATTACTGTAGGCGCCTACCAGATTATGAACCGTCTGGAAGATGTGCCGCTGACCACCGGATATTACCATCAGAATCCTCAGACCTGCAAGCCTTTTGATGATATTTTCGGACTGGCTTATCAGAGCGCTGCCATCGGCTACTGCTTTGGAACTCCGGAAGACCACATGAGCACCACTGCCATTCCGGATAAGGAAACCCGCAAACGTCTTGCCGACGAAGGCCAGGAGTTGATCGAGACCCTGGTAAACCGTATGGATCTGCCTCACATTGCAGAGCAGATGCGTTCCCTGGAAACTTATAATCATGCTAACGAGGAAAAATATCCCTGGATGCCCAGTGCATTCCGGAAAAATTTCCGGAAATAAACCATAACGTTATGCCGCCTGCTGAAACTGGCTTCTGCTGTTTTGGCTGGCGGCATTTTCTGTGTCTGTCTATCCTGCGCAGCGGACAGGCCTGGATATTCTTGACTTTTTATCTGGCGTGATTTAAGATACTGAGAGCATAAAAAGAGAAGGAGAACACAGTATGAAATTTTACCTTGCTCCTATGGAAGGCGTGACGGGATATATATACAGAAATGCTTACCATGCCCATTTCCGTCCCATGGATAAATACTTTACCCCCTTTCTGGCACCCAAACACAATGGCGGGTTCAGCCATAGAGAGATAAATGATATTTTGCCGGAGCATAATGAGGGAATGGATACGGTGCCTCAGCTTCTGACTGGAAACAGTGAGGATTTTCTGCGGGCAGCGCGGGAATTGAAGGAATACGGCTATAAGGAAGTGAATTTAAATCTGGGCTGTCCCTCCGGTACGGTAGCTGCCAAGGGAAAGGGAGCAGGATTTTTAAGAGACCCTGAGGGACTGGAGCTGTTTTTAGAGCAGGTCTGCGAGGGGATGGAGCGTCTGGGGCTGGAGCTTTCGGTGAAAACAAGACTGGGAATCGAAGAACCGGAGGAATTTGACAGACTTCTTTCTATTTATAATCGGTTCCCCTTAAAAGAGCTGATCATCCATCCAAGGGTTTTGAAGGATTTTTATAAATATACGCCCAGAATGGAGGCGTTTAGAAATGCCTTTGCAAACAGTGCGGCTCCAGTGTGTTATAATGGCGATATTGTTGACCGGGAGTCCTATGAACGACTTACAGCCGCGTATCCTGCGCTGGATGCAGTAATGATCGGCAGAGGCCTTTTAGCAGATCCATTTCTCATCGAAACACTGTCGGGGCAGGCAGGCACAGAGAGAAGGAGAACGCAGATAGAACGTCTGAGTGCATTCCATCAGCAGATTTTGGAAGGATACTGCCAAACGATGTCAGGGGATAAGAATGTACTCTTTAAAATGAAGGAACTGTGGGCTCATTTGATCCATTTTGATCCGGAATGGGAGCCTTATATAAAGAAAATCCGCAAGGCACAGCGTCTGGGAGAGTATAAGATCATAACCGGTCAGATGTTCAGAGAAAGGAAAGCAGCACTTTAGGCTTTCCTATAAAATGGAGGGAGCCGGCAGAAAAAGGGGGGAATCTGCCGGCTTAGGTATGAAAAAGTGTCTTCCTGTATGGTAAAAGGTCTCATCAACCTTACAATCATAATATACAGGATAAATGTGGACAAAGTTTGATCAGAGGCTAAATAAATCATAAAATTATTAAAGGGAAAATGAAGAGAATCTTAAGCAATTTTGTGGTAGAATAGATATGTCAGCCAAAGGACATATAAAAGGAGTAAATACCATGTTTGATAATCTTACAAAAAGCGATATAGAAAAGATGCAGGAGGAAATCGAGTACCGTAAGCTGGTTGTCCGCAAGGAGGCCTTAGAGGCGGTAAAGGAAGCGAGAGCACACGGGGATCTGAGTGAAAATTTTGAATACAAAGCAGCAAAGCAGGATAAGAACCGCAATGAAAGCCGTATCCGTTATCTGGAAAAGATGATAAAGACGGCCAGGATCATTTCCGATGAATCAAAGGAGGACGAGGTAGGACTGGGAGACCGGGTGGAGCTGTACATCCCGGAGGATGATGAAACAGAAACCTACAAGCTGGTTACAACGGTTCGGGGAAATTCCCTAAAGGGACTGATCAGCATTGATTCTCCGCTGGGAAAGGCCATCCGCGGCCATAGAGTGGGGGAGCGGGTTTATATAAAGGTAAATTCGGACTTTGGATATGAGGCTGAGATACGGGCCATAGATAAGACGGCAGAGGCCGAGGAGGACACCCTCCGAAGTTTTTAATCTGCAGACGGCCGGATTTACAGAGGGGAAATGAGATATGAGCGAAGAGGCACAGTTAAAGATACATATGATGGGAAAAATTTCTGCAGAGTACAATGGGAAATCCCTTCCCGTAGGCACAGCCCTTTCAGGGCGTGTCCTGCAGTTGTTTTTGATCCTGCTGTATTATCACGACAGCGGCATCAGCCGGGAGGAACTCCTTGATATGATGTACGGGAGTGGGGAATATGCCAATCCGGCGGGGAGTCTCAGAGCGGTTGTATTCCGTCTCCGCCGTATTATGGAGGAATGTCTTCCTGCCGGAGAGCATATCCAGACGGAGGGAGGCGTTTACCGCTGGGTCAGCAAAAGCGTTAGCGTATATGTAGACGCCAGAGACTTTCAGGCAACAGCCGAGAAAGGACTGGAGAAAGAAAATGAGGAAGAACTCCTCCGTGCCTGCGGACTTTATCAGGGGGAATTTCTGGCACAGCTGGCCGGAGAAAAGTGGGTTACAATTGTAAGTGTCCGCTGCCAGGAACTTTATTTCCGCTGCCTGCGCAGCCTCAGCCGTCAGATGCAGGAAAACAGAGAGTACCAGTCCCTTTTGAATATTGTCAATAATGCCTGCCAGCTTTATCCCTATGAAGAATGTCAGATCATGAAAATGGATTGTCTGATCGCCATGAAGCGTTTCAGGGAGGCAATGCAGGTGTATAAATGGGTGGTGCGTCAGTATTTTGAAGAACAGGGACTTCCACCTTCAGAAAAGATGCTGGAACGTTTCCGCACTATGAGCAGCCAGATCCGTTATACGACAGATATGCTGAAGGATGTGCGGGAAAGCTTAAAGGAACGGGATGCAGTCAACGGTCCCTATTACTGCTCCTATCCCTCTTTTATTGACAGCTACCGTCTTTTAAACCGGCTTTCCGAGCGGATTTCTTTTGAAAAGGTGCTTATCTGTATATTTTTTGTAGATATAAGGGGAAAAGCGTTAGATGATGGAAATGATCTTCTAAAGGAAGCCTCCAGTCAGCTGAGAAAGGCTGTGGGAATCTCCTTGCGCAAGGGAGATCTGTTTACCTGCTACAGTCCAAGTCAGTATCTGATCCTGTTAAGCGGAGCAGATCAGGAGGAGTGTCAGAACATTTTTCAACGGATCGAGCAGAATCTGCGCTGTTGGGAAGACTGGCGCAGAATCCGCTTGAAATATGAAGTTTTGAGTCAGGTCTGAATTCAGGCATCTGCCTCTGTAAGTTTTGGGGCTGCTCCATAGCGGCCTTCCAGATACTGTTTTCCATAGGCCTCGTCATTTCTTGGGATGAGGCCGTTTTCCTTTTTATAGGAGGAGAGCGGGTAGAGGACGGCATCTTTTCCCTCAGGACGGCAGCACAGATAAATCTCGTCCCTGCGCATTACTCCGGGAGTGAGGATCGCCGTATTGTGGGCAGTGAAAACAAGCTGCGCATTGTGAGGATTTTTTTCACGGTTTTTATACAGAGATATGAGATAACGCAGCAGGTGGGGGTGAAGGGCCTGATCCAGATCATCAGCCAGCAAAAGCCCTCCGCAGTCTAGGCTTTTAAGAACCGGTGGAAGAAGGCAGAGGAGCTTTCTGATCCCCTCAGATTCTTCTTCATAGGACACCGCAAAGGTGGGATGGCCCGGACGGCCGTGGGTGAGAAAGAGGGAGGACTGAGAAAAGCCCGATTCTTTTCGGTAGGAATAGTCCAGTATATCAATATCCATATTTTGTAAAAGACGGCACAGCCGTCCTTTTTTTTCTTCTTTTTCCGGCAGCAGAGGGACGTCGTTCGTTCTGTTTGAACGGAAAAAGTCAGCCTGGGAGAACCATCCTGCGGCAGCCTGGATACAGGGAGCGCCAGAACGTCCTGACAAAATCGGAAGAAGGGGAGCGGCAGAGGGAACTCCTGTAAGAACCAGTCCGCCGGCGGCAGTTCCCAGATGGATATCGTTTCCTGTGCGGCTAAAGAGCACGCCTGCATCCTCCGTACCGGGTTTTCCGTAAAACATATGCTCCTCTTTAATGTCTCCCTTTAAAATCTGAAGCTGGTATCGGAAAAGGAAGCTTCCATTTCTGAAAAGCAGGTCAAAGGAAATTGGCTTTTTTGCTGCTTCCGGATCCAGACGGCAGCTGCTGCGGGAGCTGGAGAGAATGAGAGAGCAGTCCTTGTCCATAAATCGGCACAGTCCCCAAAGTGCTTCCAGGACAGAGGACTTCCCACAGCCATTTGGCCCATACAGAGCGATCACGGGGAGGAAGGTTTCCTGATCCCCCGGAGCGGTCAGAAGAGAGCGTTTGTGTTCATTGATGGGAGCAGGGAAAAAATCAAGAAGCGTTTCATTTTGAAAAATACGGTAATTTTGAAAAATAAACTGATTCAGCATAGCAGTAACCCTCCAAAAACATGAGAAAAAAACTCATAAAATACAGCTGATTTTATGTTAACACAGCAGAAAAACAAATGCAATAAATGAGAAAAAATCTCACAAAAATTCCGCCAGGGAGGGAATGAAACGAATGGGTTATTCCTATCTGCAGCGTTGAATATAAGATAAGATAGAGAAAATATAATGAGAAAAAATTCAATGGTAAAAAATAGAAATATAACGCCTGGTATAACGCGGTATCTGTTATGATAGGGTTAAGCAAATTTTAGAAGGAAAATGGAAATAAATTAATCTTTTTTTAATGAAACCTTAATTTGTAACCAGATTGTAACTCCTGTATGGTATGATTTGCTTATACGGACCGGGGAGGCCGTAAAAATCTTAAGAGAGAGGAGAAAAAGTATGGAAGGACAGAAAAGACCAAGGGTGTTTCTGCAGAAGCGCTATAACACCCAAAAGCGTTTCCTGGCGCTGATGCTGGCGTTCGCGATGATCTTTACCAGTGTGGGTACAGATCTGAACGTGGCCTATGCAGCAGAAGGAAACAGAGTCGACTTCGAGATCTACGGAGCAGATCTGGTGGAAGCCATCAATGATGCAGTAGAAACCCAAAGCCCGGTGACAGCGGATGATCTGAACTTTACCAATGGAGCCATTGAAAAGTTCGATGCCCTGTTCTTTGGCGAGGGCAAGGTCTACGAAGTATTTCCCCCGGTGGAAGGCGGAGATATGGACGCAGAAGTAAGAGTGTTCGTTCGTCTTCCTGAGGATGCCGATGATATGTATATGGTCACAGGCGATGAGGAAGTCATCTTCTTATACATAAATAACGGAGAAGACACCATTAGCTGTTCCACAAAGATCATCCGCACGGTAGATGGGGAAGAAAAGGTCAAGAGCACCAAGCGGATCACAGTCAAGAGCTATGAAGACAAATTTGGTGAAGAAGAGAGCAATATCATTTCAAAGCCGGAAGAAACATTGCCGGCTGTGCCTGAAACAAGTGCTCCGGAAAGTCAGCCGGAGGAAACCCCGGCCGAAACACTGAACCCGGCTGAGACAACAGCTCCTGAGGAGACCACCATCCCTGAGGAAACGGAAGCTCCCGATGCGACAGAAGAATCTTCCGAGACAGAAGAAACAACCGAAGCGCCGGAGAGCACAGAGGCTCAGGAAACAGAAACCTCTGAAGAAACAAAGGAAGAGGTTACAGAGGCTGAAACAGAAGCCACAGAGGCAGAGAAAGAGGAAACGGAGGCTGTTGAGGAGACTGAAGAGCCGGAGACAGAGACTGATGAGGAAAAATCTCAGGATGATTCCGCAGTAACCCTTTCCTCCATTTCCCGTCATCAGGTACCTGTGGTAGCTGTGAAGGAAGATGCAGAGCTGATCGAAACAGAGGAAGTTTCCGAGACTGAAGCTGAGGAAGAAACAGAAAAGGAGACCGAGGCAGAGACCGAGGAAACTGAGGCTGAAGAAACCGAGAAGGAAACTACAGCTGCTCCTGAAAAAGAGACAACGGCCGCTGAGGAAACCACTTCCAAAGAAACAACCGCAGCGCCGGAGGAAAGCACAGAAGCAACAGAGGAAACCTCCACAGAGGCTGAAAGTAGTGAAGAGGCTACAGAGTCTGAGGAAGCTACAACTGCTCCTGAAACTCAGGAGACAGAGGAAACTACAGAAGCTGAGACCGAAGTTCCTGCCGAGACGGAGACGACAGCGCCTGCTGAGACAGAGACTCAGGCACCCGTTCAGTCGGCAACTCCAGCTGAACCGGAAGAGGGAAGCAAGCCCGCTGCCACAGATACCGACCTGGTTGGTATGGGATGGTGCAGTACGGCGAAGGCGTATACGACAACTCTAAAGGCGCTGAAGCTTACTCCAGATATGTTTACCAAGGGTACATACAGAGTATCAGTTGCCCATATTCTGGAGGACGGAGATCGCATTTACGCAAAAGAGAAGATTCTCACATTCAGAGAAGAGGACTTTGTTGATGGTCTGTTAGATCTTGAAGCGTATGAGTATGAAAAAGAAGGCATGGAACTTCAGGAAGCAGCTATGCCGGTTCTCACTGCGGATGATTTCCAGGAGACAGAAGAGTACTACGAATGCGCAGTTGAAGTATACTATCAGGTATCTGAAGGATATCATATAGTAGAGCGTGTGGAGGAAGATTCTGAATCACAGAATATTGATACATTTTCTGCAATCTATGTAGGTGATCTGGATGATATTGATATCGTACCCGATGAAAAGAAACTGATCGTTAAGGTGAACTTCCTGGATAAAGCCAGCGGTACACCTCTGATGCAGCCGCATGCCTTTGAGGTAACGGCAGATGAGGAAAATAAATTCCCGGTTGAATATGAACTGCCTGTAATTGACGGCTATACACCATGGGTTGCTCCTGATTCTGATTTTGTGATTGAGGATAATGTCCTTAAAAATGTAAATGAAATTACAGAAGCAGGAAAGATCATTGTAGATGTATTGTATGAGGCAGGAGATGTTGAGTATACAGTAAATCATATGATTCAGGATCTGAATGATCCAGAGAAATATGATCTTAGAGAGACTCAGACGTTAACCGGTAAGGTGAATGGCTTAACCGATGCACAGCCTCTTCCTATCGATGGATTTACTCCCCAGGAGATCATCCAGCAGAAGATTTCAGAAGGTGTTGTAGTTGAGGTTAAGTATGACAGAAACGAATATACTCTGTTATACGATACTACAGGAGGCTCTTATGTTCCATCTGTAACGGCAAAGTATGAGGCAGAGATAACTCTGGCTAATGGAAATGATGTGCCAAAGAGAGAGGGATATACCTTTGATGGCTGGTATCTGGATGCAGACCTGAAGGAAAAGGCAGATTCGACTCTTCACCTGACAGAAGACCAGACCGTATATGCCAAATGGAAAGGTACATTAGTCGGTTATAAGGCTGTATATCTGACAGAAAATGCAGATGATGATAATTATTCATATGCAGGAACGGTTGATTTACGGGACATTTCAGGTACAACAGTACAGGCAGATGGCGGAACACAAAAACCACAGGGATTTGATACAGAACATTTTATCTTTAAGGAGTCTACCAGCGAGGTTGTTTCTGCAGACGGAAGCACGGTGCTTGTTGTAAAGTATACCAGAAATAAGTATACGATTACGTTTTTAGGAACGGCTACTGGAAGAAAAGAACTGGTATGTGAATTGCGTGAACATACACATAAGGAACCATCAAAGGGATTTTTGGGAAAATGGGATGAAGGATGCTATGAATTAACCTGTACAAATAGGTGGCACTCTCATACCAGACAATGCTTCAGCGCAGAACCTGTTTGTGGTAAGGAAGAACATACTCACACAGACAACTGCTATGAGTGGAATGGCGGACATGGCGATCTCACAATTACAGCCAAGTATGAGCAGTTTATTGGAGATCAGTGGAATGCCTTAGTTGGTCCAGGAACAGAGTGGGAAGGTTCTAACTGGGAATGGCTGAATGGTCATTATACTGGTTATCAGTCGACAATGCCGGGACAGGATATGTCAATTTCTACAGGTAATAATGGAAATACAAGAAGGGTATTAAAGTATTACCTGGAAGATCCTGACGGAATTGTCCAATATAAAGGCAAGACATTTTCAGAAATGACCACGGTTGTTTTAAAGCTATCAAGTGGAGCTAATCCTACCTATGAGGAAGAATTTTTCGTAATTGACGGTTATGAGAGATTCGGCAGTAATGTTTCTCCGTGGGAAGATGGTGATAAAAATGGATCTGACAGAGGACATTGGGCAAAAGGAGACAATAAATTCTACTATACTAAGGCTGATTATCAGCTGGAACTGGTTAACGGAGATCAAACAGATACGCATACCGTTCCATACAAGAACGACATCACCCAGTATTTAGAAGAACCGGAATATAATCCATATGGCGACGGAACCTTTGAGGGCTGGTATCTTGATCCGGAGTTCACAGAAGCCTATGACGGCGATTACACAATGCCGAAGGGACTGGTTCTCTATGCAAAATGGAATCCGGTTTCCTATAAAGTACAGTTTGTTGACTCTGAAGATGTAAATACGGTATATGCTACTCAGACTGTTGTACGCAATGGCAAGGTTGATGCATTTATTCCTGAAAAACCTGGTTATATCTTCAAGGGATGGTATACCGATCAGGAATGCCAGAATGTATTTGACTATGCAGCTCAGATTACAGAGAATCGTACTATTTACGCAAAATGGCAGCAGTCCACAACAACTACCTACACAGTCAAACATCAGACTGCAGATGGAACGTTGATTGAGGAGGAGGCACCAAGAAGCGGAAAGGTAGGAGCAACTGTAATTGCGGAAGCGATTACGCCTACAGGAACATATGCCGGATATGTGCCGGATGCTATCAGTAAAACACATACACTGAAAGCAGATTCTTCTGAAAATGTAATTGTATTTACTTATACAAAAGAAGGAGAACTTAGCTATAAAGTTCACTATAAGTATAAAGATACAGTCATTGCAGAAGACGGACCTTTTACAAGTGAAGCACATACGATTAAAGTAAATGCAGATCTTGACAAGGTTCTTCCGCTGGGATATAAGATTGAGAACGATCAGACATTCCAGAATGTAGAGCTCACTGCTGGAGAGAATATCGTAGTATTTAATCTGGTTCCAGCAGAGTATAAGATTACATATGAGCTCAATGGCGGAACAGAAACAACGAATCCTTCAACTTATAAGCCTATTGAGATTCCAGAAAATGGATTAAAGCTTAACAATCCAGTAAAGGATGGATATAAGTTTACCGGATGGGAACTTGTGGTAGGAGAAGCGATCGAAGGTGAGCATGACCCGTTAAACACCGTTATTTTGCCAGGCAGCTATGGAAACCTTACATTTAAGGCAAACTGGGAACGTAATGAGGCTGCATTGACGATTGAGTATGTAGATGACAGTGCAGAGCCAAAGACCTTAAAAGATGCATATAAGGATACCGTGATTATTGGCGATTCCTATGATGTGAAAGATGCTATTGATGCGAGCATAGAGTACGATGGTCACAATTATACCTGGTTAAAAACAGATGGTGAGGTCGAAGGAACTGTAGAAGGTGATATTTCAATTACAGCTGTTTATACTCTGGATGATAATGGAAATACAATTCCGGATAAAAATGAAACACTATACAGCATTACATATGCGGCAGGTGAGCATGGAACCGGTACAGAGACAGTTGTAGCAGAAAAGCAGATGCCGGATCTTCCGGTAACATCACTTCCAACTGTATCTGAAGATGAAAAGTCTGTAATGTTTGATGGTGCAGCCATTATAACTGCTGAAAACGGTTATAAGTTTGGCGGTATGACCGTAAGCTGGAATCCGGAAGAAGGCGGAAGATTTGTGGAGTATGAGCCAAAAGATGGATCTGCAGTCACAAGCATCATGGCAAAGAACATTGGAGAGGAACTGAGTAATGTTACAAACATTACTGTAACAGTTAACTTTGTAAAAGATGATGCGGCAGTTAATCAGTTAAGCTATACGGTAGAGCACATTTATGATGATACTGCTGAAGTATTTAGGGCAGAAACTGTTACACAGGATGTATGGGTAAATGATCCTCAGGTTCTTCAGGTGAAAGACATTACGGTTCAGGCCGAGGATGCTGAATATACCTATGACAGCAACAGTTATGATCTTGCAGTGATAACTGACCCGGCTGATCCGAGTATTGTTACTGGATTGACAGGCAGCGGAACCATTGAAAACGGCGGAAAGATTCAGGTAGTATATTCCAAAGATGAAAATGGGGATCATGTACCGGATAAGTATCAGACAGAGGTATACTTTAAGGTAGTAAACGGAAGCTGGAATGATGAAACTAACACCCAGAAGATTCAGACTGTTACTTTAATGACAGGTGGAACGTGGGATGATAATGGCAGCTATACAGTTACCGGGGATATTGTTCCTGGTGTAGGAGACAAGGCCAATGAAGGTTATAAAGCTGGAGATTGGGATAGGACTCCGATGGATGCTGTTATTACAAAAACAACCAGTGTAGAGGAGCGTACATTTACTTATACCTATACAGAAGATCAATCTGTAACAAAAAAGCTCAGCTATACAGTAGAGCATATTTGCAGAGACACAAATGAATTGATTGGTGAAATTGAAACGGTTACAGAAGAGGTATGGATAAATAGCGCAGATACTACACTAGACGTTAAGGATATTACATTAAGGTCAAAAGATGGTTATACCTATGACGGAAATAGTATGGATCTGGAGCGTTCTGAAAATACACTGCTTAACGGTGGAAAAACAATTCAGAATGGTGAAACGATCACAGTATATTATGATGTTGATGTAATTGGCCCAGATGAAATTCCGGATAAGTATCAGGTAATCGTTCGCTATGAAGCAGTAAATGGAACTGTAAGCATTACAGAACCTGTTTATGTAACAATTTATAAGCATACGTCTTCAAATGAAAAAGAGTTGGAATACGCTGAACCTGGAACTGAAGGTGCATATGGAACTCTAAGTAAAGACCAGATTGCTGACGCAGCTCCAATTGAGGGATATGATCCATCTACAGAGCAGTGGGAGGCAAATGGAGAACCGGCAGAAAAACCAACCATAGAGACACAGATTACAGAAAATACCACATATGAAGTTAGCTTCGGAAAGAGTGGATATGTATACGACGTAGTGAAGAGATACCTGGATGCAAACGGAAATGAGGTAGACGCG
>NZ_JBBKBT010000007.1:0-156986 GCF_037890305.1 Enterocloster sp. HCN-30185
ACACTTTATTCATTCAGGATGACAGCATCTCAGATGCGAAAAAGAAAAATCTGACTCCCTTATCTTCGGCCGCCACTTTCAAAATCCGATGCGTCCTCTTTTGTGATTCGTCCAGAAGCCCCCTGCAGTCAGAATGTTCCGTCTAATGCCCGTCCCAGGTTATTACAGTAAACCTGACCGCAAATATCTGCCTCATAACTTTCACTTCCCATCCAAAGCTGTGGCCGTTCCCATAGTACAGCTTGCTTGTTCCTTTATTGATGAACTTCGCATTATATGCAATCAGGTTGTCTTTCGACTGCCGAAAAATCTGATCCAAAACGGCAACTGGAATCAGCCCGCACTGGATCAGTTCATGAAACACATTGCCAGCCATATATCCACCATAGAAAATCGCACAGAGCCGTACAACTGCTCCCCATTTCTGCAATCATCCGCTTGGATCTTATCATCGAGTAAATAAAAGCGGCTGAGGGCGTGACAAAAGGAATGAAGCCACAAAATCAGATGACATGGAATAGAGAGCCATAAACAGTATCCGTAAGCCGGCTGGCCAATGCTTGATTTCTTATGCTATGAAAAATCGAAATTCACGCTTTATTCACCGTAAAAAGCGTAATTATTCTCCTAAAACTCGTTGTAATTTTTTGTAATTATACATTATACTATATTTGCATTATAAGGACGAAGGTGTGTATATGTACCGAATTGCTATTGAAAAGCTATTAAAATGGAAACAAAGCAAATACCGTAAGCCTTTGATGATCGAAGGGGCACGTCAAGTCGGTAAGACCTGGCTTATGAAAGAGTTTGGCCGACAGGCATATGCGGATACCGTATATATCAATATAATGGAAGTTTTAGAAGAAAAAACCTATCCCTTTCAGGTAAATCAGGATAATCCGAAAATATTCTTTATAGAAAATCAGCGGATAATAATGCAGGAAACAACGTGGTTTGTTATAGGCAGTGTAGTCCTGATTTTAAGTTTCCTGTCAGGACTGCTCTCGCATTTTACGGGGGATTAGAACATTGAAGAAAATTTGAATACAGCAAGGAGGGAAACGTATGGCAGGTTATATTTGTGCCCTTGCAATCAGCTTGTTTGCAGTTATAACAGGGATCATTTTCATGATTTATCCGCTGTATCACAAACATGTCTGCAACGAACCGGCAACGGCAAACGTAATTGATATTCATATGGAGTGGAGGGATGATCACTGGCACTCCTATCCAGTATTTCAATATCAGGCCGATGGAAAAACGGTCATAATACAGCACAATGTCAGCCCCACCTCCTATGAGATTGGGGATCAGGTCGAACTGCGGTATAACCAGAAAAACCCAGAGCAGTATTACATTCCCCATGCGTCCGGTGGGAATTGGATGTTCCTGTTTGGCGGGTTGTTTTTCTTTTTGATGGGGTTTGGCTTTACCGCACTGATCATAAAGGTATGGCTGCTTCCGCTGATTTTGAGAATTTAAACTAATGTAAGATCAGACAAAACAGTTCACTTTAAAAAAACAGCAACCATTTGTCAACCGCTCAAAAAAGGGTTGACAAATGGTTGACAAATCGACAATTATGTATTGCAGCTTCCCCTGTAAACACTTATTTTACGTGGGAAAGGAGGCACACAGTTTCTATCCCGCTCGTAAATGGAAACATATCCACGCAGCACACCTTTTCAACCTTATATCCGCCCTCCTGAAGAGGCACCAGATCTCTGGCCAGGCTGGTAGGTTTGCAGCTGATATAAACCATCCGATCTACCCCAAATTCAATGATCTTTCCAATAGCCTTTGGGTGAATGCCATCCCTTGGCGGATCCAGGATAATAATATCCGGGCGGTCGGTAAGTTCATCAATAACCTTTAATACGTCTCCTGCAATAAATTCACAGTTTTCCAGACCATTGAACGCCGCATTTTTTCTGGCAGCTTCCACTGCCTCCTCCACGATCTCCACACCTACTACCTTGTCAGCCACCGGTGATGTGATCTGGGCAATGGTTCCGGTTCCGCTGTAGAGGTCAAATACTACCTTGTCCTTTGTCTCCCCTATGTAGCTTCTGGCTGTTTCATAGAGAACCTCGGCCCCCAGTGAGTTGGTCTGGAAGAAGGAAAAGGGGCTGATGCGGAAGGTAAGGCCCAAAAGCTCCTCATAAAAATAGTCCTTTCCATAAAGTACCTGTGTTTCATCGCTCTGAACCACATCTGCCAGACTGTCATTGCGGATATGGAGAATCCCTGCAAAGCTTCCCTCTAAAGGCAGTTCCTTAAGCGCCTCCATCCATCCCTTTAACAGTTCCTGCTCCTGAGCCCGTCCGTCTCCCTGAGTATCCCCGGCAAAAACCTCTGTCTGGCCTGAGGTTACAAGAGCGGTAAGGATTTCTCCTGTTTTTACAGCCCTGCGCACCAGCAGATGACGCAGATAGCCTGTATGCTGCAGCTTTCTGTAATATCCGATCTTTCGACTGGAAAAATATTCCAGAGTCGCCTCCAGAATCTGGCAGAAATCAGGATGTACGATTCGACACTCTGGTGTAGTCACAATATCATAAAAGCTTCCTCTGCGGTGCATTCCAAGAGCCAGAGGCCCATCCTTATACTCATCCCCAAAGGAAAATTCCATCTTGTTGCGGTAGCCTTCGTATATGGGACTTCCCTTAATTCCCTGAAATTCGTAGGAATCACAGACCTCATCAATCAGCCCCTTTACCTGCTCTGCCTTAATCTTTAGCTGCTCCTCATAGGGAAGCCCCTGATACAGGCAGCCGCCGCAGATGCCGCCATGGGGACAGGCCCTATCCGGCTGCTCAATCGGTGAGTGCTCCACCACCTCCAACAGGCGGCCTTCACACTTTCCCTTTCTTTTTTTATTGATCACAAAACGAACCTTCTGACCGGGAACTGCATTCTTTACAATGACCCGCTCTCCATCCACATGAAGAATCCCTTTATTTGGAAAATCAATTTTTTCTACAACTGCTTCGCAGATATCTCCCTTTTTCAATACGTTTACTCCTTACTTCTTATGTCTGTTTCAAAGAAACAGCCGGAAACGGATCCGGCTCTTTTCGCCTTTTGTTCCCGGCTGTTACGCGCTGTTTGGAGGATAATTATGCTTCCTGATCCTCTTCTTTTTCTTCCTTCTTTTCCTCTGCCTTCTTTACAGACTCCTCATCCTCGAAGAAATCATCGTCGAAATCGTCGTCGAAATCATCCTCAAAATCTTCCAGATAATCAGGTGTAAAGAAACGGTATACGGCATAGGCAATACCGGCTACGGCAGCTACAGCTCCGATAATAGCCAGAATCCAGAGAATGCAGTTTCTCTTTTTTTCATCCTCTTCTCTTTTGTGCATCAGTTCGTTGATCCGGCTGGTATTCATCAGCTCCTCTACACGGCTTAATGCTTCTTTTCCCATGGCATCCAGTCTGTCTCTGTCAAAACGATTCATGGCATATCCGTCCTTTCTTGCAATAACGGGAAGCCGGGATTTAGAACGGTTCATCCGCACGCAACCCCATTTTAGCTGCCCGGCGCTTCGCTATAACTTATTATAGCATGGAATCATTGTTTTTACTATCCCATTTCTTTTCAGTTTTTCCAATTTTCTGCCAGATATCTGAACATTTATATTTTTTTCAGCTTTGCAAAGCAGGCCATCATTTTTCTCTGACCACCTGTATCAAATTCTACTGTCACCTCGTAATCTCTGGCTCCGTCCACAATTTCCTTTACTGTGCCGTCTCCGAACCGGTCGTGGTGAACCCGGTCGCCCTCTTTATAATCCAGTGACGCTGCCTTTTGAACTGTAAATGACTTTCCAAAGCCGGGGTTCGTCCCAAAGCTCTGACCGCTGCCAAGGCCGCCTTTACCACCTTTAAAGCCCGCATTTGCCGTTCCAAAACCTGTCGTTTTTGAAGCATAGGCATTGTACCCCTTTCCAAAGGTGCTTACCGTGCCGCTTCCCGGCTGATTCCAGGGAAGTCCCTCTTCTCCAGCTCCAAATCGTCCTGACGCTCCGCCAAAACTATCTGCCCCTCTCGCACTTCCAAGCACCGGCTCCAGCCTCTCCTCCTTAAGAAGCTCTGCCGGGATTTCCTCCACAAAACGGCTGGGTTTACAGTAGCGCGTTTCTCCGTGGGTCATCCGCTTTCTGGCCGCAGTAATCACAAGCTCCTTTTTGGCTCTGGTAATCCCCACATAGCACAGCCTCCGCTCTTCCTCCATATCCGTGGGGTCATCCGAAGAAACGGCCATCATTCCCGGAAACAGTCCGTCCTCCATACCTGCCAGATATACTTTGGGAAACTCCAGTCCCTTGGCGCTGTGAAGGGTCATAAGCGTTACCCTGTCTTCTGAGGAATCTACATTATCAATGTCAGCCACCAGAGCTACCTGCTCTAAAAATTCATCCAGAGAAGGATGCTGTGAATCCTCCTCATAGGCGGCTGCCTTATTGATCAGCTCCTGGATATTTTCCATACGGGTCTCCGCTTCAATCTCACCCTCTGCCTTCAGCTCCTCCTCATATCCCGTTTCCTCCAGAATCGCCTCAATCAGATCCTGAATGGAATATTCTTCCGACTGGGCCATTGCCCGAAAGCACTCCATCTGAGAAATAAAACGACCGATTTTCTCAACTGCTTTTCCAAGCCCAGGCACCATTCTCGCTTCCCTAAGAGCACTGTAAAGGCTCATGCTATGTTCTGAGGCAAACATCGTCACCCTTCCCATGGATGTTGCTCCAATTCCTCTCTTCGGCACATTAATAATTCTCAGAACGGAAAGATCGTCTACACCATTGGCAACCGTCTTTAAATAAGCCAGAATATCCTTGATTTCCTTTCTCTGGTAGAAATTCACGCCTCCCACCAGCCGGTATGGCACATTGTAAAAAATACACCGCTCCTCTAACAGACGGGACTGGGCATTGGTACGGTAAAGTACCGCCTGATCCTGATAGGAAAACTCACTGTCTCTGATCTGACGGGCAATATAATCCGCCTCATCCCTTGCATCATCAAACTGTTTAAACAGGATCTCATCTCCTGTTCCGTTGGCTGTCCACAGGGATTTTTCCTTTCTTCCTCTGTTGTGGCGGATCACACCGTTAGCCGCATCCAGAATATTCTGGGTAGACCGGTAATTCTGCTCCAGCTTAATCACTCTGGCGCCGGGAAATGTCTGCTCAAAGCTTAAAATATTTTCAATATCCGCCCCTCTGAACCGGTAAATGGACTGGTCATCATCACCTACCACACACAGATTCCCATATTTGGATGCCAGAAGGCTGATCAGCTTAAACTGAGCCGTATTGGTATCCTGATACTCATCTACCATAATATATCGGAACCGTTCCTGGTAGTAATCCAGAATCTGGCTGTCATTTTGAAATAACTCCACTGTTTTTACAATCAGATCATCAAAATCCAGAGCATTGTTCTTTTTCAGCTGATTCTGATATTCCCTGTAGATCTCCCCTACCTTTTTCTGGCGGAAATCCTGTCCTGCATTCAGAAGAAATTCCTCCGGAGAGATCAGCTTATCCTTGACAGAGGAAATAATTCCCAGTACCGAACGTTCCTTATACTGCTTTGTATCAATATCCAGCGTCTTAAACACCTGCTTCATCAGCGTCTTCTGGTCGTCGCTGTCATAGATGGAAAAGCTGGTGGTATATCCCAGATGTTCAATATAGCGCCGCAGAATCCTCACACAGGTAGAATGAAAGGTGCTGACCCAGATGTTTTCCGCTCCAAAGCCCACCAGAGAATCCACTCGCTCCCGCATCTCTCCCGCTGCCTTATTCGTAAAGGTAATAGCCAGGATATTCCAGGGATTGACCTCTTTTTCCTCGATCAGGTATGCAATCCGGTGGGTCAGTACCCGGGTCTTCCCCGATCCGGCTCCCGCCAGAATAAGGAGAGGACCTTCGGTGTGAAGCACTGCCTCCTTCTGCATGGGATTTAATGTATCATAAATACTCATAAATGTACCGCCTTTTTATTTCTGTCATTTTCGCCTCCAAACAGTATAGCATAAGTGATGACCCAGGAAAAGTCCTTTCGCGATTCCTCTTGCCATCTGGTTTTTAATACTATATAATAGATACAGCAATACAACATCATGTGTCAAACCGAGGTGAATATAGATGAAATCAAACGCTGAACAGCTCTCAGGCCTTATGGAATTTCTAAACTCCCAGACTCATGTAACGCCTGAGGAAATTCCGAACATTGACCTGTATATGGATCAGGTAACTACCTTTATGGAGGAGCATTTAAAGGACTCCAAGCGCTATGAAGAGGACAAGGTCTTAACAAAGACCATGATCAACAATTACGCCAAAAACAACCTTCTGCCTCCTCCGGTAAAGAAAAAATATTCCAGAGATCATATGCTGATGCTGATCTTTATCTACTATTTTAAAAGTCTTCTGTCCTTCCATGATATCGAAACCTTTTTCGGCCCCATTACGTCCAGACATTTTTCTTCCGGAAGCCAGTCCTCCGGGCTTTCTCTGGAAGATATTTACCGTGAGGTCTTTTCTTTGGAGGAGCGTGAGATGGAGCACTTAAAGGCAGATGTTTCCGCCAAATTTTCCCGTGCTATGGACACCTTTAAGGACTGTCCCGCCAGGGAAGGAGAACAGGAGTATCTGCGTCTTTTTTCCTTTATATGCGAACTGTCCTTTGATGTATATCTGAAAATGCGCCTGATCGAAAAAATTGCAGATCAGCTCCGTGAGGACGAACCGCCTCTGAAAAAGAAATAAACCACAGCCGAAAACCGCCCCGGTCTTTGACGGATCATTCATCCGACAGCAAGACCGGGGCGGTTTTCCTATCATCACATATTCACATCATTTATCTGCATCATATTGCAGGATTTCACTTCTTTTTTGCATATGGCGTATTCTTAAGGGGCAGTTCTGTCTCAAAAATCTGATTCCACTTATAGTAAGCGCCTGCCACTGCGGGAGCTGTAGGAATAGAGGTAATCTCACCGATACCGATGGCTCCGAAGGCTACATCCACTCCCGGTTTTTCAACAATTATAGACTCTACCTCAGGAGCCTTATCTGCACGGAACAGTCCCAGAGTTCCATACTTGGCTGTAGGTACGCAGTCTTTTAAGGGATACTGCTCTGTCAGCGCATAGCCGCAGCCCATAACGATTCCGCCTTCTACCTGCCCCTCTGCACTCTTTGGATTTACAACTTTTCCCACATCATGGGCGCCCACCATTTTTTCAATGGTTCCGTCCTCTTTTAAGATGCACAGCTGGGTCGCATAGCCGTAAGCCACATGGGATACCGGATACTCTACATCAGCGCCCATCTTATCTGTCTTTGCCAGATATTCGCCGTAGAATTCTTTTCCATTTAACAGAGCCACTTCTTCAGCCGTAAAGGTAACAGCCGCCGTCTCCGGGCTTTCCTTTGCCACCATTACATTGGACAGGTATGCGCTTGGCATCTCCGTTGCTTCATAACTGCGTCCGGTTGCCTCAAAAAGAGCCCTTCTTAAATCCTTGGCAGCCCTTCTGCAGGCTTCTCCTGTTACCAGTGTCTGTCTGGAACCTGAGGTAGTTCCCGAATCAGGAGCCATGGAGGTATTTGGACGGTGATACTCAATCTCATCCATACTGATGCCTGCACTTTCTGCCAGCATCTGTACCAGAACCGTTCCAACGCCCTGTCCGATACAGGAGGCGCCAGAATGGATATGAACCTTTCCGCCCTCTACGATCAGACGTACACGGCCTGTATCCGGAAGTCCCACTCCTACGCCGGCATTCTTCATGGCACAGCCGATTCCCACATAAGGATGGCTGTAGTAAATATCCTTTACTGCCTCCAGGGTCTCTGCCAGACCGGTAGAAGGATCTGCAATCTGTCCATTCGGCAGCACCTGTCCCGGACGGATTGCATTCAGGTAACGGAACTGCCAGGGATCCATACCGCACATCTCTGCCAGAAGATTGATATTCATCTCCGTTGCAAAACAGGTCTGTGTCACGCCAAAGCCTCTGAAAGCTCCCGCAGGCGGATTGTTGGTGTAAACTGCCTTTCCGTCAATGTCGATCACCTGATAATTATACGGTCCTGCTGCATGGGTACAGGCTCTCTGGAGCACCGGCCCTCCAAGAGATGCGTAAGCTCCCGTATCAGCCACTACCACAGCCTTCATAGCTGTAAGACGGCCGTTTTCATCACAGGCAGTTGTCAGGTCAATGCTCATGGGATGACGCTTTGGATGCACCAGAATACTTTCCTTACGGGTCAGCTTTACCTTAACGGCCCTCTTTGTAATATAGGCAATCAGCGCTGCCTGATGCTGAACCGTTACGTCCTCCTTGCCGCCGAAGCCGCCGCCTACCAGCATATTTTCTACGATTACCTTTTCCGGAGGAAGGCCCAAAAGGATAGAAGTTTCATGACGGGTATCGTAGGTACCCTGATCGGTAGAATAAATCAGCACGCCGCCGTCAAATGGCATGGAAACTGCACATTCAGGCTCCAAAAATGCATGCTCTGTCCAGGGAGTCTCATAATGGCGGGTTACTTTGTATTTGGATGCAGCAATCACTTCATCTGCATTTCCCCTCACCAGATGCTCATGGCTTAAAATATTTCCTGTGGAATGTACAAGGGGAGCTCCCTCTTCCATAGCCTCTGCCGGACAGGTCACAGGTTTTAACTTCTCATACTCCACCTCTACCAGAGCCTTTGCCTGCTCCAGAATCTCCGGTGTCTCAGCCGCTACGAGGCAGATTGCGTCTCCCAGATACCGTGTGGTATCTCCCACTGCGATCATGGTATCCCAGTCCTGCTTTAAGTGACCTACCTTGTTCTTTCCGGGAACGTCATCAGCTGTCAGCACGCAGACAACGCCGGGAAGGGCTTTTGCCTTCTCCGTATGAATAGCCTTTACAATGGCTCTGGGATATTTGGAGCGTACAGCACTTCCGTAGATCATTTCCGGAAAATCCACCTTATCCAGATCATCTACATATTTTCCTGTTCCCAGTACCTTTCCCTCAGCATCGATCCGGTGGACCCTGCTTCCCACCCTGATCATCTTCTCCTGCTCCGCCGGAGCGATATCCTCCCGCAGCATCTTAGCTGCCAGCTGGATCGCATCTATAATCTTTTTATATCCGGTACACCGGCAGTAGTTATTGCGGATCGCATAGGCAATCTCCACACGGCTGGGATCGGGATTTACATCCAGAAGCCCTTTGGCGCAGATTACCATTCCCGGAATACAGAAACCGCACTGAACCGCTCCCGTTTCTCCAAAGGCATATACATACACATCCTTTTCTCTCTGGCTTAAACCCTCTACCGTTAAAATGTGTTTTCCCGCCAGACGGCCCATCTTCTGTACGCAGGACTTGGTAGCTTTTCCGTCAATCAAAACAGTACAGGTACCGCAGGCGCCCTCAGAGCAGCCGTCCTTTACAGATTTCAAACGAAGATCATTTCTTAATACGTCCATCAGCTTCCGCTCTTCATCCGCTTCCACTTCCTGGCCATTAATCCATACTTTACAATAAGAGCTCATAAACTCCCTCCACTTCTACATCTGACAAACGAATTTCTTCATCTGTTCTTGCTTTTGCTTCAGCCGGAGCCGCCCATGCCATCCCGCAGCCTGCGCTGATCTGCCGGGGAACAGGGATCAGACGGCCGGGAATCCCATGCTCCCTGGCGCACTGCTCCATTTTCATGGCTTCTGTTGTAGTGTGAAATGTATACACTGCCTTTAATGTCCTTTCCCTTGCCATGGCTTCTCCTTTCTTTCGTTATATCCTCTCGAATATAACGTTACTTTTTTAACAAACGTCTTGTGTATCAGGCCCGGAGGGAAATCCTCCTCCCCTCCGGGCCTGCTTTCAGCTTTACATCGAAGCTCTGTCCTTTTTCCCAAATATCACGAATTACAGAATCAGATAGCTGTAATCCCGGATTACAGTTTCAATGATCTTTGCAATTCCCTCAGGAACTCTCTCATCTGCTGTTCCGGTCTGGTAAGCAAACTCATTTCCCTGAAGCCGTACCTTACATGCTCCCTTTTCAGCATCTAACACAGCAAAGCCCTGATTGGTGCTGTCTGCCATGTCGGCCTCATTTGCAAAGAGAGTAAACTTGTCAAGATATGGAGCGCTGTCCCATGGACAGAAGCTGCGGCAGTTTCCGCACTCGTTACACATATAGTCCACATGGATAATCTGATGCTTCTCCATGCCCGGAACTACAAGGGCAATATTTGCACGGTTGGGGCAGACCTCCATACAGTTCTCACAGTAGCTGTTGCAGGAAAGGCATCTTCCGCTGTCTGTTCTGCTTTCATCCTCTTCTGCCAGATTTCCCTTACGGTACGTGATAACCTCTTCATCAGACATCTTAAAGATATCCTCGGAAAGATCTCTTCCGATAATAGCCTCTGCAGCCTTCTTTCCGTCCCGGATGCCTTCTACTACAGTAGCAGGTCCGAAGAGGCCGTCTCCCACTGCATACACGCCCTTAAGGGAGGTTTCCAGTGTATCCTGATTTACCTGAGGACGCTTTCTGGAATCCAGGGCAATACCGTTTGCTTCATAGAAGCCGGAAGGAACCTTCTCGCCTACTGCTGCGATTACAGTATCTGCCGGAACCTCTACGATCTCATCTGTCTCAACAACGCCTCTGCGGCCGCTGGCATCAATATCGCCCAGAACCATCTTTTTACAGATGAGTACACCGTTTTCCTGACGGACCGGAGAGAGAAGCTCTGCAAACTCTACGCCGTCCTCGATTGCCATTACCAGCTCTTCCTCATCCGCAGGCATATAGCGTCTGGTTCTTCTGTATACCAGAGAAACCTTTTCAACGCCTGCGTTGCGCTTTGCAGCTCTTGCTGTATCCATAGCTGTATTTCCGCCGCCGATCACTACTACGTTTTTGCCCAGGTCAACCTTTCCGTCGGTTGCCTTAAACTGTGCTAAAAATTCAAGGGCATTAACCGGCTCGCCTGCCTCTAACTTCAGTACGCCCGGCTCAGAAGCTCCCAGAGCCAGAACCACATAGTCGTAATCCTTCTTAAGCTCTTCAACAGACTGGATCTCCCTTCCGGTTACCAGCTCTGCTCCCATAGCCTTAACGATCTCTACATCATTGTCAATGGCGCTGTCAGGAATACGGAAGCCCGGGATTACGTTGCGGACAACACCGCCCATTTTCTCTTCCTTTTCAAATACAGTTACCTTCATTCCGCCCTTGGCTAAGAAGAACGCTGCTGCCAGACCTGCAGGGCCTCCTCCTACTACAGCCGCCTTCTTATCAGAAGAAACAGCCGGAGCCTTAAGCTCTTTCATCACTGCCTCATAGCCGCCCTCGGCGCACTCTAACTTGGTTCTGCGGATATTGACAGCTGTCTCATAGAAGTTTCTGGTACATTTGCTCATACAGTTATGAGCACAGATCGTACCTGTGATAAAAGGAAGAGGATTCTTATTTAAGATAACCTTCAGCGCTTCCTCATGCTTGCCCTCTCCTGCCAGCTGCAGATACCGGGTAATATCCTGATGGATGGGACAGCCCTCCTGACAGGGTGCAATAAAGCAGTCTACCAGCGGAACCGGACTGTTTACCTTTCTGGACGGAAGAGGCTTTACAGCCTTTACATGATGCTTATCGGTTCTTGCACCCTCTACCAGAGCTCTTACCTTTGCGGCATCCACGCCCTCAAATACAGGAGCCTGCTTTGCCTCAAAGATTCTTCCGATCTGCTCCAGTCTCTGATAGCCTCCGGGCTTTAACATGGTGGTTGCCATGGTTACAGGCCAGATACCCGCATCCACGATCTTTTCAATATTAAAGTAATCCGCACCGCCGGAATAGGAAATCCGAAGCTTTCCGCCAAAGTCATCTGCCAGCTTTAATGCTACGGACAGAGACAGGGCATAAAGAGATTTTCCGGACATATACATCTCTTCGCTTGGAAGCTCGTTCTGCTTTACATCTACCGGGAAGGTGTTGGTGATCTTTACGCCGAATTCCAGTCCCTTCTCATCTGCCAGAACCTGCAATCTCTTTAACATGGGAACTGCATCCTCATACTGAAGGTCATCCTTGAAATGGAAATCACCGAAGGCTACATAATCATAACCCATCTCATCCATAATGCGTCTTGCATATTCATATCCAAGAAGCGTAGGGTTGCATTTGATAAAGGTATGTACGTGCTTTTCCTCGATCAGATATCTGGCAATGCGCTCGATTTCCTGTGGAGGACATCCGTGAAGGGTAGAAAGGGTAATGCAGTTGCACACATTTGGAGAGATTCCCTCTACATCTTCCTTGGTCAGGTTTTCAAAGCGGTCCAGATTGTCTAAGAGCCACTGGCGGCATTCTGCAAAAATCGGAGCCTCAGAAGCATCCTTCATGCCTTCGATAAAACGGTCGATTTTCTCTGTCTTAATGCCCTCTAAGTCATATCCCACAGACATATTAAACTGGAACCCGTCCATAGAGCCAAGGCCGTACTCCCTTGCCAGCACCTTGCAGGCGAACCACGCCTTGATATACTCATCATATGCCTGAGGCACATAGAGCTCTGTAGACCACTCACAGTTATAGCACTCATCATCTGCCTTGATACAGGGTTTGGATACGGGAAGATCCTCGCCGTCTAATTTCTGCACGGTCTTTAACTCAAAGAAGCGGCTGCCGGACACATAGGATGCCACAATATTCTGTGTAAGCTGCGTATGGGGACCTGCTGCAGGTCCGAAGGGAGTTTCAAGACCTCTTCCGAAAATAGTGCTCATCTTCTTTGGATCAGCGGCAAAGGGCTTTTTAATTCCGAAAATGGAGCCCTTCTTATGCTCTTCAAGAATCCAGTTCATCAGTTTTCCAAAAGGAATGGGTGTCATAATGTCGCTCATATTTTTCCTCCTTCACACGACCAGGTCCCAGCACCGGAAACATCCATTTTCCTTCTCTTGTCCGGCTCAGCCGCCCGGCCATAAAAGACCGGGGTGCTGCTTTCCCGCCGCCCTGTAATCGGCACTTGTTTTATTTTCTTTGATGGATTATAATCAGCCGTTGATGGATTTTGCCAGATCTGCGGCTGCGTTCCTTACTTCATAGAGAACCTTCTCTTCATCAATGCCAAGCAGCTCCCTGTCCTTCATCAGGATCTTTCCGTTGCAGACCGTAGTCACAACGCTGCGTCCGGTCATGCCGAATAAGATATGGCTGTTTACATTGGATGCGTTCATTGGGGTTCTTGGTATGTAATCTGTTACGATCACATCTGCGGCTGCGCCCTCCTTTAATACGCCCAGCTGCTTTTTAAAATAGCGGTTGGCAATCTTTGCATTGCCCTCGAAGAGCATCTGCGGAACCTCGCCCCAGGCCGCGTTAGCGTCACAGAGATGATGCTTGTGAAGAACATTTGCCACCTTGTAAGACTCTAATATATCCTGAGTATAGCCGTCTGTTCCAAGTCCTGTCAGGATGCCTCTGTGAACAATCTCCATGGTTGGAGGACAGCCACAGGCATTGCCCATATTGGACTCAGGATTGTGCACTACCATCGTATCCGTTTCCTTAATTAATTCCATTTCATGAGGATTTACATAGATGCAGTGGCCCAGAAGGGTTTTGCTTCCCAGAATATTTTTGTCCATCAGACGGTCTACAATGCGCTTTCCGTATTTCTTTAAACAGTCATGGAGATCCTCAATTCCCTCAGCTACATGGATGTGATAGCCTATCTCCTCAGGCTTGTTGGCAGCTGCCAGATCCATCGTTTCATCAGAGATGGTAAACTGTGCATGCATGCCCATCATACCGGCAATCATATCTGTATCATCTGCAAGGGCATGGCGGATCCATCTGGCATTTTCCATCACAGACTCTCTTGCCTTGTCCATGCCGTCACGGTCTGAAATCTCATAGCACAGGCAGGTACGCAGACCAAACTCCTTCGCAGCGTCCTCGATGGCAAACAGGCTGTCCTTGATCTCGCCAAAGCTTGCGTGATGGTCAAATACGGTAGTCACGCCATTTTTGATGCAGTCCATATAGGTAACTCTGGCACTCTGGCGTGTCTGCTCATTGGTCAGATGGCGGTCGATGGTCCACCACATTCCGTCCAGGATATCTAAAAATCCTTTTGGATCATATCCGTTAATGCTAAGGCCTCTTGCCATGGCGCTGTAGATATGCTCATGGGTATTAATGAAAGCCGGCATGATGACGCCCCCCTTTGCGTCAACAAACTCGGCGTCAGGGAACTCTTTTTTCAGGGTTTCCAGATCGCCCACCTTCTTAACTGTGGTTCCGTCGATCACTACTGCCCCGTTCTCAAAAAATGGCTGTTCGGCGTCTCTTGTAACAAGACGTCCATTTCCGATCATCAGCATATGGTACTCTCTCCTTTTTTGTTTTGTTACCCTTATAGTAACACTATAAAAGTCCATTTGCAAGGGTAAAATACAATTTTTTTTAGTTATACAAAATTTTTTTGTAAAAACCTCTTGCAATTACATTTTTTTGTGCTATGATGGAATCATAAACAATGCGGTTGCATTTTGCAAAGTATCATTGTACAAAGTAACCATATACACATCATCTAGAATATGACGGGAGGTAAGGCTATGGCATATACTCTGAATCTGCTGAAGCAGATCGCCGACGGCCTTGCAAAGCAGTTCGGACCTGACTGCGAGATCGTGATCCACGACTTAAAACGGCACGATCTGGAACATTCGGTCGTACATATCAACAACGGCCATGTGACAAACCGCAGGGAAGGCGACGGCCCTTCAAAGATCGTCCTGGAGACGCTCCACAAGGACCCTGCTTTGTTAAAGGATCATGTAGGCTATCTGACGCGCACATCAAATGGAAAGATTTTAAAATCCAGCACATTCTTCATAAGAAATGAAGAGGATACCGCTATAGACTACATTTTCGCCATCAATTATGATATCACCGGCCTTATGACCGTTGACCGCTCCATCCGCTCTCTTATTGATACCGAGCAGGGAAGCAGTCCAAAGCAGCAGCCGGAACAGATCGTACATAATGTAAATGATCTGCTGGATACACTGATTGAACAGTCCGTAGCACTGGTGGGCAAACCCGCCGCTCTGATGAATAAGGAAGAAAAGGTAACAGCGATTCAATTTCTCAACGATGCAGGCGCTTTTCTTATTACAAAATCAGGCGACAAGGTTTCAAAGTATTTTGGGATCTCCAAGTTTACCCTGTACAGCTACATCGATGTAAACAGCCGCAAATCATCTTAAACCACACAAATAAGGAGGACAAAGTATCATGGATCAGAAAATTCTGTGGGCGGTCAACCACATGCCGAAGACAGAAGACAAAAATCTTCCCATCATGGGATTAGAGGAGATTAAAAAGGCAAGAGCGTTCCACGAAAGCTTCCCGCAGTACAGCCAGACTCCTCTTACAAAACTTCCAAACATGGCTTCCTATCTGGGAGTAAAGGAAGTTTATGTAAAAGATGAGTCTTACCGTTTCGGCCTTAATGCATTTAAGGTACTTGGCGGCTCCTTCGCAATGGCGCGCTACATTGCAAAGGAAACAGGAAAGGATGTTTCCGAACTTCCCTACTCCGTTCTTACCTCTGAAAAATTAAGAGAGGAATTTGGTCAGGCTACCTTCTTTACAGCTACCGACGGAAATCACGGACGCGGCGTTGCATGGGCTGCAAACCGTCTGGGTCAGAAGGCTGTCGTACATATGCCAAAGGGCACCACACAGACCCGTCTTGAGAACATCGCAAAAGAGGGCGCTCAGGTAGACATTCAGGAAATGAACTATGATGACTGTGTTCGTCTGGCTGCCAAGGAAGCAGATGAGACTCCAAGAGGCGTGATCGTACAGGATACCGCATGGGACGGCTATGAAGAGATTCCCGCATGGATCATGCAGGGCTACGGCACCATGGCAATGGAGGCCGGCGAGCAGTTAAAGGCTCAGGGCTGCGAGCGTCCTACCCACATCTTCGTACAGGCCGGCGTTGGTTCCTTAGCAGGCGCTGTCGTAGGCTACTTTGCAAACCTTTATGCAGATAACCCTCCAACCTTCGTAGTAGTGGAAGCAGAAGCTGCTGCCTGCCTCTACAAGGGCGCTGCTGCCGGAGACGGCGACATCCGCATCGTTGACGGCGATATGCAGACCATCATGGCAGGTCTTGCCTGCGGCGAGCCAAATACCATTTCCTGGGATATCTTAAAGAACCATGTAAAGGTATTTATTGCTGCTCCTGACTGGGTAGCTGCAAACGGTATGCGTATGCTGGCCGCTCCGATCAAGGGCGACGCTTCCATCACCTCCGGTGAGTCCGGCGCAGCTCCATTCGGCGCTCTGGCAGCTATGACTACACTGGATGAATACGAGCAGTTAAAGAAGGATATCGGACTGGATGAGAACTCCAGGGTTCTTCTCTTCTCCACAGAGGGCGATACCGATCCCGACCGCTACAAAAACATCGTATGGAAGGGCTTAGACAAATAATTTTAAAATCAATTATGGAGGATGATATAAAATGAATCTGGATTACGCAAAAATCAAAGAAGCTGCACAGAACTATCAGAAAGATATGACCAAGTTCTTACGCGAGATCGTAAAGAACCCAGGCGAGAGCTGTGATGAGAAGGCTCACATCGAGCGCATCGCAGAAGAGATGAGAAACCTTGGCTTTGACAAGGTAGAGATTGATCCCATGGGCAACGTACTGGGCTTTATGGGTACAGGCGAAACCCTTATCGGCTTTGACGCACACATTGATACCGTAGGCATCGGCAACCGTGACAACTGGACCTTCGATCCATACGAAGGCTATGAGACCGAAACTGAGATTGGCGGCCGTGGCGTTTCCGACCAGTGCGGCGGTATCGTATCCGCAGTATACGGCGCTAAGATCATGAAGGATCTGGGACTTCTCTCTGACAAGTACACCGTTCTTGTAACCGGTACCGTTCAGGAAGAGGACTGCGACGGTCTTTGCTGGCAGTATATCATCAATGAGGACAAATACCGTCCTGCATTCGTTGTTTCCACCGAGCCTACCGACGGCGGCATCTACCGCGGACAGAGAGGCCGTATGGAGATCCGTGTAGATGTTAAGGGTGTTTCCTGCCATGGTTCCGCTCCTGAGCGCGGTGACAACGCAATCTACAAGATGGCAGATATCCTTCAGGATGTCCGCGCATTAAATGAAAATGACGCAGCAGATGACAAGGAAGTTAAAGGACTTGTAAAGATGCTGGATCAGAAGTATAATCCTGAGTGGGAAGAGGCTAACTTCCTCGGCCGCGGAACCGTAACCGTTTCCGAGATCTTCTTCACCTCCCCAAGCCGCTGTGCAGTTGCAGACTCCTGCTCTGTATCCTTAGACCGCCGCATGACTGCAGGCGAGACCTGGGAAAGCTGCTTAGACGAGATCCGTGCTCTTCCATCCGTTAAGAAGTACGGTGATGACGTAACTGTTTCCATGTATGAGTATTCCCGTCCTTCCTACAAGGGTCTGGTTTACCCCATCGAGTGCTACTTCCCAACCTGGGTAATCCCGAAGGATCATGAAGTAACAAAAGCGTTAGAGGAAGCTTACACCAACCTGTTCGGCGAGAACCGTATCGGTGCTGAGGAGACTCTGGAGATGAGAACCGCACGTCCTCTGACTGACAAGTGGACCTTCTCTACCAACGGCGTATCCATCATGGGCCGTAACGGCATCCCATGCATCGGCTTTGGACCAGGCGCTGAGGCTCAGGCACACGCACCAAACGAGAAGACCTGGAAGCAGGATCTGGTAACATGTGCTGCCGTATACGCTGCTCTTCCAACCGTTTACTGCAAGTAATTTCATATCATCTGCCGTCCGCGGTCTGAAACGATCGGGCTGCGGGGGCATTTATCTCATACTCATTCTATCAAAAAGGAGAACAAAACACATGAAAACTTTACAGGATTACATTGATAAGCTGAATTCCTTAAACTTCAAGGAAATGTATGAGGGCGATTTCTTCCTTACCTGGGAGAAGACAGATGACGAGTTAGAGGCTGTATGGACTCTGGCTGACGCTCTTCGTTTCATGAGAGAAAACAACATTTCCACAAAGGTATTTGAAAGCGGTCTGGGAATCTCCTTATTCCGTGACAACTCCACCCGTACACGTTTTTCCTTCGCTTCTGCCTGCAACCTGTTAGGTCTTGAGGTTCAGGATCTGGACGAGGGCAAGAGCCAGGTAGCTCACGGCGAGACTGTCCGCGAGACTGCAAACATGATCTCTTTCATGGCTGATGTAATCGGTATCCGCGATGATATGTACATCGGCAAGGGAAATGCATATATGCATGAGGTTGTTGACGCTGTTACCCAGGGCTACAAGGACGGCATCCTGGAGCAGAAGCCAACTCTGGTTAACTTACAGTGCGATATCGACCATCCTACCCAGTGTATGGCTGATATGCTGCACATCATCCATGAGTTCGGCGGCGTAGAGAACTTAAAGGGCAAGAAGCTGGCTATGACATGGGCTTACTCTCCTTCCTACGGAAAGCCATTATCCGTTCCTCAGGGTGTGATCGGCCTGATGACACGTATGGGTATGGAAGTTGTTCTGGCTCATCCGGAAGGCTACGAGGTTATGCCTGAAGTAGAGGAAGTTGCAAGAAAGAACGCTGAGAAGTCCGGCGGTTCCTTCCGCGTATCCCACGACATGGCTGACGCATTCAAGGATGCTGATATCGTTTATCCAAAGAGCTGGGCTCCATTTGCGGCTATGGAAAAGAGAACTAACCTGTACGCTGAGGGCGATTCCGATGGCATCAAGGCTCTGGAGAAGGAGCTGCTGGCTCAGAACGCAGAGCACAAAGACTGGTGCTGTACAGAAGAGCTGATGAAGACCACCAAGGACGGAAAAGCTCTGTACCTGCACTGTCTGCCTGCTGACATCAACGATGTAAGCTGCAAGGACGGCGAGGTTGAGGCATCTGTATTCGACCGCTACCGTGATCCTCTGTACAAAGAAGCAAGCTATAAGCCATACGTAATCGCTGCTATGATTATGTTAGCTAAGTTCGCTGATCCTGCCGACATCTTAAAGAAACTGGAAGACAGAGGTACTCCAAGAGTATTCAAGTAATTTTCTGAACTAATATTGCCAGGCTGCCGGACCGGAGCGCGCCTTTACATTGCTTGTGTCAGACGCAATTTCAGGCGTACGCCGGGACCGGCAGCTCTTTTTAACCCATATTTCGTTTTTTGATCAGCAAAGATACTAATTTTTGGTACTACGAGGGGAATTTTAACTATGGAAAATAAGAAGAAAAAACGCATTGTCATCGCCCTGGGAGGAAATGCACTGGGAAATACCCTTCCGGAGCAGATGAAGGCCGTAAAGATCACTGCAAAAGCGATCGTAGACCTCATTGAGGAAGGCTGCGAAGTAATCGTTGCCCACGGAAACGGTCCTCAGGTCGGCATGATCAACAACGCCATGGCTGCCTTAAGCCGTGAAGACGCCAATCAGCCCAACACACCTCTCTCTGTCTGCGTAGCCATGAGCCAGGCTTACATCGGCTATGACCTGCAGAACGCCTTAAGAGAAGAACTTTACAACCGCGATATCTATGATATTCCGGTGGCTACCATGATCACTCAGGTCCGTGTTGATGCAGATGATCCTGCTTTTGATACTCCCTCCAAGCCAATCGGGCACTTTATGACCGAGGAGCAGGCTAAGGTTGCAGAAGAAAAATACGGCTACATTATGAAGGAAGACGCAGGACGGGGCTACCGCCGTGTAGTAGCTTCCCCAAAGCCTGCTGAAATTGTTGAAATCGGAGCCATCCGCTCTCTGGTAGACTCCGGTCAGCTTGTAATCGCCTGTGGCGGAGGAGGTATCCCCGTAACCCGTCAGGGCAATCACTTAAAGGGTGCCAGCGCTGTTATCGATAAAGATTTTGCAAGTGAGCTGTTAGCAGAAAATCTGGATGCAGATTTCCTCATCATCCTCACTGCTGTAGAAAAAGTTGCGATCAACTTCGGAAAGCCGGAAGAAAAATGGCTGAATGAGCTTGATACGGAAGAAGCAAGAAAGTATATGAAAGAGGGTCATTTTGCTCCCGGTTCCATGCTTCCTAAGGTTCAGGCTGCTGTTAAATTCGCTGAATCAAAACCAGGACGCACTGCCCTCATTACCCTGCTTGAAAAGGCAAAGGACGGTATCCAGGGCAAAACCGGTACCCACATTCACTTAGGGCAGAATAACTAAATAATTTTGCATACAGATAACCTGTTCATCCGGCTGCTGGGATGGACGGGTATTTGTGGGGGGTCAAAAGTCTGCTATGGCAGCCTCCTGTATACTAAAAAGTAAAGGAAAACAACATTATGAATACAGCAAAAAAACATGCGTCTCTTTTTGAACTGGACGGAATACCAAAGATGAGCCAGGCCATTCCTCTGGCTCTGCAGCACGTTGTTGCTATGATCGTGGGCTGTGTAACGCCTGCCATCATCATTTCCGGCGCAGCCGGTATTGACACTGCCGACCGCGTGCTTTTAATCCAGGCTTCCCTTGTGGTATCCGCTCTGGCAACGCTTTTGCAGCTCTTCCCCATCGGAAGCAAAAACGGCTTTCATCTCGGCTCTGCCCTTCCCGTTATCCTGGGAGTAAGCTTTGCCTATGTACCCAGTATGCAGGCGATTGCTGAAACAGGCGGTATTCCCGCCATTCTGGGCGCTCAGATCGTAGGCGGTATCTGCGCGATCCTGGTAGGTCTGTCCATCAAAAAGATCCGCAGATTCTTCCCGCCTCTGATCGCAGGAACAGTTGTATTTACCATCGGCCTCTCACTCTATCCTACTGCCATCAATTACATGGCCGGCGGAACCGGCCAGCCCGGCTACGGCTCCTGGCAGAACTGGACGGTTGCCATCTTCACTCTGATCGTTGTAACCGTTCTCAACCATTTTGCAAAGGGATTTTTAAAACTGGCTTCTATTTTAATCGGAATGATCGCAGGCTACATCTTTTCCAGCTTTTTCGGAATGGTAAGCTTTTCCAACGTGGCACAAGCCGGTGTATTCCAGCTTCCCGAAGTCATGCACTTTGGCATCGAATTTGAGCCCTCTGCCTGCGTAGCCTTAGGTCTGCTCTTTGTCATCAATTCCGTACAGGCCATTGGAGACTTCTCTGCTACTACGGCCGGCGGTTTAGACCGTGAACCAACCACCGGCGAGCTTCACGGAGCCATCCTCGGATACGGTGTTTCCAATATACTCGGTGCATTTTTAGGCTGCCTTCCCACCGCTACCTACAGCCAGAATGTAGGTATCGTAGCTACCACAAAGGTCGTAAACCGCGTGACTCTGGGGCTTTCTGCACTGATCATCCTGACCGCAGGACTTTTCCCAAAATTTTCCGCCCTTTTAACTACGATTCCCTATGCGGTTTTAGGCGGCGCTACCGTATCTGTGTTCGCATCCATCGCCATGACCGGCATGAAGCTTGTTATGACGGAAAATATGAACTACCGCAATACCTCCATCGTAGGTCTTGCAGCCGCTCTGGGAATGGGTGTTTCACAGGCCTCTGCCTCTTTGGCTTCCTTCCCGGACTGGGTAACTACCATTTTCGGTAAATCGCCGGTAGTTATCGCTACTCTGGTTGCTGTTTTCTTAAACGTAACGCTTCCAAAAGACAAGGCGGCAGAGAAATAAATTGAATCTGTATACAGCCTGCCGGCTGAGCAAAAAAGGCTCCGTCCATCCGCTTTGAATGGCCGGAGCCTTTTTTTGCTCAGTAATCCTCTTGTCTCTTTCGTTATCGTTACTCCCGCCCATAGGTCACTGTAACCTGGGCCTCTACGCTGACCTCTCCGGGCATTACCGCCATGTCTGAGGCTGCAGCCGTTTCTTCCACTGCCATCTTGGCTGCTGGGGCATTGTAGGAGGAATATCGGGCCTGCGGATTGTAGCCGTATTCCTGAATATCTACCACAGAAGAAAGCTTCTTTCCGGATGCCTCCGCCATCGCTTCTGCCTTTGATCTTGCCATAGCGACAGCGCCCTTTAACGCTTCCTGATAGTTCTCATCATATTGGCTTGAAAAATAGGTGACAGACTCGATCTGATTCACACCTGCTGTCACAGACTGGCTGAGGATCTCTCCTGCCTGGTCAATGGGAATATCCGATACCGTGATCTCTGTATTCATCTCATAGCCTGTGATCGTCCGGTTTCCTGAGTTCCAGTCATAAATGGGACTCAAGCCATAGGCAGATGTCTGAATAGAAGTTTCCTTCACCCCCAGTCCTTTTAAGGTTTCAATGGTCTGATCCAGCTGTTTTGCATTGTCCTCCTGGCACTGGGAAGCCGTCTGGGCCTGACTGTAGACTCCATAGCGGATCTCGGTCATATCCGGAACCACCTTTACCTCTTCCTTCCCTGTAACTGTGATTCCCTCTGAATCATTTACATCCTGAACCTTAATCGTGTCCGGGAACTGAGCCGGAGCTGCGCAGCCACCTGCCATTACAGCCGCAAACAGTACAGCCGCCGCCATTCCTGCCCGGTTCCGGATTTGTTTTCCGCTCAAACCTCTCTTTTTTCGCTCTGCAATGTATCTATCTCGTTTCATCTAAGTCTTCCTCCCGTCATTGGCACGCCTCTTCTTTCTGCCTTTATTCTACCAGATTCAGGGAAAGATGGTATTTCTTTTCGCTTAAATTGTCTTACGATTTTTCCTGGAACCTCTGTCAGCATCCCTTTTTCCCAGTTCCCAGAATGCCACTGCACTGGCGCAGCTGATATTCAGCGAATCCACCCCATGACTCATGGGGATCATCACCGTGTAATCACAGTCTGCAATGGTATCAGACGCCAGTCCGTCTCCCTCTGTTCCAAGGATCACCGCCAGCTTTTCTTCTGCTCTGAGAGACGGATCATCCAGAAAAATAGAATCCTGCTTTAAGGCCATAGCCGCAGTTTTAAATCCCAGTTCCTTTAAAAGTTCCATTCCTCCTTCTGGCCATGGCTCTTTTTTCTCATCAAATTTTGTCCAGGGAACCTGAAATACCGTTCCCATGCTAACTCTGGCCGCACGGCGGTACAAAGGGTCGCTGCAGCCGGGAGTCAAAAGCACCGCATCCATATTTAACGCTGCAGCAGAACGGAATACAGCGCCTACATTGGTAGGATTTACCACATTTTCAAGAACTGCAATCCTTCTGGCTCCGGCACAGATCTCACGGACAGACGGAAGGGATTTCCGCTTCATAGCACATAAAAGTCCTCTTGTAAGCTTAAAGCCCGTAAGTCCCGTAAGTACATCCGGTTCTGCCATATAAACCGGAATATCCCCGCACCGCTTAATGACCTCATCAGCCTCACCTTCCATTTTCCCTTTTTCTGCCAAAATAGATATGGGCTCATAGCCTCCGTCCAGAGCGCGCTGGACTACCTTTGGACTTTCTGCGATAAAAATCCCCGGATTTGGCTCAAACAGACGCAGAAGCTGAACCTCCGGCGTCCTGGAGTACACATCCAGAGCGGGATCCCTTATATCCGTTATCATTCTAATATCTGCCATGTTAAATTCTCCTGTGTTCTAAGGTAAAATAGCGATTCTTTGACCAGGATATTTTCTGCTCCCGGTTCAATCATACGCACCGTTTTATTATGGAAAATGGAACCTTTTTTGTCAACTGCCATTTCGGTTTTATGGAACCCAGATCCGGATGCTCCCCTTTCCGCCGGTCGTAAGTACCTTAATTCCCAGATGCTCCATCCTCTTTACGACTCCCGGATCCGGATGGCCGTAGGAATTTCCTTTCCCGTAGGAAATAACCGCCAGCCGGACGTTCGTAACAGCTTCCAAAAAGGCCAGACAGGATGAGCCGGAAGAACCGTGATGAGCCGTCTTTAATAGATTGATATGGGCCAGATGCTCCCTGATCCATGCTCCCTCTCTGCGGTCTGCCTGGATCAGAAGCTGCTCCTCTTCCCTTTTTCCCATATCCCCCGTAAACAGCATATGAAAATCTCCACTGTCTGCGCATATCACCAGCGAGTGGGCGTTACGGTCTGTTTGATCGCTGCCCTCTCCACTGTAAACACAGGTAAGCTTAAGCTCACCTACACGGAGCACGTCTCCCGTTTCCATATACTGGGTTTTCCCTCCTGCTTCTTTCTGAAGCCGTTCCAGACGTTCATAGATCTCCTGTCCTTTCCCTCCGGCAGGAAGAAGGAGAAGCCCCGGACAAACCGTTTTCTGCTCCAAAAGATACATAAGGCCGCTTATATGGTCATTATCCCCATGGCTCACTACAGAAACATCCAATCGTTTGATTCCCATACTGTTTAAACAGGGTTCCAGCGTCATCTCTCCCAGTTTCTTTTCACTGCTGCTTCCTCCGTCTATAAGCACGCTGTGGGTTCCTGCCTGCAAAAGGAATCCGTCTCCCTGTCCCACATCCATACACAGAACGCCAATTCCCCTTACAGGCATAGGGATAAAGATTACAAGGCTGAAATAAAAGGCGCAAAAAAACAGCGCAAGCTTCACTGACCTGCCAGTCTTCCCCTTCTTCCCGTTCCAAACCCGCAGTCCCGCAAACAGAACGATCGTAAAGAGCACATACACCGCTATCCTTTCCCATCCGGGTCTTCCAAGTACCAGACTGTATCCCGGAAACTTCCGGGACTGGCTGCACAGCCAGTCATAATACCCCAGTATATAATGACCTGCCCCTCCAGCCCCTCTTCCCAAAGCTGTGCTGAAGCCTCCAAGCCCGATGACCAGAAGACCCGAAACCATCAGCATCGGCACAAAGGGAAGAATCAGTACATTTAACGCCATACCATAAAAAGGATATTTAAAATAGTGCCACAGCATCACAGGTGTAAGGATCATCTGAATGCACAGGCTTACAGCGGCGCCCTTCTGCCAGCCTTTTTCCAGCCCCAGAAGCCTGCAAAGCCCCATTCCCGGCCCGGCAATGGCCCATACGGCAAGAAAGGAAAGCTGAAATCCGCTCTGAAATACCAGATAGGGCTGCTGCCACAAAAGCAGCACTGCCGCCATCCCCAGTGCAGAGAGGGTGTCATAGGTCCTTCCCTCTTTTTTAGCCAGCCACAGACAGAGGATCATGATCACAGCACGCATGGCAGAGCCGGAGCCTCCGGTGAGAAGGCCATAGTTCAGGACCAAAAAGGCCCCAACAGCTCCGGCTCCCGTAAAGCCAAATCCAAGCTTCCTTAAGATCAGATAAACCCCGCCGCCGATCACGGACAGATGCTGTCCGCTTACAGCCAGAAGATGAGCGATCCCGCTGTCCCGATACAGCTCCCTCTGCTCCTTTTCCATTTCGCCTGAATCGCCTAACAGCATGGCCATAAACACAGCCGCATCTTTCGGAGTACAGCACTTCTTCAAGACCTGAGCACAGTGCTCCTTTATCCGTTCAAGCATGGCCGGACAGGGATACGCCGAACCCTCAGAGCCAAAATATGTTTTCCCATATATCTTTACGGCAATTCCTTTTGAACGGTAATAGTTACGAAAATCGAACTCTCCCGGATTGAGAGGCCCTTTTACCACCTCAGGCCGTCCTGAAATCTCCACCGTTTTCCCTGCTGCCAGTTCATTTTCCCAGTCCGGCACATTGCCATAATCCATATACAACAGTATACGGCGAAACGTTTCCTTCCTCTCTCCGCTTTGGAGCTCTGATTCTTTAAGCTCCAGTGTCAGCCGTTCTTCCTTCCAGCTTCGTTTTTCCACAGTGCCTCTGATCCGGCACTGTTTTCCCTCAAAGGGCTTTACAAGTCCTTCCTCATGATCCAGCCGGTTCTTTACCATACCTCCTCTGCCGCTTCCCGCCGCCATAGCCAAACTAATTAAAAAAACAGACAGGAGCTTTTTTTTAATACCACTCCTGCCTGTCCGTCTTTCTTTTGCCGTCCCCCATTTTAAAACCGCACAAAAAAGTGCCGGTATCAAAAGGACCACCGTCAGCCACACATTCACAGCCTCCTGCATCTGCAGGACCAGCACCTCTCCAAGTACGAAACCTGCTGCAATACCTGCAATCGGCCGTTTCATATTCATTTTACCTCATTATTCTTCTTGGATATACTCATGGTTTAACTCAAAGGTCTGGTTTAAGGATACCACATCCCGAAACATCACATCCTGGGAACCGTTTACCATGATCTGAACCCTTGTAATACTTGTCATCTCAGCCAGAGAAGAGACAATGGCATAAATGGGAAGATATTCATTTACTGGATGCCCCATTTTCAAAAAAGAGGAATCAAAGTTGATGTAGCATACATTATCCGTAACAGAAATGCTTAAAATCTTGCAGTCAGATGGGAGCACCGCCAGATGGCCTTCTTCCTCCGGACCTGCTAAAAGCTGTTCCACTATCAGCTGCTCCATGGAGGTATTTATATTGTGGACAACCTCTCTTGTCTCAGAGATCAGCTTTGTTCCCGTTTTATCTGCAAAATACAGCTTCAGCTCTGTTTTTTCATAGGAATTTACATTACTGGTATTTAATATAAAATCGGAGGCAGACACAGCGCCTACCGGATTTCCCTGACCATCCATCAGCGGCTGATCTCCACAGTAAATACTGATATAATCCACGCCCGGTATCTGGGTAAGCGTCCTCGCCAGAGCCGCGCGGCATAAAATTTCCTGCTCTGGCTTCATATTTACATAACTCACATCAAAATACAGCGACAGTACCCCTGCGTCCAGACGGCTTTCCCTGAATACTGCCTTGTCTCCCAAAGCAGTCTGGCAGTCCAGATCCTTAGGGACGTAACGCAGCTGCTCCATCAGCTCATCAGACAGGGCAAGCGGATCTGTTTCCTCCGTTTCATACACCCTGGGAATCAGATTTACCCCGGAACCATTCAGATAGTAAACCAGATATCGTCCTTCCTTCGGAGCTGCCACAGGCTCCTTCTCCAGATGACAGCCGGAAAGGAATAAAATCCCTGTCAGACAGAACAGTCTCAGAAGGATCTTTACTGAGAACCTTCCCTTTTTTCCTGTGGTACTCATGGTTTTTCCTCCTGTCTGGACACATAATTTAGGGGAATGCGCACGCTGAAGGTTGTCCCTTCTCCCGGTGTACTTTCCGCATCAATGATCCCATGATGCATCTGGATCACATTCAGCGTAATGGCAAGCCCAAGGCCTGTGCCTCCCACCTCTCTGGATCTGGCCTTGTCCACGCGGAAAAAACGTTCAAAAATATGATCCATGCAGTCCTGAGGAATCCCGATTCCGGAATCCGCTACACGAATATAAAAATATTTATGATCTGCATCCAGAGTGACCCGCACCCAGCCGGAATCCACATTATACTTAATAGCATTTTCTACCAGGTTCGATACAGCCAGGGAAAATTTCACCCGATCCACATCTCCTGTTACCTCTCTGATACTTTCTAAAATCAGCTCTACATTGCTTCGCTTGGCAATGGGACGCAGGCGCTTTAAGATCAGCTCCAGCTCTTCATTTATATTCGTCTGTGTAATATTCATCTGGCTCTGGGCAGATTTATCCATTTTCACAAGCGTTAACAGATCAGTGATGATCTGATTTTCCCGGTCTACCTCATCCGAAATATCTGCCATAAACTCCCGGTACAGCTCTGCCGGCACTTCTTCCATGCTCATAAGCGAATCTGCAAGCACCCGGATAGAGGTGATCGGGGTCTTCAGCTCATGGGATACATTGGAAACAAACTCCTGTCTGGACTGATCTACTGCCTTAAGCTTTCTGAGCGACTTCTGTACTGCCTGTGAAAGCTGGATTGTTTCCTTATAGGCATCCTCCATGATATCGGTGTCCAAATCTCCGTAGGAAACACGCTCAAAGGAAGCCAGAAGCCGCTTAAAAGGCCGTATAAGGAAAAACACGGCTGCCATGGAACAGACCACCACCACCAGGATCATGCACAGCAAAAACAGCTGGGTGCTTCCCTGAACCCGGTCGGTCAGTGCGGAAATATTTTCCGTAGAAGCCATAACCACCATCACTCCCGTAACTTTCTTTTTATCGGAAGCACTGTGGATGGGAATAGTCTGGGTCAGATAACCCATCTCCTGATTCATACGGCTGTTTGTCTCCCCGTTAAAGCAGCGGATAACCTCTTCTGAAACATAATACTTCCCTGCCGCCAGGTTAAAAGTATCCTTTATAATCTTAAAGCTGCTGTTTACAATTACAATCCGCCCGTTATAAATATCTGCGATCGTCTGCATACGGGTATCCAGCTCCATGGTATTTCCCTTATCCGAGGTCATATAACCTGAACGCATGAGGCGGCTGCTTAAGATCAGACACTGATTCTGTATCTCAATGCCCTTCGCCTCCAGCTGGGTCTGGTTAAAGGCCCTGCGGCTGATCATTGCCTGCAAAAGCATGGGAACCAAAGCAGTAAGGATCATCAGAATCACCATAGGGATCATGACGCTTTTTCCCCTTAGCTTAAACCGCTCAAGCCATTTCTTCTTTTTCAATCTACTCCAGCTCCTTTAAATGGCCGCTGCAGGCCACAGCAAGACAGCCCGGTCCGATATGGCAGGCAATGCTTAATGACAACGGCGCTATGCAGATATTGGCATCCGGATAGATTTCTGCCACTGTTTCCTTAAATTCCTGAGCCATCTCATCGCTGCAGGTATAAGCAATCTCCAGCCAGGTATGACGTGCCTCAGGATCGTGAAAACGTGTTTCCAGATCCTTTTTAAGAGCGGTCATCATAATGGTCTTTCCCTGCTTTAAGGTTCTGGCCTTGGAAAATGCATCCAGCTTTTCCCCCTGGATGGTGAGGACAGGCTTAATCTGGAGAAGAGTTCCCAACATAGCGGCTGCCGGAGTGATGCGTCCTCCCTTTTTAAGATATTTTAAAGTGGTCACTGTAACATAGATGGAACTGTCAAACTTTGTTTCTTCCAAAATATTGCGGATCTGTGCAGCCGCATATCCCTTTTTTATCAAATCTCTGGCATCCAGCACAGACTGCATCTGGGTCACGGAAATGCGCTGGTTATTGACTACATATACCTTTCCCTCGTAATCCTCTGCTAAAAGCATGGCGGTCTGACAGGAACCGCTTAAACCGCTGGACATGGGGATATACACCACTGCATCATACTCCTCTAAAAGTTTATCCCAGAAATCAGTCACCTCACCGGGGGACGGCTGAGAGGTGGTAATATCCGCTCCCTCCTCCATCCGTCTGAAAAATTCCTCGTGGGTAAGATCCACACCCTCATAGTACATCTGCCCGTCAATAATAAAGGGCATGGGAAGCACATGGACTCCCAGCTGCTTTGCCTGATCCTGGGTAATGCCGCTGTTGCTGTCCGTAGCTGCTGCTATTTTCATAACATATCCTCCTTTCAGTTAAGCCCCTGATTCAAACGGTTGGCTGTCATATAAAGCTGGTAATACATCCCCTTCTTTTCAAGAAGTTCCTTATGATTTCCTTCCTCCACGATCTCATTGCCGGAAAGCACCAGGATCCGGTCTGCCCCCTGAATGGTCGTCAGGCGGTGGGCGATAGTTAACGTAGTGCGGCCCTCAGCCAGCTTTTCCAGAGACTGTGATACCAGATACTCGCTCTCATTGTCCAGAGCTGAGGTGGCCTCATCCAGAATGAGGATTGCCGGATTTTTAAGAAATACCCTGGCAATACTGATGCGCTGTTTCTGCCCGCCGGAAAGCTTTACGCCCCGTTCGCCCACATAGGTATCGTAGCCGTCTTTTAATTCCGTAATAAACTCATGAGCCCCCGCCATTTTTGCAGCCTTGATCACATCCTCTCTGGAAGCGCCGGGGCGTCCGTAGAGAATATTTTCAAATACAGTGCCGGAAAACAGGTATACATCCTGCTGTATCACTCCGATATTGGAGCGCAGGCTTCTCAGGGTAATATCCCTTACATCCATTCCGTCAATGGAGATAGTTCCCCCTGTTGTGTCATAAAATCTGGGCAGCAGATTACAGAGTGTAGTTTTTCCGCCGCCGGAAGGGCCAACTAAAGCAATCCTCTCGCCTGGACGGATTTTTAAACAGATATCATTCAGTACCTGGGTATGATCGTCTGCATATTCAAAGCTTACATGGTCAAATTCGATTGTTCCCTTTACATCGGAAAGAGGCTTTGCTCCCTTTTTATCCCTGATATCGGGAGTCACATCCATAATCTCCTGAAAACGCTCAATCCCGGTCATTCCTCTCTGGAACTGCTCCGCAAACTCGATAATCCGGCGGATGGTTGTCAAAAGAGTGGTCACGTACATGGTATAGGCGACCAGATCTCCCGGCGCGATCTTTCCGTTAATCATGAAAAGGCCTCCGGCCACGATCACCAGCACATACATCAGGCCGTCAAAGGAACGGGTGGTAATCTGAAAGGCCGCCATATACCGGTAGGTATGCTTTTTGATCTTCATAAACTCCCGGTTGCCTTTTCCGAATTTTTCAATCTCCACCGGCTCATTTGCAAAGGCACGAACCACCCGGTTTCCTAAAAGCGTATCCTCAATCTGGGCGTTCAGCTCGCCGATCTGATTTCTCTGAAGCCGGAAGGCCGCTTTTACCTTCAGATTAAACCAGGTACAGGAAACGATCATGATCGGGATCATCAGGAAAATGAGCAGCGTCAGCTCCAGATTGATTCCTGACAAAATCACAAAGGATACGATTCCCTTTAAAATGGCAATAAAAAATTCCTCCGGACAGTGGTGTGAAAATTCCGTCACGTCAAACAGATCGCTGGTGATCCTGGACATGATCTGTCCAACTTTGGTATTGCTGTAGTAGCTGTCCGAGAGCATCTGCAGATGCTCAAAGGCATCCTGGCGCATATCTGTTTCAATATATACGCCCATCACATGGCCCGTATATGCCATATAATAGGCAGCCAGCGAATCGATCACCCGCAGGATCAGATATAAAAGGCCGATTTTTACCACAAGCCCTGTGGTTAAGGAAGCCAGATCCTGCATTCCCTGATTGGTGATAAACCGAAGGATCAGAGGAAGCACCAGCTCTCCCAGCGTGGTCAATGCCGCACAGAACAGATCCAGGATCAGGATCTTTTTGTACTTTCCATAATATGGAAGAAAGCTTTTTAACAGCTTTGCCGCTTTCATTCCCTTTTTCGTATTCATATTCCTTTCTCCCCTGTTTTGTTCTTGCCATCAGAGTAATTTCTCCGGGCAGTTATCTTTTTATTGTAACGTATCTGAATGGAAAATGGAAGAGGCAGGGGAAAGAATTTTTTCCTACCCTTTTTTCCAGATTTTGCTATAATAGTGTCAAATAGATTTGAAGGAGAAAATCAGCTATGGGATATGTCTATCTGCTCTGCGTTGCCCTGATGTTCAGCTTCGGCGGTACCTGCGTCAAACTGATCAGCCCTTATTTTAATGCTTCATGGATTACCTTTTTCCGTTTTTTCATTGGAGTGGTGTGGCTGCTCATCTTAAAGTGTATCCTGAGGCAGCCATTTCAAAAAAACTTAAAACAGGCCCTCTTATCCTGCTGGAAATGGATCCTGTTCGGAGCCTTTATCAAATGGATGGCCTATCTGACAGAAAACTACGCCTTAAGCCACGGACTTTCCTATGGAAATATTGTGACCCAGCCTGCCCAGACCCTGTTTCTGACGCTGGTAAGCGTACTGTGCTTTAAGGAGAAGCTGTCCCCCAGAAAGGGATTCTGTATCTTTCTCTGCATCGGCGGCGTTCTGTGCATCTCTTTAAACGGCCGTCCTCTGGATGTATTTTTTAAAGAAAATCTCCTTTTTACCGGCCTGTTTATCCTGTCCGGTATCTGTGCAGGCTGCCATGTGCTTTCCCAGAAAATGGTAGCTGGACGGCTGGATATTATCGACAGCAATCTGGCTATATTTACCCTGTCCGGTCTTTTTTCCCTGATCCCGGCCGCAGAGCCTGTATTTACAGGGAAAATAGCTTTTATCCGTCCGGATCTGGCCTGCATCCTTGCCATCCTTGCCTTCGGCTTTATCACGGGAATGGGCTTTTACCTCAATGCCAAAGCCATCCCCCTGGTGCCCTTTTATATGGTTCCCGTGATCCAGAGCATGATGGCCGTATTCGCCATTCTCTGGGGCGTATTCTTCTTTCACGAAACGGTCACTGGCTGGATCATCGGCGGAACAGCCGCTTTTATGATCGGGGTCATCGGGCTGCAGATGAAGAATAATTAAAGTCTGAGTCCTCAGGCGTACTACTGCAAAACCCCCCGGAAAAGCTTCTGATATGCTCTCTCCGGGGGGGGAATTGTCAGCCACTCTCAAGCGGTATCATTTTATCTTATTTCACCAGCAGAGACTTGCCAGTCATCTCCTTAGGCTGCTCCAGTCCCATCAGCTCAATCAGGGTAGGTGCGATATCGCAAAGAGCGCCGCCTTCACGAAGTTTAAAGGATGGATCTGCATTTACCAGGATAAAAGGAACAGGATTTGTGGTATGAGCAGTGAATGGCTCACCTGTCTCATAGTCTACCAGCTGTTCTGCATTTCCGTGGTCTGCGCAGATAAACATTACACCGTCCACTTCTTTTACAGCCTCTACGGCCTTTCCTACACAGGCGTCTACCGTCTCAATAGCCTTGATGGCTGCATTTTCAACACCTGTATGTCCCACCATATCCGGATTTGCAAAGTTAATGATCACTACATCATACTTTCCTGAGCGAATAGCCTCTGTCAGTTTGTCGCATACGCCGTTTGCACTCATCTCAGGCTTTAAATCATAGGTAGCCACTTCCTTTGGAGAAGGCACCAGAATACGATCCTCTCCTTCATTTGGCTCCTCTACTCCGCCGTTAAAGAAGAAGGTAACGTGAGCGTACTTCTCTGTCTCGGCAATGCGTACCTGCTTCTTGCCGTGAGCAGCCAGAAACTCTCCGAAGGTATTGGTGATCTGCTCCTTCTTAAATGCCACCAGCTTATTTGTGATGGTCTCGTCATAGTCTGTAAAGCAAACATAAACCAGATCCAGTTTTTTCTCTCTTGCAAAGCCGTCAAACTCATCGTCACAGAATGCATGAGTAATCTCTCTTGCACGATCAGGGCGGAAGTTAAAGAACACAACAGAGTCGCCATCTTTGATGGAAGCTCTGGGAGCACCGTTTTCGGTTACAACGAAAGGAACTACAAATTCATCTGCCTTTCCATCATCATAAGACGCCTGAATACCGGCTGTAGCGCTCTCAGCTGCCTTACCTTCACCCTTTGTAAGTGCTCTGTAAGCCAGCTCTACGCGATCCCATCTCTTATCACGATCCATTGCATAGTAACGTCCCATAACGGAAGCTACCTTTCCAACGCCGATCTCAGCCATCTTTTCCTCTAACTGAGCCACAAAATCCTTACCGGATTCCGGAGGTGTATCACGTCCATCCAGGAAGCAGTGTACATATACCTTCTCCAGGCCATTTCTCTTTGCCAGTTCTAACAGGCCATAGATATGGGTTAAATGGCTGTGTACGCCGCCGGTAGATACCAGACCGAACAGATGAAGAGCGGAATCATTCTTTTTACAGTTTTCTACTGCCTGTAAAAATTCAGGAACCTGGAAGAAATCGCCGTCCTCAATCGACTTGGTAATGCGGGTCAGCTCCTGATATACCACACGTCCTGCACCCATATTTAAGTGGCCTACCTCAGAATTACCCATCTGTCCATCAGGAAGTCCTACAAACAGGCCGCTGGCCTGACCTTCCACAAAAGGACACTGGCTCATCAACTGATCCATAACCGGAGTCTTAGCCTCGCAAACTGCATTGTGATCGCAGTTTTTATTCAGACCATATCCGTCCAGGATCATAAGAACTACTGGTTTCTTATTCATAATCTTTTATCTCCTTATTGGCTTACGCCTGCTTATAATTTACAATCTTTCCAAAATCAGGCTTTAAGGAAGCGCCGCCTACCAGACCACCATCGATATTTGCCTGTGCAAACAGCTCGGGAGCAGATGCAGCAGATACAGAACCGCCGTACTGGATGCGGATAGCTTCTGCAGTTGCCTCGTCATAAATCTCACCAATGCAAGCGCGGATGGCTGCACATACCTCTTCTGCCTGCTCTGTGGTAGCTACTTTTCCGGTTCCGATGGCCCAGATTGGCTCATATGCAATTACTGCAGTTTTTGCCTGATCTGCTGTTACATTCAAGAAAGCGATCTTGATCTGCTGACGGATCCAGTCAATAGTAATCCCTTGCTCTCTCTGAGTCAGAGACTCGCCGCAGCAGATAATCGGGGTAATACCGTGTTCAAATGCCTTTAATACTTTTTTATTTACAGTCTCATCTGTCTCTGCAAAATACTCTCTTCTCTCGGAATGTCCGATGATCACGTATTTTACACCTGCGTCTGTCAGCATATTGGGTGAAATCTCACCTGTATAGGCACCCTTTTCCTCAAAATACATATTTTCAGCACCGATATTGATATTGCTTCCCTTTGCAGCCTCCATTGCCGGGATAATATCAATAGCAGGTACACAGAACACTACATCCACCTCATCATTGGCTACTAAAGGCTTTAACTCGTTTACCAGTGCTACTGCCTCAGAAGGGGTCATATTCATCTTCCAGTTGCCTGCAATGATTTTCTTTCTTGCCATGATTATCTCTCCTTTACACACATTGATTCTGTAAATGGACCGCCCGGACCGCAGGCTTATCTCCGGTCCGGGCGGTATACTTATGCTATACAGCCTTATTTGTCATCTGCTGCTGCTACACCTGGAAGTACCTTGCCCTCAAGGAACTCCAGAGAAGCGCCGCCGCCGGTGGAAATGTGGCTCATCTTATCAGCAAATCCCAGCTGATTTACAGCTGCTGCAGAATCGCCGCCGCCGATAATAGTAGTTGCATCTGTCTCAGCCAGAGACTCGGCAACTGCGATGGTTCCCTTTGCCAGAGTCGGATTCTCAAATACGCCCATCGGTCCGTTCCATACAACAGTCTTTGCAGACTTTACAGCCTCAGCATAGATCTTTGCAGTCTCAGTGCCGATATCCAGCCCCATCTTATCAGCAGGCATAGCATCTACGGATACGTTCTCTGCCTCAACAGGAGCATCAATTGGATCCGGGAAGGAAGCTGCTACTACTGCATCTACAGGAAGAAGGAGCTTCTTGCCAAGCTTCTCTGCCTTTGCCATCATTTCACGGCAGTAATCTAACTTGGTATCATCTACTAAGGACTTTCCGATTTCCTTGCCCTCTGCCTTTAAGAAAGTAAATGCCATACCGCCGCCGATGATCAGAGTATCGCACTTCTCTAACAGATTAGAGATAACATTTAATTTATCAGCAACCTTTGCACCGCCAAGAATTGCTACGAAAGGTCTTACAGGATTTTCAACTGCATTTCCCAGGAAATCGATCTCTTTCTGCATCAGATAGCCAACTGCATTTGTGCCTCCCTTGGCAGAAATGAACTTGGTTACGCCCTCTACGGAAGCGTGTGCTCTGTGGGAGGAACCGAATGCGTCGCATACATAATCGTCAGCTAGATCTGCTAACTCTTTGCTGAATGCCTCGCCGTTCTTTGTCTCTTCAGCGCCGCGGAAACGGGTATTCTGAAGAAGAACCACATCGCCTTCGTTCATGGCCTCTACAGCCTTGGTTGCCGCCTCGCCGGTTACGTTGTAATCCGCTACGAATACAACTTCTTTGCCTAACTTCTCGCTCAGTCTCTTTGCGACAGGAGCTAAAGACTCACCCTCGTTAGGGCCATTCTTTACCTTGCCTAAGTGGGAGCAGAGGATTACCTTTGCACCGTCAGCGATCAGCTTGTTGATGGTTGGCAGAGCAGCCACGATACGTGTCTCGTCGGTGATCTCACCATTCTTTAACGGCACGTTGAAATCGCAGCGCACCAGCACTCTTCTGCCTTTTACGTTCATATCGTCGATAGATTTCTTATTTAACATAATGGATGTACCCCTTTCATACTGCGTAAAAAGGGCCCGGCCCTGACGACCGGACCCTTTTTATGAGTCTACTAAAAAACTGAATAATTAAGCCAGCTCTGCAAAGTACTTAATGGTTCTTACCATCTGGCTTGTGTAGGAGTTCTCGTTGTCATACCATGAAACAACCTGAACCTCATACAGATCCTCAGCAATCTGAGCTACCATGGTCTGAGTAGCATCGAACAGGGAGCCGTACTTCATGCCGATAACGTCAGAAGATACGATCGGATCCTCGTTGTAGCCGAAGGACTCGGAAGCTGCTGCCTTCATAGCTGCGTTGATGTCTTCCTTTGTAACGCCAGCCTTCTTAACAACTGCTGTTAAGATAGTGGTAGAACCGGTCGGTACAGGAACACGCTGTGCAGAACCGATCAGCTTGCCGTTCAGCTCTGGGATAACCAGGCCGATAGCCTTAGCAGCACCTGTAGAGTTAGGAACGATGTTTGCAGCGCCTGCGCGTGCTCTTCTTAAGTCGCCCTTTCTGTGTGGTCCGTCAAGGATCATCTGATCGCCTGTGTAAGCGTGGATGGTGCTCATGATACCGCTCTGGATAGGAGCGTAATCATTCAGAGCCTTAGCCATTGGAGCCAGGCAGTTTGTTGTACAGGAAGCTGCGGAAATGATAGTATCCTCAGCAGTCAGAGTATCCTCATTTACGGAGAATACGATAGTCTTTAAGTCATTGCCTGCGGGTGCGGAGATAACTACCTTCTTAGCGCCTGCATCGATATGAGCCTGAGCCTTATCCTTAGAGCAGTAGAAACCGGTACACTCTAATACTACGTCTACACCGATCTCTCCCCATGGAAGGTCAGCAGCCTTTGGCTCCTTGTAAATCGTGATCTTCTTTCCGTCAACAGTGATGGAATCCTCACCAGCCTCTACAGTGTGCTTGCCCTCGCCGATGTGGCCAGCGTATCCGCCCTGAGCGGTATCATACTTTAACAGATGTGCTAACATCTTAGGATCAGTCAGATCGTTAATAGCAACTACTTCGTAGCCCTCTGCGCCGAACATCTGACGGAATGCCAGACGGCCAATACGTCCGAAACCATTAATTGCAACTTTTACTGCCATGATTCAATTCCTCCTAGTTGTTAAATTGTATTATTGTTAAATAATAATCAACTTGTACTCATTGTAATCAATTTTTTCCAAAATAGCAAGCGTTTTTTTTAATTCTACCTTTTCGTTAATTTTATAACAATTTGTGCGGGAAATTACAGCATTTTACCTCTTTCCCCTAAATTTGTTTGTCAGCCTTGAACTTTTTATCTGCCGCAGGTATAATATTTATCATCAAACGCCGCGCCTTTGGCATCCGGCCTGAAAGGAGGAGCCTGCATGATCTGCGACTGTCATCTGCATACCGCTTTTTCCGGCGATTCAAATACACCCGCCCGTGTTCAGATTGAACGGGCCGTTTCTATGAGAATGAAGGAAATAACCATTACGGACCATCATGACCGCGACTCATCCTTCTGTGAGGATAACTTTGAGCTGGATCTTCCCTCGTATCTGTCCGCCCTGAACACTCTTAAAGAAGAATACCGGGATAAAATCCGCATCAATATCGGCATCGAACTGGGGCTGCAGCTTCACATCTGCAGGTACCTGGAAAAATTTCATAAGGATTTTGGCTCTGAATTTGATTTTATCATCGGTTCCAGCCATTTTATCCGCTCCCATGATCCCTTTTATCCCTCCTTTTGGGAAGCCTGCGGTTCCAGGCAGGGACTTGAGGAGTTTTTCACCCTTTCCTTTAAGCGCGCCAGAGCCTTTCATCCATTCTTTGACTCCTGGGGCCATCTGGACTATGCCGCACGCTATGCTCCGGACAGTGCTTCTGTCTACAGCTATTTTGCCTTTAAAGAGCAGATTGATTCTATTTTGAGGGTTTTGGCTGAAAATGGAAAGGCTCTGGAATGCAATACGGGCGGCTTCCGCAGCAGGCTGAGTCATCAAAACCCCGATACAGAGATTTTAAAGCAATACCGCAGGATGGGCGGCGAACACATCACCATCGGCTCTGACGCCCATGCTCCGGAGCATCTGGGATATGGATTTACCCGCGCAAAGGAGCTTTTAAAGCAGTGCGGCTTTCATTACTATACGATTTACCATAATCGAAAAGCGGAGATGATCCCCCTGTAGGGATCTCCCCGCTTTTTTATGCAGTATCGCAGATCACAGCTCCTTCATGGCCGCATCAATGTCCTTTCTCAGCTGCTTCCACTCTTCCTCATGCTCCACATAATATTTCGGACACAGCTTACCGTTGATATCATAATGGCGCACCACATCGCTGCTTTTAAGCTTTAACTGGGTACACAGCCAGGCTGTAAGCCTCACGACAGACTCATATGTAGCATCGCTGTATTTTCCCGTATCGTCCGGGTGACAGACCTCAATGGAAAGAGTATCCTCGTTTCTGGGAGCATTTGCGTAGGCAATCTCATTGATCGGGATACACTGGATCACCTCTCCTTCCAGGCCCACAATAAAATGGCTGCTGGTAGAGGTGCCACCTTTCTGGCTGTCCTGATCCGCCAGGCTGTCAAAATAATTTCGGTTGCCCTCTGCACTGGAACCGGGATTTGCCACATAATGAAGCACAATATTGTTGATCTTCCTGCGGCTCACATCCGGCCTTGAAAAAATATTTTTCCGGATAAACTCCTGCTTTACCCAATCCGGAACCTCTACTGCCTTAAGATCTACCGTATAGGGCCGTTCCCAGCCCCATACGTAGTAACCGCCGCCCAGTCCTGCCAGAACGCCTACCACAAGAGCCATAAATACGGCTGCAAAGGGAAATCCCCTGCGTTTTGCCGTTTTTTTGCGGCTTCTGCGGCTCTTTTTCTTTTTTCTGTCATTTTCGTCTATGGGAACCTGGCGCAGCTCCTTGAGCTCTTCTTCCAGTCTCTTATCTTCATCCATGATATCCTTCATATCTGTAACCCGTCTTTCCGTGAAAGACAGGAATGGAATCCCCAAACCAGACCTGCGCCCTCACTGATACTATCAGTATAACGGACGGTTTTTCTCTTCGCAAGTATATTTTTTCTTCTGTTTGATCAGATGTTCAAAAGCTCGCTGTAAACCTGAAGCGCTCCGTCTGTTTCATGGGCCAGTACGCGCTTTGCAAGTACCTTGCCCAGCTGTACGCCTTCCTGATCGAAGCTGTTTACATTCCATACAAAGCCCTGGAACATGATCTTATTTTCAAAATGTGCAAGGAGTGCTCCAAGTGCCTTGGGATTTAACTGCTCTCCAATGATAATGCTGGAGGGACGTCCGCCCTCAAACTTCTTATTCAGATTCTCATCATCTTTGCCGCAGGCAAATGCAACGATCTGAGCAGCCACATTGGCACAGAGCTTCTGCTGGCTCGTGCTGTCCTCGATCACAACGTCTGTTCCGATCTGGCTATTCTTAAATCCCACAAACTGGATCGGCACAATATCGGTTCCCTGATGGAGCAGCTGGTAGAAGGAATGCTGTCCGTTTGTTCCGGGCTCGCCGAAGAGGACCGGGCCTGTGACATAGTTTACAGGCTCACCAAACCGGTTCACGGACTTTCCGTTAGACTCCATGTCTGCCTGCTGCAGATGCGCAGGGAAGCGGCTTAATGCCTGTGAATAAGGCAGAACGGCTGTTGCCGGATAGCCTAACATATTTCTCTCATATACGCCGATCAGCGCATCCAGCATATCCGGATTCTGGAGCAGGTCTTCCTTTGCTGCCAGCTTATCTTCCTCTGCCGCACCCTCTAAGAACTGAGCGAACACCTCCGGTCCGAATGCCAGTGACAGGACTGCCCCGCCTACTGCGGAAGTAGATGAGAAACGGCCTCCGATATAATCATCCATAAAGAAGGCTGCCAAGTAATCATCACTCTTTGCCAGAGGTGAGGTCTCGCTTGTTACTGCAACCATATGTTTGGAGGCATCCAGACCTGCCTTCTTTAAAGCATCCTTTACAAAGGACTCATTTGTCAGAGTTTCCAACGTAGTACCCGACTTGGAAACCAGCACAAACATAGAATGAGCAACATCAATCGAACCAAGCACTGCAGCCGCATCATCCGGATCTACATTGCTGATGAACTTTGCTTCCATTTTAAATGTATTATGTTTCTTTGCCCAGTTCTCCAGTGCCAGATACATTGCGCGGGGGCCTAAATCGCTTCCGCCGATTCCAATCTGTACAACCGTTGTAAACTTCTCACCTGCTGCATTGGTGATCTCGCCGCTGTGTACCTTCTTTGCAAATTCAGCGATTCTCTCCTGCTGCTCTACATAGAAAGCCCGCTTGTCTGTGCCGTCTGCCACAACCTTATCTCCAAGCTGTCCGCGTGTGAGCTGGTGAAGCACCAGGCGCTTCTCTCCTGTATTGATCATCTCCCCATTGTACAGGGCTTTGTATTTTTCTGACAGCTGCGCTTCTTTTGCCAGCTTTTTTAATACTGCAAGCACATTTTCATCCACCTGCTTTGCCGCATAGTTATAGACCATGCCTGCTGCCATGGGAACGCTGTATGCTTTTACACGCTCTGCACCGCTCTCTCCGGACATTACTTCTGCAAGCTTAACACGCTCTGCTTTGGCAAGCTCCCCGTAGGACTCAAGATTGTCAAAATTCTTCCACTCGATCATTTTCTCATTCTCCTTACCCTTTTTTTCAAATGCAGCATTTTATCTGATACACTCTTACTGCTTAAATATATCAGTTATGTTAATTATACCCTTTCCCTTATAAAAATTCAATACAGGGCGAATCAGAAAATTTCCTGTACGGGCGTTGATTCTTTCGCTCCTTAACGTATACAATAAAAGCAGCCATGCAATAAATTCATTGTTACTGAATGCAACTTTTTCACCATTCCCGCCGTCTAACAGACAGAAACCAAGAAAGGAGAAGTTTAACGTGGATACCAACCCCATCACAAAACAGACCGAGCAGATACTGATCGATGGATATGAGCGCTTTTACCGTCTGGCCTACAGTTATGTACAGAATCGGGAGGATGCTCTGGATGTCGTTCAGGAAAGCGCCTGCAAAGCCATCCGGGACTGCGGCCAGGTAAAAAATACAGACTTTTTATCCACATGGATCTATCGGATCGTTATAAATACCTCTCTGGATCTTCTGAGAAAAAATAAAAAGGAAATCCCCGCAGAGGAAATGCCAGAAATCCCATGGGAGGACAAATATCAGGAGCTGGATCTTAAGACCGCCCTAAAGCATCTGGATGAAAAAAGCAGAACCATTGTCATGCTGCGGTACTTTGAAGATATGAAACTGGAAGATATTTCCAGAGTTGTAGATGAAAATTTAAATACTGTAAAAGCCCGTCTTTACCGAGCCTTAAAAAAACTGAGAATTACCATGGAACCTGAAGAACCGAAGAAATCTTACGCAAAATGAAAGGAGAATCTTTATGGAGCAGAAAGACCTTAAACTTTCCGGATACAGACAGTTAGAACAGCTCAGACAGGAATATGAGTCACTTCCCGTTCCCCTGGAAGCCAGAGACCGGATTCTTGCCGGAATCGCGCAGGGAAAAAAAGAAACAGACAAAGCTCAAATGAAAGGAGTCATTTTTATGAAATTAATGAAACGTACAGGCATGACCGCAGCAGCCGCTATGGTTGCCATTACTCTTCTTACCAATCTGCATCCGACCATCGCCAATGCCATGGAACAGATCCCTGTTATCGGCCCGATCGCAAAGGTTGTAACCTTTCGTACCTACGAAAATAAGACAAACAACTTTGAGGCCAACATCCAGATCCCGCAGATTGAAGCTGCACCCGAAACTCTGAATAAATCCATTGAGGAATATGCACAGGAGCTCATCGCCGCCTATGAAGGCGAACTGTCCCAGTCTCAGGGAGAAGGCAGCTATTCTCTGGACTCCTCCTATAAAGTTGTAACGGATAATGACCGCTATCTGTGCCTGCGCATCGACACCACCATTGTCATGGCAAGCGGAGCGCAGTCCACAAAGATCTTTACCATTGATAAAACCACCGGGAAACAGCTTTCCCTGAAAGAACTTTTTAAGGACCGGCCGGAAATGCTCTCCTCCATCACAGCCAATATTAAAGAACAGATGGCTTCCCAGATGGCAGCCGACGATTCTGTAAGCTATTTTTACAACAGCGACATGCCGGAGGATGACTTTAAGGAGCTTACCGGCGATGAGAGCTTCTACTTTAATGAAGAAGGCCTTCTGGTCATTGCCTTTGACGAATATGAGGTTGCTCCCGGATATATGGGCGCTGTGGAGTTTACAATCCCTTCCTCTGTAGCCGGAACCTTCTGATTGCAAAGCCCATTTATGCATAAATAAATACCGCTTCCTGCAGGATACAGCACGAGTCTGCAGGAAGCGGTATTTTGCAAAAACGGAGGAAAAGGGATTTGAACCCTTGCGCCGGTACTGCCGACCTACTGGTGTTCGAAGCCAGACCCTTCAGCCACTTGGGTATTCCTCCAAAAAACACGGCTTTAATTTCAAGCCGTGTTTTATTATACACTAAAATGCAGGATTTGGGTAGTGGGATTTTCGATTTTTTTCAATCTCCAGATTTACTCCTCCTTTGGCAGCCAGTCCACCTTAAAATAATAAACCAGCATTCCGATGGCGCAGACCACCCAGGTCACAGGCCATCCTGCAAAAACAACGGAAACATTTTTTGTCATAGGAACGGCGATCATCAGATAAATCTGACGCAGAAGCACAAAACAGCCTAACATGAAATACATGGGAACCTTGGAGCGTCCTGCGCCGCGCAGGGCGCCATTTAAAATCTGGATGATGGGCAGGAACAGATAAGCGCTTCCAAAAATACGGATCATACTGCTTCCCACGCTGATCACAGCCGCATCCTCTGTAAAAATACCGATGATGGACGGCGCCTTCAGGAACATGATGACAGAACCCACTAAAATAATACCGGAGCACATAAGCCAGGAAGTAAAAATCCCCTTCTTTACCCTTTTATATTCCTTTGCTCCGATATTCTGCCCCACAAAGGTAGTGATCGTCATATTAAAGCTCTGAAGGGGCAGCTGCAAAAAACCGTCTACCCGCAGTGTAGCAGAATACCCGGCCATGGCTGCCGTACCGAAATAATTGATATAGGACTGAACGATCACATTGGAAAATGAGGTGATGCTCTGCTGGATCGCTGCCGGAAGGCCAATATCCACAATACGCCGGATCATTTTCCTGTCAAAACAGATTTCTCCAAGCCGCACACGGTAAATCTCACGGGTCATAAGAAGCTTTCCCATCACCAGCGCCGCGCTGACCGCCTGCGCAATAATGGTGGCAATCGCCGCTCCCTCTACTCCCATTCCAAACCCGCAGACAAATAAAAAATCCAGGACAATATTTACCAGACTGGCTGCAATGAGGTAAAACAAAGGGTTTTTAGAATCACCGATCGCACGCAGAATACCGGAGCCCATGTTATAAAAGAGCGAAAATGTCATTCCCCAGAAATAGATGGATAAATACAGGGCAGAGTTAGGCATTACATCCTCCGGTACGCCGATGGCGTGGAGCAAAGGCTTTGTAAAGCTTAAGCCCAGTGCTGTAAACAAAACGCTCAGGATTGCCGTAAGAGCCAGGGAACTGTGGATGGCCCGGCGCATCTGCTCCGTCCGGCCTCCGCCAAAATACTGGGATATCACCACCCCCGCACCGGCTGCCAGACCCGTAAAGAAACCTACCAGCATATTTACGATCGGCGTAGATGCTCCGACCGCCGCCAGCGCACTGGTATTCACATAATTTCCCACCACATAGGCGTCTACTGTATTGTAGAGCTGCTGGAAGAAATTTCCAACCAGAAGAGGAATGGAAAACAGCAGGATGGATCTGGCGATGCTTCCGTGGATCATGTCTGTACTGTCTTTTACATTCTGTGCCATAACTTTCGTTTCCTTTGTGTGTATTTTTATACAATTATAACTCTGCAAAACAGCCTTGTCCATGTTGCTTTATCCATTTTTTTACACAAAAAAACCTGCCCCACGGCTGAATCTGTATCATCAGCCATAGAACAGGAGCTCTTATCAATATATTTTAATTAAGCAAGCTTGGACTTTGCCAGCTCAGCCAGCTTTGCGAAGCCTTCTGCATCGTTAATCGCCATATCGGACAGAACCTTGCGGTTTAAATCAACCTCAGCCAGCTTTAAGCCGTACATGAACTTGCTGTAGGACAGGCCGTTGATACGTGCTGCAGCGTTGATACGTGCGATCCACAGCTGTCTGAACTGTCTCTTTCTCTCTTTTCTGCCTGCGTAGGAGCTGGTCAGTGCGCGCATTACGGACTGCTTAGCTACTCTGTACTGCTTGGAACGGGCTCCTCTGTAGCCCTTAGCCATCTTCAGGATTCTATTGTGCTTCTTTTTTGCGTTTAAGCCGCCTTTAATTCTTGCCATCGGTAATTCCTCCTAATTTAATCTAAAACTTACAGATATGGTAAAATCTTCTTCATTGCCTTTACGTTAGTAGCATCGGTAACGATATCTTTTCTAAGATTTCTCTTTCTCTTTGTAGACTTCTTAGTTAAGATATGAGACTTGTAAGCTTTATTGCGGACTAACTTACCGGTTCCTGTCTTTTTAAAGCGCTTTGCTGCTGCTCTGCTGGTTTTTAACTTTGGCATTGTAAATTTCCTCCTTGAAAACTTTCTATTTTTAACGTTTTGCAGTTAAAAACATAACCATGCTTCTTCCTTCCACCTTTGAGGGCTTATCAACAACTGCGATGTCAGCCAGACTCTCAGCGAAATCGTCCAGAATGTACTTTGACTTGGACATATGGGCCATCTCACGGCCACGGAAACGAAGAGTTACCTTTACCTTATCCCCCTTTTCCAGGAACTTTCTGGCAGCTCCCACCTTGGTGTTTAAGTCATTAGTATCAATGTTCGGGGACAAACGAACTTCTTTGACGTCAATCACTTTCTGTTTCTTTCTGGCTTCCTTTTCCTTACGGGCCAATTCGTAACGGTACTTTCCATAATCGATGATCTTGCATACCGGCGGCTTTGCAGTAGGAGCGATCTTCACAAGATCCAGCTCTGCCTCCTGCGCCATCTTGTAGGCGTCTCTTGCAGACATAATACCTAACTGTTCGCCGTTCTCACCGATCAGACGGATCTCTCTGTCTCTGATTTGTTCGTTGATCATTAACTCGCTAATAGTCGTACACCTCCATAGTCATGTTTGTTTGAATGAAGAGCCTTTGCCTCTGCTTGGTAAATGTAAAAAGCGGACAGCTTATGCCATCCGCTAAAAAATCATACTCGTCTGCTGCTCTGGTTTTAAACCGAAAAAGATTCTTTATATAAAAAACCTTTTATACAGCTTCTGATATAAACCCGGGTCACTGACTCGTGCCAAGGTGAGGCGGATAACCTGCTTTCCTGTGCGTTGTTTTCACAACTTCTAAAATGATACCATATGATTCCGGGAATGTCAACTATTTTTTTAAGTTTCCTATTTTGCCTTATAAGTGGCGCATCTTGTATTTTCACAGTCGCAGGCTCCGTTTCCGCAGATACAGATTCCGGACGCCGTACAGCAGCAGTCCTCATTGTAGACGCAGTTTACGGCATCACAGTCTACCTCCAGACGGGTTTCCGGGGTTTTAAAGAGATTTTTAAAAGACCCGCCCTTATTTTCCTCAAAGCTGGCACAACAGGTACCCTCTGCATCCCTGGCTCCGTGTCCGTCTACCAGGATCGAGCCTCTGCAGCAGCACTGATCTGCATTGTGCACACAGTTTTCCACTGAACATTCCAATTTTGTCATATTTGATTTCCTCCTGTCACATAAATTTTCCCAAAACGTAAGGTTTCAGGCGTCATGACAGGATTTAGTATGCGCTCTGGTGGCTTTTCTCATGCAAAAATACCTTAATCCTCTGCCCCCAGAGCCTGGTTCAGCTGCCGGATCCCATCCGTACATTCCCCCTCGGAGCCATCCATGCGGTATATATCACCCTCTGTCACAAACGTATACAGATTCAGATCGTCAATCCGTACGCTGCCTCCTCCGGTGCAGGAAATGGTCAGTTCTTCTGCCAATGCATTCTCAAATACCAGTTCTGCATCCGTTCTTTCTCCTGCCTGAAGGGTCTTAGTCCGCTTCCCCACCCGGACGCTTACCATACTCCCGGCTGTTCCTTCCAGAGAAAAACGCACATGGACATCCGGGCCAGTTCTGCCGGTGACTCTGCCCCGCATCTCCTGGGAAATGCTGCTTCCTGAAGGAAGAACCGCTTCTTTTCCATTCTTCCCCTCTTCGATATAGCTTTCTCCGGTTACCTTCCAGCCTCTCAGTCCCAGGGCAAACTGGGGGTTATAAAGCTTGTTATCTCCGTAATCCCTGTAAGTCCACACGCCGTATCCTATGGTCATGGTGCGAAACAGCTCACCCATTCCGGCCAGATAGGCGTTTTTCTCCTCCGGCTTTAAACGGGCATTCCTTTCAAAACCAGGAGTATTGTCCGTAAAAAGGAACTGGTCCACATACACCGGTTTATTTCCATTATACCGGCTGACCTGGTCAAAAAATACAGGCGCCATGTTTAATGCCTGATCGGCTGTCACCCACTCGCCTTCATTAGGAAACCCCATAGGGACACTGTACATAATACTGGTGCAGGATGCATTTCCACAGCCAAAGGTACTCTGATGAGAAACACCTTCCAGCGTTTTGTCCGCTTTTTTTACCGGATCTGCGTCCAGCCGAACTTCCATGGAAAGATCTGGAAATACCTTCTGAGTTTCCGTCAAAAGCTCTGCAAGAAACGCATCATAAAATTCATAAAAAAGCTTTCTTGCATAAGAGTCCTTCTCCGGAAGCCATATTTCCTCATAATTTTCAAAGGAAGTTCCATAATATTCCTTTAGCTGCTCCAGCGTATATTTTTCCTTCAGGTAATCCGTATATCCGCACAGCTTTGCCATTCTGCGTCCGGCAATCCCATTTCCATATCCGGCTGCATTTTCCGTGAAATTCCAGAAATCTTCCCAGGTGAGAAAGCCGCCGCAGAAGTTTTCATAAGCAGAAACCTGTTTATACAGACGTTCTGCATAGGAAATCCATGCGGCTTTTAGCTGCGGATCATATAAAAGTCCCTCATACCGTGACAAAGCAGACTCCGGTGACGCATAATCCCAGGTATAACCCACTCTGAGGATCACTCCCAATCCCTGTTTTCCGGCTGCTTCCATAACATGCCCCAGCTTCTTCCAGGCATACTCCTCATACATGACCGGAGCTGTTTCCACCTGAAATTCCCTCCACGGAACTGCCAGGATAATACTGTTAAAGCCGTCTGCCGCAATACGTGCCAGTTCCTCCTCCATATGGACACTTTCGCTGTTCCAGAAATTGATCACCCAGTCATCGGAATAATAGGTTGCCGAACGCAGATGACCCCTTTCTCCAGAAGAATACTCCGACATTCTGCCAAATCCGCATGTAAAAAGAATAGCAGCCCCCACAAACAGGACTGCTGCCACCCATGTCCTGCTCTTATGTTTCCTGTGCATTTGATTTCTCCTTCTTTCCCAGTTCGCGCCATACCGTACACAGCATGGTCCCGAAACAGGCCGTTCCGCCGATAAAATTAGATATGGGTTCTGCCATAAGGATACCGTCTGTGCCCAGATGAAAAATTGTCGGCAAGATCAATATCAGCGGGATTACGATTATCACTTTCCTGAAAATGGAAAAGAATACGGCATATCTGGATTTTCCCAGACCTACAAATACGGACTGGCCTGCAAACTGCAGGGACATCATAAAAAAGCCGAAAAAGTAAATCCGCATAGCCGGTATTCCCGCCTCCACCAGTTCTCCGCTGCGGTTAAACATCCGGATAAAAAATCCAGAAAAACCATGGATCAGCCCCCAGGCAGCCAATGTATATAAAACAGAAACAGAAGACATAAATACAATGGCCTTTTTTACCCGTCCATACTCCTTTGCCCCATAATTATACCCCATGATCGGCTGAGCGCTGTTGGTCACGCCCTGAGCCGGCATGGAAATTACCTCACGGACAGAATTGATGACGGTCATAATCCCCACATAAAGATCACCTCCGGCCCTCTGCAGCATGGTGTTGTACATGATCTGCACCGAACTGTTGGTGATCGCCATGGTAAACCCGCTCATTCCCAGACCCATGATACGGAAAATCCGTTCCCGTTCCAGCCGCATGGATGAACGGCGCAGCCGTAGAGTGGCCTTGGGCCCGGTGAGGAACCGGAGGATCCAGACAGCTGAAAGAAACTGGGAAAGAATGGTAGCCAGAGCCGCTCCCTGAACCCCCATATGAAATCCAAATATAAATACAGGATCCAGTAAAATATTGGCGGCTGCTCCCAAAAGAACCGTCATCATGCCAATGGTTCCAAAGCCCTGAGAATTGATAAAGCTGTTCATACCCAGTCCGACCATCACAAATATATTTCCCAGAAGATAAATCGTCACATAGTCATCCGCATAGCCAATGGTATCGTCGCTGGCCCCAAACAGATATAAAAGCGGCCGCTTAAACAGAAGGCCCACAGTGGTAAGGAGCAGCCCCACCAGTACCATCATTACAAAGGAATTTCCCATAATGGCCTCTGCCTCTTCCTTATTTCCTCTTCCCCGCTCAATGGAGCATAAGGGTGCACCTCCCATTCCAAAGAGATTTGCAAAGGCTATTACGATGGAAATAATAGGAAGACACAGCCCAAGACCTGTGAGAGACAGCGTAGCATCCTCAGGAAGCTGGCCGATATAGATCCGGTCTATGATATTATAGAGTACATTGATCAGCTGGGCCAGCGTCATAGGAAGAGCCAGCTTTAAAATATTTGAAATGATACTGCCCTTTGAAAAATCATGCTCCTGTGCCATACTCTTTTTTCCCCCTCTTCAAATCCTCCGGCAGATCCACATCCCACAGCTGTTTTTCCTCTGTTTCCATGATCCAGAGTTCCTCCGGATGGTTCTTCATAACCTGACGGCCACCCTTATCTCCTGAAATAGCCAAAAGCTCAGAGCGGTAACAGACTCCAAACGCAGTAGGACTTCCCCTGCGTCCCTTAAATGCCGTACAGCCGAGCTTTTTTCCGCTTTTAAAATAGCCCTCCGCAAAAGAAGCGATCATTTCTCCTTCCGTATAGGGCTGATCTGCCACAAAAAAAAGGAATGCATCCGTATCTTCCCAGGCGGCGGCTACCCCAAGGCGGATCGACGCCGTTATCCCCTCTTCACTGAACGGATTTTCCAGCACCTTTCCTCCGGAGATCAGGCAGCGGGCACTTTCCAGGATCTGGGGATATTGACTTACCGTAATTATCTCACAGCTTATCCCCGATTTTTTTTCCAGAATCTGCGCCCCTTTTTCCAGAGCAGACAATCCGTATGTATAAAGAGGACGTCCCTCAAAGGATGCCAGAAGCTTATTGGAACCAAATCGCTTTCCAAAGCCGGAAGCCATGTAAATCATCGAAAGTTTCATTGTATAAAGTCACCTTTCTATCCTGTTTAAAACAACTCAAATGACGGTTCCTTCCACAGGTTTCCCGTGATCAGACCCTCTGTATGTCCGATCTGCTCCAGGATCCGCTTTCCTGCCAGAACAAGCTCCCCTGTATCTGCCTGATTGAACACAGGAAGGATCCTGGCCTGAGGAAATGACTGCTTCAGCGGACTTAAATATCCCTGTTTCATCAGACAGGCCATATATTTCTCCTCCATTGCCCATTCCCTGTCCTCTTTATCCAGACTGAAGCTCTCTCCCAAAAGCGTTTTTGCCTGTTCCATGCGAAAGCAGCATTTCTCTCCCTTTTGTCCCAGAGCCTTAAGACCGTACACGCAGAGGATCAGATCTGTATCTCCCGGTATCACCGGCTCTGCCGGTCCCGGCACCTTCACCGGAAGCCTCTTTGCTCCATCGGCCTCCACTAAGACGAGATCCGCTTTTTCTCTGGCCTGCTGGTAAAATTCCCAGCCCCAGAAGGATATCTTTTTCTCTCCGGGCTTTCGTTCCTCCGGATTTCCCGCAACCGCAATCCCACTGTCTTTTAATGTCCGCTCCAAAGCCCCCACCGAAGGTTCCGGCACAAAAAAATGCTCCGGAAGGGCCATATGGGTTGTAGGAATCACAAGAACCTTAAGTCCCAGTTCCCGCCCTTCCCATGCCATACGACGGATCAGGGAGGTTTTTCCTCCTCCGCCGGTGAATGAGATCACAAACGGACAGCCGGATAACCGGTATTTTTCTATTTCCAGCGCCTTGAAAATACTGTGAACGGCCTGTGTCAAACATGCTCCGTAATAATATGCTTCCACGTTCTGTCCCCCATCTTCTCCCATTGTTCTGTTTTATTTTATCATGGAGCAAATGACCGCACAAGGAATTTCTATGCATCTGCCGCATCCACAGACGCAAAAACAGCTGTATATAAAAACAGCCCGATTCCTGCAGGCAGAACCCTCTGCCCCCAAAAACCGGACTGCTTCCTTTTCAAAATGTATGTTTCATCAGACATTCTGCATTTCTATCTCAATTGTTTCCATGACTACGGATCACACGGTACATATCATAGCCAAGGCTTGCAAATACGATTACTACGGCAATAAATCCCATTTTCTTTCTTCCTCTCCTGTTTCTTATGATGGAATTATTATAGCCCAAGAAGGATATAACCGCAATCTGCATTGTTGACAAAAATTTTTAGTTAATCTAAAACTTTTTGTATTAAATAGTTTTCTTTTTGGAATGAACCATTTTCCTGTAAAATTTCTATGGACATTTTGCCGGATTTGTTATATGATACTTTTAGTTAGTATATGCTAACCTATATATTTCCAAATACATACCTGCAAGGGAGGATATTTCATGAGTGTTGTTATCATCGGAGGTCATGACCGGATGGTCACCCAGTATAAAAAAATATGCAAAACCTACAACTGCAAAGCAAAGGTTTTTACCCAGATGAGTGCCAGCCTGGACAAGCAGATCGGAACACCGGATCTGCTCGTACTCTTTACGAATACGGTATCCCACAAAATGATCCGCTGTGCTCTGGATGAGGTCCGTCCGGACACAACCCAGATCGTGCGGAGCCATACAAGCAGTGCATCTGCCTTAAACGAAATTCTGTCTCAGCGTACCGCTGCCTGTTCTTCTATTTAAAAATGCTTCAGGGCATCAATGGCTTCGTCGATCTGTTCTTCTGTATTAAAATGGGAAAAACTGAACCGTACCGCCCCCTGCTCCACGGTTTTAAGCGCCTCATGCATCAAAGGAGCACAGTGACCTCCAGAGCGGGTGGCAATGTCATATTCCTCAGAAAGATAGTCGCTGACCTGAGCGGAATCCTCTTCTCCCAGATTCAAAGATACAATAGCAGCCCTGTCTTTCTGGGAAAAATCCCCATAGATACGGATATCCGGAATTTCCAGCGCCTGCTCATAAAAACGCCGCATAAGCTGCTGTTCCCTCTTTCTCAAATGCTCCATACCCTGTTCCTTAATATACAGAAGGGCGGCCCGCAGTCCTGCAATCCCATGTCCGTTCAAGGTACCTGCTTCCAGCGCTGTCGGCATCTGTGACGGATGCTGCTTTTCAAAGGTCATAATACCGCTGCCTCCGGATAAAAGAGGCCGTATATTCACTCCTGTGCCAAGGCAGATCCCGCCAGTTCCCTGAGGCCCCATCAGGCCCTTGTGACCGGTAAAGCAGAGGACATCGATCTGATCTCTCTCCATATCAATCGGAAAGAGGCCTGCGGTCTGAGAGGCATCTACAATAAAAAGAGCGCCTGCCCTGCGGCACCATTCTCCCACCTGAGCCAGATCCTGGCAGTTTCCGGTGAGATTGGAGGCATGAGTCATAACCACAGCCTTTGTGCCCGGAGTAATGGCCTTCTCCATGGCTATCATATCCAGCCTTCCTTTTCTGGAAGTCCCGTTAGAAGAATCCTTCTCACAGCCCACAATGGTCAGCACAGCGCCCCTTTTTTCCATCTCATACAGAGGTCGGAGCACGCTGTTATGTTCAAGCACGGTAGTCACTACCCGGTCTCCCGGATCGATCAGGCCTTTGACCGCCATATTTAAACTTTCTGTGGAATTAGCTGTAAATGCCACCTGCTGCGATCCGGGAGCATGAAACAGCTCTGCCAGAAGCTGTCTTGTCTCAAAAATGATCCTGGCTCCCGTTAAAGCTTCTCTGTGCGTTCCCCGGGAGCAGTTTCCCATGGAGTTCATCGCCTCTGCCACTGCCCGGGCCACCACAGGAGGACGGTAAAAGGAGGTAGCCGCACTGTCAAGATAGATCATAATGCGCCTCCCTTAAAAGCCCTGTTTCTGTTCCAGATATAAAAGGGCTTCTAATACAGAACCGCCGATCGCCCTCGCTTTATCTGAAATGGTAAAGCAGTTTTCATACTCGCTCTCTCTTGGATCAATATCCGCGATCTTAAAGCCCTTTGCCACCGGATAACCGTCCCGGATCAGCCCACGCACCAGGCCTGTAAGAGAAGCTTCTACCACTACCTCTCCCTGCCCCGTAACAATGACCGCGACGGGCTGTCCCTTTTCTACCCGGTCTCCGATCCTCACTTTTCCAAAAAGGATCCCCATAGCCGGCGAATGGATGACCCGTTCCTTTCCCGCGCCTCCGATCAGCCCCGGAGTTCCTGTATTCGGAAGGGCCGTTCCCCTGGAAATGATCCTTCCCAGGTTGTGGCCCCGCATGGTCTCGATCACCAGATCCACATCTTCCCCGGCTGCAAAGCCTGGCCCCAGGCCAATAGTCTTATCCGCCATATTCCGGTTCGTTCCTAGGTTCTTTTTTGCCAGGATCGCATCCACCAGAGCCCAGGGACGGACTTCCTTTAATATTTCACACGTCTCATCCATCATCATGGGGATGGCTCCTGCCTCTAAGACAGCCTTTGCCTCTGCAAAATCGGATACCTTTAAGCAGGTCACACCCTCAATTTCACTCTGTCTGTCATAGATTGCTTCGGAAAATGCCACCTGCCTGCGGATGGCAGAAGGACTGCCTGTTTCCAGCACCAGCACCGGATAACCGCACCGATGAAGGCGGTGGATGGTTCCTGTGGCAATATCCCCTCCGCCTCTTACTATGATCAGCTGCTTTTGTCTATTCATGCTCCCCACCTTAAGGCCGTATCAGCACAGCTGCCCCGGTCATCCTTTCTGCAATCTCATACATATTGGTAACGCTGCCTACTCTCAGCCGGTCCCCGATCCCATAATGGTTTAAGCAGGTGCCGCAGGTAAGAATTTCTACGCCCTGAGCCTCCAGCGTCTTAAGATCCTCCAGATTATCCGAGCCCTCACAGGAAAGGAAGGCGCCTCCATTATAGAGAAGAATGGTTTCCGGCAGTACGTCCTGCTGTGTAAGAGCATAAATAAATCCCTTCATCAGAAGGGTTCCCAGCGCCGGATCTCCCTGCCCCATTTCACGGGAAGAAATCACAACCACCATTCCCTTCCTGCGTCCGTCCGGATGGCAGACTTCAGGCTCTTTTTCCGGTAAAGCATCTGCCTGCGGTGCGCTTTCTCCTTCTTTTACTCCCTCACCAGCTGTAATAACAGCCACATATTCTCTGCTGCTCTTTTTTTCAGATGCAAAGGACAGCCCCTTGTGATCTGCCAGCTTCTTTAAATTCTGTACTGCGATCTCATTATCCACGACCACCTCTACTGCTTCCCCCGGCGCCGCTGCCTCCAGGGCCCGTTTCGCCTCAATCACCGGCAGCGGACACTGCTTTCCCCTTTCATCCAGTCTTATCATAGCCTGTTTCCTCCTCACTTCTCTTTTATTCTACAATCACGGCCTTTTCCTGCCGCGCTTCGATCCTTCCCACGATCCCGCAGGGAAGCCCCAGTTCTTCCAGTTCCTTAAGTGCTGCTTCGGCATCTGCAGCATCAATGGATGCAAGCAGTCCGCCGGAGGTCTGGGGATCAAACAGGATTTCCTGCATGGAAAAGCCACAGCTTCCAAAATCAATCTTATCCTGCACATGGTTGCGGTTTCTCTGAGCCGCTGCTGTGATATAGAATTCCTCTGCCAATGCAGGCGCCTCCGGAATAACCGGAATGCGATCCTTATAGATGCGGGCTGTGGCCTGATCCGTTACCATTTCACACAGGTGCCCTAAAAAGCTGAAGCCTGTTACATCCGTACATCCGTGGAGCCTGTATTTTTTAAGAATCTCGGATGCATATTTATTAAGGGTTGTCATGGACTGGACCGCCAGGTCATACGCCGCCTGAGGTGCCGCCTTCATCCTTGCTGCCGTGCATACAATCCCTACACCCAGAGGCTTTGTGAGGATCAGGGCATCGCCCTCTTTGCAGTCGCTGTTGGCAAATACACGGTCAGGATGGATAATTCCCGTAACAGAAAGGCCGTATTTTACATCGCTGTCCGCAATGGAATGGCCGCCCGCCAGAACACCTCCTGCCTCTCGTACCTTTTCGCTGCCGCCCTGCATGATCTTTCCCAGAATATTCAGATCCATCTCTTCCGGAAAGCATACGATATTTAATGCAGTTTTTACCTCTCCTCCCATGGCATAGATATCACTCAGCGCATTGGCAGCCGCAATCTGGCCGAATATATAGGGATCCTCCACCATGGGAGGAAAAAAATCAAGTGTCTGCACCATGGCCAGATCATCTGTAAGCCGGTATACGGCCGCATCATCGGAACCGTCATATCCGATCATCAGATTGGGATCCTTTGTTTTGGGCAGCCGATTTAACACACGGGCCAGTACCCCCGGCCCCAGCTTGGCCGTACAGCCTCCTCCCCTGCAAAATACGATTTCCTCACTCATTTTTTTCATTTTCTCCCATCTCTCTCATATGATTTAACCATTCATCCGAAAAATACGTTTCAAACAGACGGTCCAGTTCCGCTTCTGCATCTCTTCGAAAGCTTAAATAAGCTTCCATCAGCTCCTTCGCCTGAGGCGTAAGGGTGGAACCTCCTCCGTCTCTTCCTCCGGTCTCCCGGTCTGTCAGCAAAAACCCCCACTCCTTTTCCGCCACCCGGAGCATTTTCCATGCCTTACTGTAGGCCATATTCATAGAGCGGGCCGCTCTCTGCAGAGATCCTGTTTTCTCTACCGCTCTCAGCAAAGCCACCATCCCCGGACCAAAGGCCTTTTCCTCAAAATACAGGCGCAATGATAAACCGTAATGAAGCTTATTGTTATCTTCCATCTTCTGCCCTCCCGTTATACTCTTTTGTATATAACGATTTCTACAAAAAAACTGGTCTCTGTCTTTTTGGATCCAGCCATAAAAGACGCAGCCAGTATTTTGTGTGCTATGTGTAATAGTATACCATGCTTTCTCACGCTTTTCCAGCCCTTTCATATATATAAATTACAGACAGAAATAAGGCAGGAACAGCCATGAGAACATTTTTTGCAGTCGGGGGCGATATGCGTCTTCGATGGATGGTACAGATTCTTTCCAAGGAAGGATATCCCGTATCTTTTTTTACAGGAACGGATTCCCCGCTGATGAAATCGGCAGTCAAAGAGGCCTCTGTGATCCTCGGCCCCGTTCCCTTTACCCGCGACGGGGTTCATCTGTTCCAGCCTCCCTCACACGGTATGGAACTCTCTGCCCTTCTTTCCTGCCTTATGCCCGGACAGTATCTTTTTGGCGGAAATCTCCCGGATCCTGTAAAAGAGTTCTGCGATAATAATGACATTCTATGGAAGGATTTTATGGACATGGAAGAAATTTCCCTGGAAAATGCCATTGCCACCGCAGAAGGCGCCATCTCTCTGGCAGTCAGCCAGTGCCCCATCAATCTCCATCGCTGCCGCTGCCTGATCCTTGGATATGGGCGCTGCGGCCAGGCGCTGGCTGACCGCCTGAGAGGAATGTTTGCAGATGCATCCGTCTGTGAGATAAATCCCATCCGGCAGACACTTGCCAAAACGCGTGGCTTTGACACCTTTGATCCCCAAAAACTGGAAAAATATCTTCCTCAGGCAGAGCTTATTTTTAATACAGTTCCCGCTCCTATCCTTACAGATCCCCTGCTTATCAAGCAGATCCGTAAAGACGCGGTACTTTTTGAACTAGCTTCCGGCTCCGGCTGTATTTCTGAGGAAGCCTGCCGTCAGGCCGGACTTTGCCGGATCGCCTGTCCGGGGCTTCCGGGACGTTTCAGTCCCAAAGCCTCTGCCAGGATCCTGTGCCGGGCAGTACTGCAGGTCCTTGGAGAGGGACGTTAAAAACTACTACATTTATAATAGAGGGAAATTCTTATGTCTCTGAAAGGAAAAACGATCGGCCTGGCTGTTACCGGGTCCTTCTGTACCTTTGATAAAATAAAACAGACCGTACAAACTCTCATACAGGAGGAAGCCGAGCTGTACCCCATCTTTTCCTCCCATGTGCAGACCACCCGTTCCCGTTTCGGAAGCACGGATGAATATATCCGGACCATCAGCGGTCTGGCCGGACGGGAACCCATTCTTACCATTGAGGACGCGGAACCCATTGGCCCCAAAGGCTATCTGGATCTTCTGCTCATCGCCCCCTGTACGGGAAATACCCTTGCCAAGCTGGCAAACGGCATCACGGATACCCCCGTACTCATGGCTGCCAAAGCCCATTTGCGTAATGAAAAGCCTCTGGTTATCTTCCTTTCCACCAATGATGCCATGGGAATGAATTTTAAAAATATCGGACTTCTCTTTCCCTGCAAACATGTATATTTTGTTCCATTTTCCCAGGATTCACCGCAAAAAAAGCCCTGTTCCCTGGTTGCGAGAACAGAGCTTGTAATTCCAACCATAAAAGCTGCTCTGAAGGGTGAACAGCTCCAGCCTGTTTTATATGGTCCGGACTAATTACCCCAAATTTTACAAAAACAGCTCATTTTCCTTCCGGATCCCCTTTAACGGCAGAAGCTTCTGGTTTAACATCTCCTGAACACGTTCCGGAAGCTTTTTTGCACCGGAAGGACAGACAGCGATGCAGCGCAGGCACAGGATACATTTCTTTGGATCTGTCACTGATGGATTTTCTTTTGAAATAGCTCCAGAGGGACAGAGTCCGGCGCAGAGTCCGCACCCGGTACAGCCGCTGCCGTTTACCGGTACTGCAGGCATCTTTTTCCATTCCTTATATGGGCGGTTCCCCGGCACCTGGGGCCTTGTAATTTCTGCCGCTTCAAGCTTTTTAAGGATCTGTGCTCCAAAACCGGAAAGCTCCTCATGATCCTTCGCATCCGGACGTCCTGCCGCCACCTCCCGAACCATGGAATGCTCCGCAAGGACAGCCACAGAAGCGAAAGGCTCAAAGCCCTGCTCCTCCAATGCATCATTTAACTCCACCAGAGCATCCTCATAGGCCCTGTTTCCATAAACGGCAGCCGTAACAGCAGCAGCGCCCTTTCCTGCGGTGCACTTTAACCGCTCTGCCATCAGTGCCGGGATCCTTCCTCCAAATGCAGGAGCAGCCACAATCACCAGATCATCCTTTTTAAATTCTGCGCCATTAAAATCAGGAGCAGAAAGATCCACCTCTTTTACCTCTTTTCCAAGGCTCTCTGCCAGATAGAAGGCCGCTTTTTTTGTTCCTCCGGTGGGACTGAAATATATTGCCCATACACATTCCTTCATGCCTTTACCTCCTTGTCTTTCCCAGTCTCTCGGCCCGCACAGAGATCATCTCCGCCGCAACGCTGACTGCAATCTCCTGGGGTGTTTCCGCATGGATTCCCAAACCGATCGGCATATGGCAGGCCTTGATCTCCTCATTTGAAAATCCATCTTCAAGCAGCCGTTCCGTCACCACACGGATCTTGTTTTTGCTTCCCATCACGCCCAGATAGCAGGGCTTTAAAGCCAGAGCCTGCTTCTGCACATAATAGTCAAACTGATGGCCTCTTGTCATCACGCATACGTAGTCTTGAGGCCGGATAGACACATAGTCGCCAATCCTCTCCATATCTCCCACGATTACCTGATCGGCATCGGGAAATACCTGCCGGTTGGCAAACATCTCTCTGTCATCCATGATCACACAGCGAAAGCCCACTTTTTTTAATACAGGAACCAGCTCCTGAGCCACATGGCCTCCGCCGAACACATACGCCGTACCAGACTGAACCAGAGGCTCCACATAGTAAAAATGATCGTTTTCTCTGGAAATGACCGCCTGGGAACCAAAAAGCGCTGTAAACTCAGGCCCAAATACCGTCTCCGGCAACACCCGTTCACATACAGAAGCGTCCCTTCCATCTTTCATTTCTGCGGCTCCCGAAGGACAGCTATGCTTCATCCACCCTGCTCCTGCCGTTTCATTTCCAAGGCCCAAAACACCTGTCTTTTCACTGTAAAGCCCCATTTTCCACGATTTTTCCACAGTGAGGTCAAAAATCAGCCAGCTGTCCTCATCCACATCAAGAACACTCAGAACCTGATCGATAAGCTCCTGGATACCTGGCATTTCAGGATCCACATACTGGATGTACACCGTCACATCTCCCCCGCAGACCATACCGATATCGGCTTCTTTCCCACGGGTTAAAGTAAACTCTCGAAGACTGGACTCTTTACTTTTAACTGCTTCCCTGCAGGCCAGAGTTACCTGATACTCCACAGCTCCTCCGCCCACAGTTCCAAGAGCCGTTCCATCTGCTTTTACCAGCATCCGCGAACCCGCGCCTCTGGGTGTGGAACCCGCGCTCTCTATGATCGAAGCAAGTGCTGCTCCCTCTCCTCTTAAAAGGCATTTTTTCAGTTCTTTAAATAACTCTCTCATTTTGACACCTCATTTTCTTCCGGAAAATACCGTTTAAACAGCCGTTCGCTTTCTTTGCGCAGTTCTTCTTCCATGCACAGATATCGTCTTAGAAAATCTTCCCCCTTCTCTGTAAGACGGGAAAATCCCCCCTCTGTTCCTCCTGACCGGGATACAAGGAGGCCATAGCCCAGCTGATGCTCCGCCTCCTTTAAAAGCTTCCAGCCTTTGGTATAGGATATGTGCAGCTGCCTGCAGGCCGTCTGCATGGAACCTGTATGACAAACCACGGTGAGAAAACGGGCAAGCAGCGGCCCAAAGAAGGGATCATTTCTCCGAACGACCAGACGCACCTCCGGATGCACCTGGATCTTCTGTTTTTCCATTTCCCGTTCCGTACTGTCTTCATCCGTTTCCACTGCAAAGATAATTCCCTGATCTTCCACAGGTACTTCCTTTGTCACAAAGCACTGCTCCGCTTCAAAAAGTGCTCCCCGCAAGCCCCGATTTCCCGTGTATTCAAGCACTTTCCCGGCTGCGTGCTCCGATATAAGAACCGGATGGCCTCTTTTTCCGTCAAAAACCGGCCGGATAATATCGCCCTCTTCTGAAAGCATTTTTTCCAGCGTATCACGCAAAAGAAGCGGAAATTTAGCAGGAAGGATCAGTGTCTGTGTACACAGTCCTCTGATGTAGCGAAGACCCATGGAAATGCTGTCGAACATCTGTTCCATTTCGTAATCGGGATTGCGCAGGGAAATAACCTCCAGATCGCTTATATGCTTCTCCAGCTCATCTCCCTGTTTTCCCGTCACTACCACAATAGGATCAATCCCCACCCGCCTCATCGTAATAATGATCCGACGGATCACGGTGCTGTCCCCTACCGGGAGCATGGGCAAAAAGGCCGTTCCTCTGTTTTTATGGCCTGCCGCCACAATGACTGCTCCTGTTTTTTTCATATCAGAGTTCTCCTTTTAACAGTAAAATAGCCGACGGATCTACCCGAAGATACTCCGGGATCACTCCGGCAGAATTGTGGGTATGAATCGTCTTTTCTCGTTTCCACCACAGGCCGTTTTTCAGGGTAATATACCACTCAAAGGGCATTTCAGACACCTGGGGTTCTTCCACAGGAATACAGTTTTCATATGCGTATGCAGCTGCCTTCTGTCTGCTTAGCGGCTCAAAATCATGAGCCCGGATCCCCACTGCAGTAATCTCCTCCCCCACCAGACGGTCTGCCATCAACTCTAAGCCGCCCCAGTCCAAAGCGCAGATATGCCGTTCACCCATCCGCCTGATCCTGGAAATATTTTTGCAGCCCGTAAGTCTTGCAGCCTTGCAGGTTTGGGGCCAGGCAAAAATATCTCTCGTCTTTCCCCTGGCCAGAACCTTTCCCTGATCCATCAAAAGTATCTCCGGACAGAGCTGGTATGCCTCGTCCCTGTCATGAGTTACCAGAATGGAAACGCCGTCATAATCCTTTAATGCTTCTGCCAGCTCCAGACGCAGCTTTTCCCTCAGATATGTATCCATTGCTGAAAACGGTTCATCTAAAAGCAGGATTTCCGGTTCATAGGCCAGAATCCGGGCCAGTGCTGTTCTCTGCTGCTGGCCGCCGGACAACTGAGCGGGATAATGCTTTTCCAGTCCGATCAGCCGGAAACGCTCCGTCATCTCCTGCACCTTCTGCTTAATGGCCTGAGGGGAGCAGACCTGGGACTTCCTGCCCCCCGCTGCAGCCCTTGCGCCCTTTCCCTTTAAGCCTGCGGCAATATTTTCCTCCACCGTCATATTGGGGAACAGGGCGTAATTCTGGAACAGGTAGCCTACCCGGCGGATCTGAGGCGTTTCATTGATCTTAAGGGCAGAATCAAACAGAACCCGTCCCCCGGCTGCCTCCCCCTGAGCATATTGAAGGGCAATCCGGCCGGAATCCGGCGTCACAATGCCTGCAATGGATTTTAAAGTCATGCTCTTTCCACAGCCCGAAGGTCCTAAAATACCCAGACAGCCTTTTTCCGCCTCGAAGGAAAGCTCCAGAGAAAATTCCTTCAGCTTCTTTTTGATTTCAACTCCCAGCAAAAGCCTGTGTTCTGTCTCAAGCGCCATGCTTTCTTCCTCCTGCCCTTAAGGCTCCCAGATTCATAAGCAGAATAGAGATAAAGGCAATGACCACAATGACGGCCACATACCGGTCTGCAGCCCCCATATTGCCTGCGGCCACCTCTGAATACACTGCCATTGGTAGGGTTCTTGTCTTTCCCGCAATATTACCCGCGATCATAGAAGTGGCTCCAAATTCTCCCAGACCTCTGGCAAAGGCCAGGACACCGCCGCTTAACATGCCGGGAGTGGCATTGGCAAAAAGCACCTTCCAGAAAATTTCCCACTCACTCATCCCCAGAGTCCTTGCAGCCGCAGTCAGATCCGGATCCACCTGCTCGAATGCACCCCTGGCAGAGCGGTACATCAGCGGAAATGACATCACCACCGCCGCCAGTACCGTAGCTCCCCAGGAAAAAGCAATCTTTACTCCGAAAAAATCAATAAAAAACTGTCCAATGGGGCGTTTTACCCCAAACAGATAGAGCAGAAAAAAGCCGGCCACCGTAGGCGGAAGCACCAGGGGAAGAGTCAGAATACCGTCACATATGATTTTTGACGTCTCATTTTTCAGACGGATCACAACCCCCGCTGCAAAAATACCCAGAAAAAAGGTGATAAAGATGGACAGGCTGGCTGTCTTCATGGATATCAGAACCGGTGACCAGTCCATAATACGTCCTCCTTTTCATTTACAGATTTAAGGCAGGATTTCATTTCCCTTGGAGAAGCCATAAGCCTCAAATACCTTCATGGCTTCCTCTGTTTTTAAAAACTCCACAAAATCTGCCGCTTCTTCAGAATGCGCGCTGCCTTTTAACACAGCTACAGGATAAATTACCTTCTTTTTCAGACTTCCCTCGGGAGCCTCAGCAATTACATCGACCTGCTCTGCCATGCTGGCTGCATCTGTGGCATATACGATACCTGCGTCTGCACTGGAAGCCGCTACCTGGTTTAAAACCTCTGTTACATTGGTTCCAAAGCTTACCTTATCCTGGATCCGATCCCAGATCCCAAGACTTGTGAGCGCTTCCTCTGCATACTGACCGGCCGGTACGCTGGCCGGGTCGCCCAGTGCGATAGAGGATGCTTTTTCAATATCTTCAAAAGCTTCAAGCCCTGCTTCATTTCCTGTGGGAACAATCAGAACGATCTTATTTTCCAGAAGATCCGCAATCGTATCCTCAGCAATCAGCCCCTTTTCATTTAAAGCATCCATCTGCTTTGTGGCTGCGGACATAAATACATCTGCCTCCAGTCCTTCTTCGATCTGGGTCTGAAGCTTACCGGAGCTGTCATAGACGCCTGTTACTATAACACCCGGATACTGAGCCTCAAACATGGGGATCAGTTCCTCTTCATAGGCATTTTTTAAACTGGCGGCAGCTGCCACTAAAAGCTCTGTCTCTTCTTTCTCTGAAGCGGCTTCTGTTTCTGCCTCAGCGGCTGCCGGAATCTTCGCGGTCTCTGTTTCCTTCTCTGCCTGAACACTTGTCTGTTCCTCAGTCTCCTTTGCTCCTCCTGAGCATCCTGCCAGCATCCCTGCTGCTAAAATTGCTGCTGCCACTGCATAAAGCTGTTTTCTCATTTTCCACTCCTCTTCTTTCTGATTTTTTCCAGTTATTTACTCATTCCTATTGGCCTTATCTGGCACATTCTGAGGCACTGCCTCTTAAAATCCGAATCCCGTGGTCAAGAGAATCCAAAATATAACCCAGACTCTCCCTTACCGCCTTCGGACTTCCCGGAAGGTTGACGATTACGGTCTGTCTGCGGATCACTGATACTCCACGGCTGAGCATGGCCCGGTTCGTCACTGCCATGGACTGATACCGGATGGCCTCGGCAATTCCGGGAGCCAACCGGTCTGCCACTGCCAGAGTCGCCTCCGGAGTCTGATCCCGCATGGAAAATCCTGTACCGCCGCTTGTAACCACCAGATCTGCCCGGACTTCATCTGCCAGACGAATCAGCTCTGTCTTAAGTTCCTCCGGCTCATCAGGAATGATCAGCGTCTCCACTACCTCATAGCCTGCCTCCTCCAGCATCTCTTTTGCTGCAGGGCCGCTTTCATCCACACGCTCTCCCCTGGCTCCCTTATCACTCACCGTAATAACAGCTGCCTTAAATGACTTTTCCTCAAATCCGTTTCTCTCCTTCGCATCCATCCTTTTATCCTCCGATCGAGCTCATATTATGTGATTCCGTAATCCTTCCCGGTGTTTCAAAGCAGTGGGCCATGGGCTTTTTAAGGATCGTTTTCTCCATCACAGTCCTCAAACGGCTCTGAAGCCCTTCGTCACGAACATCCAGCCCTTCCGGCCAGATGAAGTGGCTTTCCTTTTCCGGCCGGGATATCTCCTCTCTGAGCACCTGTTTCAGATCCACGCCATCCTCATAACACAGACAGGTTTTCAAATATCCCTGAGCGGTCAGACGCACCCGGTTGCAGGAAGAACAGAACTTTCCGTGAATAGCGCTGATCAAGCCAATGCTGCCTTTAAACCTTTGGGATTTATAATAAACAGCCGGGCCAAAACCATGGACTTCATGGTCTGTTTCAAGATCCGGATACATTTCCTTCAGCTGCAAAAGCAGCGTTCTGTGATCAATGCCCTGAAACTGCTTTCCATAACCAATGGGCATCATTTCAATAAAGCGCACATCAACCGGATACTGCTCTGCCAGTGCTGCCATGGCCCGCCAGCCGTTCTTGTCCCGCTCTTTTCCATCCTTCCAGTTGTCGAAATCAATGGATACCGCATTGACCTTCACCGGGATGGGAAGCCTGTCTGCCCTGCTTATGATTCCCAGAACCTTATCCAGCGCATCTGCCCCGGTAATGGTCTCATAAAGCCCCGGATCCAGAGTATCCAGACTGATATTGACCGCATCCAGCCCCGCATTCAAAAGCTCACCCAGATACTGTTCCAGAAGAACACCGTTGGTGGTGAGAGTTACCTTCTCAATACCGGGGACATTTTTGAGCATCCGTACTAACTGGGGGCAGTCCCTGCGCACCAGCGGCTCTCCACCTGTAACCTTAATCTTCCTGATTCCCAGATCCGCCGCACAAACGGCTATCGCCTCCAGTTCTTCCAGGGAAAGGATCTCCCACCGGGGCATACACTGGATCCCGTCCGGCATACAGTATTTACATCTCAGATTACAGCGGTCTGTAATGGAGATCCGCATATAATCGATTTCTCTTCCCGTCTGATCCCTCATTTTTTACCTCTGCCTTCTTACCTCATTATAAAATTCCCCGCTCTTTCCGCCGGACTTATGCTCTAAATAGATATGGCTCATTTCCATAGACTTATCCACTGCCTTGCACATATCGTAGATGGTAAGGAGGGCCACATTCACTCCGGTCAGCGCTTCCATCTCCACGCCGGTGCGTCCGGTGGTACGGGCCGTACAGACTGCTTCAATCTCATTTGTCTCCTCATGGATCGTAAAGTCCACAGTCAGCTTGGTCAGGTTCAGCAGGTGGCACAGAGGAATCAGCTCAGAGGTTCTCTTGGCCCCCATGATCCCGGCCACACGGGCCACGCCCAGAACATCGCCTTTTTTCATAGAACCCTCTTTCACCATTTTCAGGCACTCCGGGCTCATAAAGATACTGCCCCTTGCAGTGGCCTCCCGTTTTGTTTCTTCCTTTCCGCCTACATCTACCATCCAGGCATTTCCCTGTTCATCAAAATGTGAAAAATCCATTTTTCCTACACTCCTTTTCCAAAACCGCAGTTGGGGAATGTGCAGACCGGGCAGTTCAGACACAGGCCGCCCTGTCCCAGAGAAGCCAGATTTTCCTCTGTCACCTCATCATCTGCCATCACCCTTGGCAGCACCAGGTCAAAAATCGTACGCTTTGCATACATCACACAGCCCGGAAGCCCCATCACTGCCACTGTACGGCTCTTTCCTTCCTCCTCTACTTCCAGATAAGCTAATAAAAACATAGCTCCCGGAAGCACAGGAGCCCCGTAGGATACCACCCTGGCTCCTGTATTTTTGATGGCAAGGGGCGTCTTATCGTCAGGATCCACGCTCATGCCTCCGGTGCAGACTACTACATCCGCACCCTTTTTCACCATATCAAGGATAGAAGCAGTCACCTTTTTATCATCATCATTCCAGGTCACATGATCAATGATCTCCGTGTCAAACTGCGCCATCTTTTTCTCGATCACCGGGGTAAAGGTATCCTTGATCCGCCCGTAGAACACCTCATTTCCCGTGGTAATGATTCCTACCTTTTTATGTACAAAAGGCATTACATCCAGGATCGGACGTCCCCCTGTGGCAGCCAATGCGCTTTCTTTGGCCCGCTCCATCTTCTCCTCTTCGATCACCAGAGGGATGATACGGGTTCCAGCCAGCTTGTCCCCCTTCTTTACGGCAAAATTTCCGTGACGGGTGGCGATCATCATCTGTCCGAATCCGTTCACTGCCTTTAAGCCTCTGTTATCCACCTTTAAGAGACCGTCACAGTCAGCCGTAAGCTCAATCTTTCCCTCTTTTACCTCAGAGCGCTCCATATGGTTTCCCTTGCACAGGCTGCACAGGATCTCGGCTGCCTCATTTTCATGAAGCATCCCCTCCTCCTTTTCCCAGACATACAGCTGATCCTTTCCCACACTTAAAAGTACCGGTATGTCCTCCTTTGCGACAATATGCCCCTTGCGGAATACGGCGTCCTTTGTCACGCCCTTGATGATCTGTGTAATGTCATGGCAGAGTACAGCACCCTCTGCATCTACTGTTTTTATCAGCTTCATTTTGCAACCTCCACCGTTATTGTTTTTTTGAAATAACGCTCTTATGATGATACCACGAATGGGGGAATTTGTAAATGGTTTGCGGGGCAGAAAAGGATCATGTATTTCTACACGATCCTCATATTTGCAGTGTCTTACCATTACTGGATTTGCAGGCTTTCCGCATATTTAAATTGTATAATATCTCTTGGAGCAGTTTCAACATAGGCTTGCTCTTTATGCATAAAGAATTCTCCTTCCAGAGAAAAATGATATGCATTCGTTTCTCCCATATCAACTTCTTCACAGGGCACATCCTTTAAGTCTATTATGGAATTATGCCCTACAGGAACCGCCCCCATCGGAAGTGCCTGATAAACCAAATGGTTTACATGTACACATTTGTTGTCACAAACATGGATTCCTCACCAGAGTATCTCATCAAATTTTACTGCAAGCGAGGGCTGATGGAAAACTTCATTAAAGAAAGCAAATCCGGTTTTGATTTTGCGTCCGTAAGCAGTCATACCAGAATGGTAAATGCCAATAGACTGCAGGTACATGCTCTTGCGTATAACATATTTAATTGGTTTAGAAGATTGGTGTTATCAGCAAATATGCGAAAGCAACGCATTGATACCGTCCGTTTAAAATTGCTGAAGATTGCTGCAAAAGTAGTTCATTCAGCAAGATATATCACATTCAAACTGTGCAGCAGTTGCCCCTATAAGAATGAATTCTATGAGACACTTTCAAATATCGGCAAGCTGAATGTACAGCTGGAATAGCAACTATTAACGAACATTGACAGCTTAACAACTGCTCTGAACTCTGCCACAGGGATTTTATACCCTTTTGACGGGTTAATTGAGTGATGTTATGGCTGCATGGATCAATTTTCAGATTCATGGTACTGTTATCAATTCAAATACTGTTCCGTGAATAATTTAGGATAATCCTGCAGTTTCCGCAATCTCCAACAAAAGAAACAGCACGTGCCCGTCACAAAAGAAAGCCCGTGCTGTTTTTAACCCACTTTATAAGTGACCCCCTACTCCCCGTCCGTATCTTCTCCCAGATGCAGACGCCCAAACACCATATCATAGCCGTCACTTCCGTAATTTAAAGAACGGTTTACACGGCTGATGGTAGCGGTAGAGGCTCCGGTCCTGTCCGCAATCTCCAGATAGGTCTGCCCTTCCCTGAGCATTTTTGCCACCTCATAGCGCTGGGAAAGGGACAAAAGTTCATTGATGGTGCATACGTCTTCAAAGAACTTATAGCACTCATCCGGTGTTTTCAGGGTAAGAATCGCATCAAACAAATGATCCACTGCTTCTGTTTTAATTTTTTTATTCATATCTATATTCTCCTTATTGCTTTATGACTTTTTATTTATATAATCTGCACTCAGTTATTTTAACATATTAAAGTTTGAAAGTCCATATCTTGCGAACAGTTCGAGAAAATAAAGTAAATTATTTTCAAACAACTTCATGTGTGGTATACTGTTATCAAAAATATTACGACGTACACGCAAGGAGGCTAACAAATCATGCAGTACCGTACTGAACACGATTCCATGGGAGAAATCCAGGTTCCTGCAGACCGTTATTGGGGGGCTCAGACCCAGCGCAGCTTTGAAAACTTTAAAATCGGAGCAGAAAAGATCCCTATGGAGATAATACGGGCATTTGCGATCCTGAAAAAGGCAGCGGCCATGGCCAATCACCGTCTGGGAAAGCTGGATGAAACACGCCTTTCCCTCATATCTGCAGTCTGTGATGAGATTCTGGCAGGAAAGCTTGACGGTCATTTCCCTCTGGCTGTATGGCAGACCGGAAGCGGCACCCAGTCTAATATGAATGTAAACGAGGTCATCGCCAACCGGGGAAATGAAATCGCCGGAAAGAAGCTGCTCCACCCCAACGACCACTCCAATATGTCCCAGAGTTCCAATGACACCTTCCCCACTGCCATGCACATTGCTGCGGCGGCCGAAATCGAGGACAGGCTCTTTCCTGCTCTGGATCTTTTAATCTCCACCTTTGACCGCCTGATGAAGGAAAATGAGGGTATCATCAAAACCGGGCGCACCCATCTTCAGGACGCCACTCCCATCACCTTTTCCCAGGAGATCAGCGGCTGGAAAAATATGCTGGAAAAATCAAAGGAAATGCTTGCCTTAAGCCTTAAGGGACTTCGGGAGCTGGCTCTGGGCGGCACTGCCGTAGGCACCGGCTTAAACGCCCCAAAAGGCTTTGATACGGAAGTGGCAAAAGCAGTTTCCGAGCTCACAGGAAAAGAATTTGTCACCGCAGCCAACAAGTTCCACTCTCTCACCAGCAAGGACGAGCTGGTATTTGCCCACGGCGCCTTAAAAGGCCTGGCAGCCAATCTGATGAAGATCGCAAATGATATCCGCTGGCTTTCCAGCGGCCCCCGCTGCGGACTGGGTGAAATCTTTATCCCGGAAAATGAGCCCGGAAGCTCCATTATGCCGGGAAAGGTAAATCCGACTCAGTGCGAGGCTGTCACTATGGTGGCGGTTCAGGTTATGGCAAATGATACGGCTGTAGGCATTGCTGCCTCTCAGGGAAACTTTGAATTAAATGTATTCATGCCCGTATGTATTTACAATTTTCTCCAGTCTGTCCGTCTTTTAACCGACGCACTGATTTCCTTTAATAATAACTGCGTATCCGGCATCCGGCCCAACCGTGAAAAGATGGATGAAAATCTCCGTCGTTCCCTGATGCTTGTGACCTGCCTTAATCCGCATATCGGCTATGAAAATGCGGCTAAAACCGCAAAAAAAGCCTATAAGGAAAATATTTCCCTGAAGGAAGCCTGCGTATCTCTGGGCTTTCTCACGGAAGAGGAATTCGATCAGGTATTCAAACCCGAAGCTATGGTATAAACACTCTGCTCCCAGAGCACATTTTATTTTACAGGAGGAACAAAATCATGGATATCAATCAGGCATCCCTGCAGATGCATTACGACCTGAACGGAAAAATCGAGGTCGTTTCCCGCAAAAAAATCGAAACAAGAGAGGATCTTTCTTTAGCCTACACTCCGGGCGTAGCCGAGCCCTGCCGGGTGATCGCAAAGGATTACGAGCAGTCCTTTAAGCTGACCCGCCGCTCCAACCTGGTAGCCGTCATCACAGACGGTACGGCTGTTTTGGGTCTGGGAGATATCGGCCCTGCAGCCGGTATGCCGGTTATGGAAGGAAAATGCGCCCTGTTTAAGGAATTTGCAGATGTGGATGCATTCCCTCTCTGCATTGACTCCAAGGACACAGATACCATTGTACAGACCATACATCTGATTTCCAAAAGCTTCGGCGGCATCAATCTGGAGGATATTGCCGCTCCCAGATGCTTTGAGATTGAGCGCCGTTTAAAGGAGCTGTGCGATATCCCTGTATTCCATGATGACCAGCATGGTACTGCTATCGTTGTGGCAGCCGCCCTGTTAAACGCCATCAAGGTAACAGGAAAGGAAATGGGAACGCTTCGTGTGGTAATTAACGGAGCAGGAGCCGCAGGCATTGCCATCGGAAAACATCTGATCAATATGGGCTTTGGAAATGTGATCCTCTGCGATATCAATGGTATTATCTGCGAAGGCGACGAGGGCTTAAATCCTGGCCAGGAAGAAATTTCCCATATCAGCAATCTGGATCACGAGCATGGCACTCTGGCCGACGCTTTAAAAAATGCGGACGCCTTTATCGGCGTATCACGTCCCGGACTGGTGACAAAGGAAATGGTTGCCTCTATGAATAAGGGTATCGTCTTTGCCATGGCAAACCCCACACCGGAGATTATGCCCGACGAGGCCTTGGCAGGAGGCGCTGCAGTCGTAGGAACCGGCCGCTCTGACTTCCCCAACCAGATCAACAATGTACTGGTATTTCCGGGCGTATTTAAAGGTGCTCTCTCCGTCCGTGCCAGAGAGATCACTGAATCCATGAAGCAGAGAGCCTCCTATGCCATTGCCGGCATGGTTTCTGATGAGGAGCTTACAGAAGATAATATCATTCCCTCCCCGTTAAACAAGGCGGTAGCCGACGTAGTTGCAAAAGCGGTAGCTGATGTGGCTGTAGAGGAAGGGATCGCACGGATTTAAAGAATACAATCTATTTAAAAGCCATATAACATCAAAACACAGGCGCAAAAAGGCCGCAGCCAGGACTCATCCGGCTGCGGCCTTTCTTATCTTTAATACGTTTTAGTTCTCCTTTACGGAAGGAAGAATGGTCTCTACCTCTGCATGTGGACGTGGGATTACATGAACGGAAACAAGCTCGCCTACTCTCTGAGCTGCTGCTGCGCCTGCATCTGTAGCTGCCTTAACTGCGCCTACATCGCCGCGTACCATAACAGTTACAAGGCCGCCGCCTACGAATTCCTTGCCAATCAGGGTAACATTTGCTGCCTTTACCATAGCATCTGCTGCCTCAATAGAGCCTACCAGTCCCTTTGTCTCGATCATTCCTAATGCATCATACTTCATGATTATTTCCTCCTGATTTATCTTAATTTTTTAGTTCACATGATTACAGTCCGGCCATTTTCAGCCGAAGACTTCCAATATAGTTTAGCAATGGATATGTACCACGGAAGTTCCTCCCAGACCGAAAGCATTTGCCTCCTCCATATCCAGATGGCATTCCAGCTGTGACTGTGCGGTCACACGGATTGCCGTATTTCTTAAAATACCTCCTCTGGGACCTTCTGCCTCCAGATCTACAACCTGTCCGTCATGGACACCAAAGCGCTCTGCGTCAGCCGGAAGCATATGAATATGCCTCTGAGCAACCATTACGCCTTTTTCTGTCTGTACAGAACCTTTCGGGCCCACCAGGGTAATTCCCGGTGTTCCATCCAGATCTCCGGAAAGCCGTACCGGAGCTTTTACTCCCAGCTTAAAGCCGTCTCCTGCCAGTATTTCTACCTGTGTTTCCCGGCGTACCGGACCCAGGATGCGTACCTTTTCGATCGCTCCCTTAGGGCCGCAGACCGTAACCATTTCCTTGCAGGCATACTGCCCCGGCTGGGAAAGATCCTTCATCTTGGTCAGCTCATATCCCGGACCAAACAGGCGGTCTAAGTCAGCCTGAGACAGATGGACATGGCGGTTGGAAACACCTACCGGAATCCCCCCATTGGCACAGGGTTCTTCCTTTTTCTGCCCTTCCTGCTGTACCGCTTCCATTAAAAGCTTAAGCAGTTCTTCACACTGATTCATGTTCTGCCTCCTTATTCGTTCATGGATGCAATCAGCTGGCGTACCAGATCAGCCAGATGGGCGTCATCTGTAAATCCCTTAACAGAGGCCTCTTTTAACTGTTCTGCCGTATCAATGCTGGATTCCTGAACAGCAGCCCCACAGCAGCACCCGCCCTGGCGGCGTTCAAAGGATGCCACGATATCAGCCGGGCTAAAGCTCTGGGAAGAAGCTGTATTCTGAGAGCAGCTGGCCTGTACTTCCTGCGCCTTCTCCGGATTGCGGAAGGTTCTGTCATCTTTAAGAAGGGTAGAGCAGTTCTTTAATCCATAAGCAACCTTCTTTACATTGATCAGATTTAAGGGGCTTACATTTTCGGAAACAGAGCTTCCGCCGCAGGTTCCGCAGCCTAAGGTAAAGGCTACATTCAGTCCTGTGCTGATTCCGGTTCCGCCCATGCTGCCCCCGGTATTTACAAGGATACGGGAAGCCGGCTTCATGGCAAACTTGCGAACCAGTTCCTGATCATTGGTATGGATGCTCATGGTATGACCGATACCGTTCTGTAAAAGGTCAATGCTGAGCTTACAGGCTTCTTCCCAGTTTTCTACGGTGTAAAATGCCAGAACTGTTGTAAGCTTCTCATAGGAAAGAGGATATCCCTCGCCTACGCCGCCCTGTTCTCCGATCAGAACCGTGGTTCCTGCCGGAACAGAAATCCCGGCTGCCTGTCCGATCACCTCCGGACTGCGTCCTACGAACTTGGCATTCATTGCATGGCCGTTCTTAAAGAGCAGACGGCATACCTTGTCGGTCTCTTCCTTCGTCATAAAGTAAGCTCCATGGCGTTTTAACTCTGCAACCACCTCATCATGGTTACAGCGCTCGCAGATGATCGACTGCTCAGAAGCACAGATGGTTCCATTGTCAAAGGTCTTGCTGGCAATAATAGCATCTACTGCCGCCTTAACGTCTGCTGTACGTTCAATGTATGCAGGGGAGTTTCCTGCGCCTACGCCGATGGCCGGCTTTCCTGCACTGTAGGCTGCCTTAACCATTCCCGGGCCGCCGGTTGCGATGATAAGAGCCACCTCTTTGCAGTGCATCAATTCATTGGTTGCCGCCATGGTAGGTGTTGTAATGCAGCTGATCACGCCCTCCGGAGCGCCTGCCTTAACAGCTGCGTCACGCATTACCTCTGCTGCCCTTAAAGTACACTTGGCTGCGGATGGATGGGGAGAAAATACGATTGCATTTCCAGCCTTAATAGCAATGATGGATTTGTAAATTACGGTAGAGGTAGGATTGGTAGATGGAACAATGCCCATGATCAATCCTGCCGGAGCAGCTACATCCATGGTACCTCTGGCACGATCCTCGGAGATAATGCCTACGGTTTTCATATCACGGATATCTTCATATAATAATGTAGACGCCGCATGGTTTTTATATGCCTTATGAACTGCATTTCCGAAGCCGGTCTCTTCCACTGCCATTCTTCCCAGACAGGCCGCATGCTCTTCTGCTGCTTCTACCATGCTTTTTAAAATTTTGTCAATCTGCTCACTTGTATAAGTGGCCATTTTCTTTGCTGCTTCCTCACCCTGACGGGCCAGATTTCTGGCTTCCTGGATGGAACGCAGATCTAAATCAAAATTCTCCATTATCGGTTCCTTTCTCCGGTCAGACACCGGATGTTTTATTTCTGTCGCGTTTCATACCATTGTCTCAATTCCTTTAAGAGACGGGACCGGTTTGCTCTGGAAAGCTCCCTTCCGGCCATTCCCAGCTCCGGATAACTTCTGGCAAGCTTACGAAGCTGCGTTACATGACAGTTTTTAAGAGCTGTCATCACTGCCTCTGCTCCTGAAACATCATAAAGGCCATCGCACCATGCCCGTGTAACAGGATTGGGAATGCTTATGTCCGGCTCCTGTACGGCGGTATTGCCCACTTCTGCATCCAGCTCCTGTACCGCTGTGCCGTCTTCCCCAGTCTCTGCATTAGCCTCTTCAGCCCCGGTATCCTCCGACAGCCCTGCTGCCACAGTCTCCGGCTCATCCTCAGATGCAGTTTCCAGCTCTTCGGCCGCTTCCTCCGGCTCATCCTCAGATACAATTTCAGCCTCTCCGGCCGCTGCCTTCGGTTCATTCCGTTTTCCCGGATCCTCCGGCTCTGGCCCGAAAAATCCCTCCAGCTCTTCATGAGGCCTTGGGATCACATGGCGGCTGACCAAAAGTCCTTCACCCAGATGCTCTGCTGCCGATGCGCCTGCATCTACAGCTGCAGTTACGGCTGCCACATCACCTGTTACAGTAACCGTCACCAGACCGCCGCCGATCTTTGTCTTTTCTACAAGGGTTACATCTGCTGCCTTGAGCATCACATCTACCGCTTCAATGGCTGCCAGGGTTCCCCTTGTTTCTATCATACCCAGCGCCTGCATTTATGTCCTCCTTTACAGAAGGTCCGCCCAGTTGGCCGGATAGGTTGCATAGAATACTCTTGCCTTGTCCGGAGAACCCCAGATTACCTTGGAACCGGATGGAACAAAAAGAACATCTCCTGCATTTGCCGTATATTTCTTTCCGTCAATGGTAACGGTCAGCGTTCCCTCGATTACATAGTCGATTTCCTCATACGTCAGCTCCCAGGCAAACTCAGAATGATCGATCACAAGGAATCCTGCACTGATATGAGATTCCTCTTTGCTTACCAGTTCCTGGAAATAAGCAGTGGCATTTGGATCGCCTGTGTCAAATACATCCATTTTCACTGTATTTCCGCGGACTACCTTTAATCCATTTTCATGGGTTACGCACTGATAGGGGCGGCTGCCGCATTTTGTCAGCAGTTCTCCTAAAAGTCCCTTGTCCATCAGAGCTTTTAAAAGCTGATAGATCTGTTCGCTGTCAATGCCTTCTCCGTCGCAGGTACATGCTGCCTTCTCCGGCTCCTTGTCTGAAAATGTGATTCCAAGGGCTTCTGCAGCATCCTTAGCAGAAGGTGTTACGATCACATCCGGTCCTGTCACGCATACTGTTTTTCCTGCCTGCTTCAGTGCTTCTATATCCGCAGCACAAATCAGCTGTTTCATTTTTCCACATCCTCTCCTGATCCGCCTTATGAATCCTCAAAGGCGCAGTCTTCGTCAATAATTCCCACTACTGCCGCATCAGCCGGAATTTCGTCGCTTCCCAGCATCCGTCTGGCAGAAGATCCGCAGGCTACGATCACCCGGTCCCCGATCCCGGCTCCGATGGTATCGATCACTACCATGCTCTCACCGGCTCTTGTGCCTCCGATGACCTCAGCTAAAAGGAGCTTATATCCGCTTAGAAGGTCTGATTTTCGTGTTGCCCAGATATTTCCTGTCAGTCTTGCTGTTACCATTCCTCCGCTCCCTCCTTTTCTCTCCGTCGAATTTCTTCCAGGGCCGCTTCTACCGAAGCCGTATCCCCAAAGATTGCCAGCATGATCATATGCTGGGGGCAGCTGCCCCGGATGTCTTCCACCGTAACGCCCACTGCTTTTTCTGCTACATCAGCGGCGCAGACCATTTCGATCAGACGTCCCTGAACCAGGCCTACGGCATCCACATCCTCCAGCTTTACTGCATTTCCCGAACCCTTTCTCCGGGCCAGGATCTCTAATGTACCCCGGCTTGGGGATTTAATGATCCGGTACTCCATATGCTTTACTCCATTTCCTGATCCGTACAGCTCATAGCGATTCCAAGAGGCGTAACGAACATGGGATTTTCCGGTTTATAGGTAGGGATCCCTGTTTTCTTTCCTATGATATCCTCGATTCCGGAAAGACAGCAGGTTCCTCCTACCAGATACAGTCCCTGCACATTATAGCCCTCGATCTGGCGGCTGATGATGGAAGCCACTTTTTCAATCACCGGCTTCAACACCGGAAGGATTTCTTTGTGATTCTTCTTATCCCTCTTATAAATCTCCGCTTCTGAGAAGGGAAGCTTATAAGCTCCGGCTAATACCAGAGAAAAATGGGTTCCTCCGGTGGCCTCATCATCTACATTGATCACTTTTCCATTTTCTAAAATGGAAATGCCTGTGGTTCCGCCTCCGATATCTACTACAGCTCCGTTTTGGATCTTTAAGATCTGATTGGCGGCTGTGGGTTCATCTAACAGGGCTGTGATTTCAAATCCAGCGCCCTGCACTACATTTTTGATTGCTCCCCCGTCCAGAGCGTCGGTTCCCGGAGGAATGGCTGCGGCTGCATAGATCAGTTCCGTACCCAGCTTTTCCTCCAGCTCTTCCTTCATTTCACGCACCAGACGGATGGCACCGATATAATCTACTACCATGCCGTCACGAACCACATCTGCATACCGGTAAGCGCCTGCTACCGGCCGGCGGTTCTCATCCAGAACAGCTAAAACCACACAGGCTGTTCCCAGATCCACGCCGGTATAATAAATGGAAGAGCGCTTCTTTACCGGCTTTTTTACCACCTGTTCAAATTCCCTCACCAGGCGGTCACATTCTGCAAATGCTAATTCTTCTGACATATTTTTCCTCCAAACCCATGGCAGATCATCTGTGATAATCGGTTGATGATACAGTGTGCCATTTCCTTTCGATCGTCGGGAAGCTCCCGTTCCAGCTTTCTTAATCTGCTTCTGAGCACATGAAGCCGGATCACAACCCGGCCATTGGGTGACTGGGCATGAAATCCTGTGATTTCAAAGCAGTCTGCCAAACACTTTCTGCAGTTTTCAGGACCGATTCCCGTACAGGCCGGACAGAGCATTTCCCAGCGCCTTTCTCCTTCAGCCATCTCTTCCCCGGACGCAAGCCTGGCAAGATTCCGTTCCAGTTCAAAGATTTCCTTTGAAACAAGAACATCCTCTCTTTGAAGATCCAGTCCTGCCTGAAGAAAATCAGCCTGAAGGTTTCCAAGCTCAAGCTGCCAGCAGGGCAGTTCTTCTGCCGGATGAGCTCCCTGTGAACGCTCCTCTGCTTCCGTTTCCCTTGGCTGTTCATTCTGTTTCAGACTGCTGCCGGCTTCTTTTTTTCCAAAGCCGGTCTGTCCGTTTCCTGGACGAACGCCATTTTCTGTCTCTGTCAGGCGGATACCGCGGTCACTTAAAAACTGTCTTGCTCCCGGTGTAAGCCGCGTTCCCGCTTCTGGCTCATATTCTGTAAACCGTTCTCTGCGAAACCGCTGCCTCAAATCCTCTTCTGTGATAAATCTCATACGATTCCCCCTTTACAAAGCTTCTTGTAAAGGTATTCCAGCTCCTGCTTTTCAGGCACTCTGGGATTGGTAGCCGTACAGTTATCCTTTAACGCCTGCTCTGCCATCTGGGGAATGGCTTCCTCAAATGCCTCCCGTTCAACGGACAGGTCTGTCACATAAGCAGGACTTCCAATCCGCTTCATCAGATTCCGGATGTGGCGGATCAGGCCGTGTACTGCCGCTTTGGGAGTACCGCCTCCGATTCCCAGCATATCCGCAATCTTTTCATACCGGAGCAGTGCTTCATTTTCTCCATTCTCCTCCAGTCCCGCATTATATGCGATCACATGGGGAAGGATTAAAGCATTGCTTCTGCCGTGAGGAATATGGAAATGTGCTCCCAGGGCATGAGCCATACTGTGGCAGACGCCTAAGGAAGCATTGCTGAATGCGATTCCTGCCAGACAGGAGGCATTATGCATATGCTCTCTGGCTTCCATATCAGAACCGTCCAACACGGCCCGTTCCAGATATTCCCATACCAGCCGGATCGCTTTTTCTGCACAGGCATCTGTAAAATCATCCGCCTTTGCGGAAACATAAGCTTCCAGTCCATGGGTCAGCACATCCATTCCTGTATCTGCCGTAATCGCCGGCGGAACGGAAGCTGTCAGCCTTGGGTCTAAAAACGCTGCATCCGGTACCAGAGCCTGATCCCGCAGCGCATATTTTGCCTGAGCCTTTGTATCCGAAATCACCGCAAAGGATGTTACCTCGCTTCCTGTTCCGCTGGTAGTGGGAACGGCTGCCAGAAGAGGCCTTCCCTCTCCGTTCATGGAGCCATAAAGATGACCGGCTGCCTTGGCGGTATCAATGGCTGAACCGCCTCCCAGAGCAATGATCCCATCGGGTTCAAATTCCTTCATCCCCTGAATGGCCTTTGCAACCACCTCGATGGATGGATCCGGTACGACCTCTGAGAAAATCCTTGTTTCTGCTCCAGCCCCATTCAGCATGGCAGCAAGCTCTCCGGCCCGTCCGCACTTCTCCATAAAAGGATCGCAGATAATATATGCTCTTTTAAGTCCCAGATGTTCAATTTCTTCCAGAGAAGCTTCCCCTGTATAGATCCGGGTACTCATTAAAAACTGTCCCATCATCATTCCCTCCTTTCTTCTGATTTTTCCGGCTCCGAAGCATCCGGCCTGTATGGATCCAGAATTCTCCGAAGCTGCTTCATACGTTCTGTATCATAGATGCTGATCTCATAAAAGGGCGGCTGGATCCCGGCTCTTATCAGCTGGCGTACCGCTCCTTTGCAGTCTCCCTCTGCGAGGTCGCAGCGTGTGACCACTCCGATGACAGGAACGCGGAAGGCTTTTGCAAATCCCGGAGGATATACCTCCCGTTTTCCCTTTGCATCCGCAGTCATCACCACACAGGAGGCGTCCTGAGCCGCCGCAATGAGATGATGGTGCATCCATGGGCTTTCCAGATACGCTCCCGGCGTATCCAGTGTATTCTTTCTGTAAACCATATTCTGGACCCTGCGGATATCGCTGCTGTCTTCCAGCCAGGCAGCCAGCGTTGTTTTTCCGCTTTTTCCGGGCCCTATGATCATGATCCGTTTCTTTCTCACGTTCTCGTTATCTCCGCGGCCGCAAATCCCAGCACCCGTTTCAGCGTATCCGTCACAGCCCTGAGGGCCGTATCTACGCTTTCCACATCTCCGGAAATCACTACAGAACCGGTAAAGCGGTCTAAAAATCCGATCTCCACATCAGACGCCTTGGCTGCAATATCCGCCGCGATCATGGCTGTCTCAAAGGGAGAAAGGGTCAGAATGCCAATGGCTCCTCTGCCCTCAATTCCAAGACATTCATAGATCTCCGGCACCGGAGAAGCGATCACATGGGCGATCGTCACCTGTTTGCCCGGAACCGATTCTTCAATCACCCGTCCGGCAGGCATAATTCCTTCTGTCACGGCTCCTCCTTACCTGTCAGTGGCGCACTACGGTTACAGGGAAATCATAGGCTTTCATCCAGCCCTCGATCCGGTCTAAATCCTCCTGGCTTAAGCTGGGGTCTCCCTCAATGGGGTAGGGCTTATCCAGCTGCCCGTATTTTCCCACGCCCATTTTATGATAAGGAAGAAGATCCACTCCCTTAAAGTTTGGATCATCCCGGAACGGAAGCAGAAACTGGATCACCTGATCAATTTCTTCCTTGCTGTCATTGATACCCTTTAACATCGGCATACGCACCTTCACGTTATAGCGCCTTGTCAAAAGCTCTTTTAAATTGGATAAGATCAATTCATTTCCAATTCCTGTCAGCTCATTATGACGTTTGGGATCCATATGCTTAATATCAAACAGGAACAGATCCACATATTCCGCAATGGCAAAGAGCTTGTCCGGCTTCGTGTGTCCGCAGGTTTCAATGGCCGTATTGATTCCCTGGCTCTTGCAAGCCATAAGGAGCTCCCTGGCAGCTTCCGGCTGTGCCGTACATTCGCCGCCGCCCAGGGTAACGCCGCCGCCTGACATACTGTAAAATGCAGCGTCCTCCTCTACTATCTCAAGAAGCTCGGATACAGTTTTTACCTGGCCGTTGACTTCCAGAGCAGCCTGAGGGCATACGGATTTACATTTTCCGCAGCCGGTACAGTCAATATCCCGGCGCACCCGGTGGATGCCCTCCGGTGTGATCTCATGGATCCCCACCGGACAGGCGTCCACACAAAGGCCGCAGTTGACGCAGGAGTTTTTCTTAAACATAATCTGGATCTTCCGCTCCAGACCTTCCGGGTTGGCGCACCATTTGCAGCGCAGCGGACAGCCTTTGAAGAATACGATGGTGCGGATTCCCGGTCCATCATACATATTGTATTTCTGAACATTAAAGATCAGAGCTTTTCTTTCCATGATATCTCTCCTAACTGCCCCACGCCCGGATTAAAAATGAGTCAGCATGGTACGGCTGATGATCTCATCCTGTACATCCTTGCACAGCTCTACGAAGAAAGCACTGTATCCGGCAACACGCACGATCAGGTCGCGGTACTGCTCTGGATGCTTCTGAGCCTCGATCAGGGTCTTGTTATCCAGATAGTTAAACTGCATCTCGCCGTTTCCAAACATGCAGGCTGTTCGCAGCAGGGTGATCAGGCTTTCCTCGCCCTCAGGAGTATCAAGAAGGCCTGCCATGATCTTGAAGTTATGTACCATACCGATGTTCATATTATCATTGGACATCTTGGATACAGACTTGATAATAGCGGTCGGGCCCTTGAAGTCAGCGCCCTGGCTTGGGCTGATTCCGTCAGACAGAGGCAGCCATGCATGGCGTCCGTTTGCAGACGCACCGGTCATCTGGCCGAATGGGGTATTATTGGAAATGGACAGAGTACCATGGCTCAGGATAGAGTAAAGAGTCTTGTACTGTCTGTGCTCATGCTCGGTAAAGTTGATCAGATCTGCCGCAATATCATCTGCGTAATCGTCATCATTTCCATACTTAGGAGCGTTCAGACAGTCGGTGCGGATCTGCTCATATCCATTAAAGTCTGCTTTTAATGCTTCATTTAACTGCTCCAGCGTATATTTCTTATCGTCAAATACCAGCTTCTTGATGGCTGCCATGGAGTCTGCATAGGTAGCAAGTCCGGACCATACAACGCCTGGTCCAAAGTTATACATAGCGCCGCCGGAGGATACGTCCTTTCCCTTTTCCATACAGCCCTCGTACATAATGGACATCAGAGGCTTCGGAGCCAGCTCTCTGTGAACTCTCTGGGAAATAACCGTAGCAACGCTGGTCCACTTTGTGATGTATTTGATCTCTTCCTTAACGGCAGCTTCAAACTCTTCATATGTCTTAAAGCTGTTTAAGTCACCCATATCCGGGCAAACCTGCTTGCCGTACCACAGCGGAACACCGTGATTTAATACAAGCTCGATACAAATGGGCCACTGTGTATAAGCGGTAGAGGTCCACTGATAGAGACGGCCGGCCTTCTGAGGCTCTACACAGCCCATCAGGCAGTAATCTCTTGCATCCTCGATGGAAACGCCCTTTGCCAGCATCATCTTGATATGTGTATCATCAAAGTGGCAGGCAGGGAAGCCCATTCCGGAACGTACTACATCTACGATCTTCTTTAAGTACTTTCTCGGGGACTTGTTGTGGATACGGCAGGCTAAAGACGGCTGGTAAATCTTTACATGACGTACTGCATCCATTAACAGATAGGTCAGGTCATTGGTTGCATCACGGCCCTCTCTTGTAACGCCGCCTACGCACATATTTACGAATGGCTGATAGCCTGCAAAGAACTTGGAACCGCCCTCGCTGGTGATCCACATCATCTCAGACATCTTGATCAGCATACAGCCTGCAAGCTCAAATGCCTGGAAGTCATTCATTCTGCCGGACTCAATGTCTGCCTTGTAGAACGGGTACATATACTGGTCTACACGGCCGATGGACATACCGGTCTGATTCTCTTCCACAACAAGCAGGGACTCGATGGTCCATACTGCCTGGATTGCCTCCCAGAAGGTCTCAGGCTTGTGAGCAGGAACCTTTGCATTAATCTCGGAGATCTTGTAAAGCTCTGCCTTTCTCTTTGGATCGGTCTCTTTGTCAGCCAGTTCCTTTGCATATTCGGACATTCTTCTGGCATAGATCATTACACCTTCAGTTGTCTCGATAATGGACTTGTAGAAGTAGATCTTCTCAATATCATCTGGATTCTCGTAGTGAAGCTTTGTTAAATGCTCTCTTGCTTCATTCTGGATATCCAGCATACCCTTCTTCATCAGGATTACATCATAGCCGGGGTTGGAGTCGCCGCCGCCGTTTAATGCATGGTAGGAGCAGTCGGATACGAAGGACTCGCCGGATAACTCCCATACGCCTGCCTCACGGTACTGATCCTCGCAGTACTCATCTACGGATTTGCCCTTCCAGAATGGGAACAGCTCCTCACGCATGATCTTCTTGTCTTCCTCGGAAATGTAGAATGGATCCTGAGGTCTTGTTCCGATGGTATCAATCTCATCTACCATCCATCTCCATGCGATATCTGGTGAGAATGCGCCGGCTCTGGGTGCGCCGCAGGGTGCGCCTACGATCAGCTCGTTATCCTGAATAACCAGAGGAGCTGTCTCACAGCAGTAGCGGAAGCACTTTGCTCTTAATTCGATCTTTGGCATACCGGGATTTTCAGCAGCAATCTTTGTGATCGCTCTTGCACGGTAGGTCGTGATGGATGGCTTCTGCTTTAAGTAATTCTCCTTTAACAGCTTTAAACGTCTTGTCATGCCGTCCGGAATCTGAGTTCCCTCAGAAGGATACTCGCACAGATCCTTTGCGGTCTCTTTTTTTGTATCTTCTTTTCCAATTTCCTGTGAAACAGATTCAAACATCTTCATCAGAGAAGCTTTCTCTTCAGGAGACATATTTTTTGTCGCTTCTGCAAGCTTATTTGAAAATTCTCTAATATCCAAAATAAATCCCTCTCTTTCTGGCTGCCTGTTTATGAACAGAGTCCATGGATCCCAAATGCTGCCTTTCTTCTATAGATCATGTGAAGAGGCGATACATTCTCTGCAGTGATCCCCTCTTTTGAGGTCACGCTTCCAAGGATCACTGTGGGGAACAGGTCTGTTGTAACTCCCATGGCGCCCCATACAGCCGGCGTATTGATCAGCACACGGCCTACGGGCTTCTTTAAGGCAAACTGCCGAATGACTTCCGGATCCTGCGAATGAATGGTAAGCGTATTGCCCCGGCTTTCTCCCACCAGAAGCTCAATACATTTTTCACAGGCATGAATCCAGTCTTCTTCAATGTAAAATGCCAGTACCGGGCATAAAAGCCCTTTGGCATATGGATTAAAATCCGTTATATAAGACTGCTCGGATACAAGGACCTTTGTATGCTCCGGCACTGCAAATCCAGCTTTCTGAGCCAGCCATGCTGCCGTTTTTCCGATGAACTCCTTATCCGGAAGCCCCGTTCCTTTTTCCAGTCCCAGAAACGCAGTCAGCTGTTTCTGTTCTGTCTCCGTCATAAAATAGGCCCCGTGACGGATCAGTTCCTCCTTTACCTGAGTGGCGATCTGCCGGTCTGCCACCACATACTGCTCGCTTCCTGCTCCGGTTCCGCAGTTAAAGCCCCGGCTGTCCGTAATACATGCCGCCGCCCTGCTTATATCTGCTGTTTTTTCAATAAATACCGGTCCGGGAGCGATCCCTCCGTATAAAACCGGGCATCCGGTGCGGCTGCAGGCTTCCAAAAGCGGCCGTTCACCCATATTCAGGATCAGATTTGTCTCCGGGTGTGAAAGAAGCTCGATGGCCCCTTCCTTTGCCGCTGTCTCACTGCAGGATAAAGCTCCCCGGACCAGTCCGGCCTCAAGAGCCGCTTCCTCCAGGATATGTACGGTACGCACCGTGGTCTTCACCGCTCTGGGATGGGGTGCAAAAACAATGGCGTTTCCTGATTTTACCGCGCATACGGCAGCGCTCAGAACCGCAGCCACCGGGCTTACAGCCGGTGCAGCCGCAGCGATCACGCCCATTGGAACGCCGATTTCCAAAACGCCCTGAGCCTCATCTGTGCTGAGAACGCCTACGCATTTCATAGGTTCCAGAGTTTTCCGCATTTTCTTGATCAGGAGCTTTGCCTGAAGCAGCTGATCCTTTGCGTCTCCGTATCCCGTTTCCCGAACCGCCTCTTCTGTAAGCTGTTCCAGCTTAAGCTCTAAAGCATCCATCATGCAGGCTGCGATCCGGTCCAGTTTCTTCTGTTCAAAAAGAGCCAGTGTTTTCTTTGCTTCGGCCGCCTCTTCCATCAAAACTCTTGCTTCCTGGACTGCCTTTAAGTCTTTGTCGATAAACTTCATTTCACTGCTCCCTTCTGCCTCTTATTTACTCTTCCTGAGGCAAAAGATTGGTCAGACTGTAGCGGGTAACGATCTTGCCCAGATCCTGATGCGGTCTTGGGATCACCACAGAGCTGTATACCTCTGCTCCCATATTTTCTACTGCCTTCACCCCGGCATCTACCGCTGTACGGCAGGCTCCCACATCGCCCTGTACAATAACGGAAATATAACCGGAAGCAACATTTTCATAGCCGATCAGTTCTACATCAGCCGCCTTGCACATCGCGTCTGCAGCCTCCAGAACAAATACCAGGCCGAAGGTCTCAATACATCCAATGGCTTCATATCTTTCCATATTTTTCCCTCTCACATCTCGGTTTATAGCAGCGGTCACGCGTCAATATCGTGTACCGAAACGATCTCTCCAACGGCACGGATCGGTCTTGGCATTACATTCTTTGCTGTCAGCTTTCCGATCGCGGCTGCGGCTGCGGCGCCGGCCTCGACAGAGGAACGCACAGCGGCCACATCGCCCTTTACCATGATTGTTACCAGAGTCGATCCAACATTCTCATAAGAGATGAGCTCCACATCTGCGGCCTTTAACATCTTGTCTGCCGCTTCCAGAGCCGGAACCAGTCCAAGGGTCTCTACCAGTCCGAGAGCCTCTTCACCATAATATCTCATATGCCGTTTCTCCTTTCCTATCTGCTGCGGTATTTAGCAGGAACGTATTTTTCCACGGTTGTGCGGCCGTCGTCTGTAATGGCAAACCGGAGAGAAAGATCTCCGTTTACATCCAGCTCATGGCTTACCAGAGTGCACATTCCGTTGGCCTCTAAGGACATCGTATGATCCAGATACATATCCTTTGTAAACTGTTTCTCATGTCCGTACTGGGGCTTCATTGCCTCCATGATCTCGTTGATATCAGCATTTTTCACAGTGCTTAAATAGTTGAGCACCGCCATTCTTGCGGGCAGCAGCATCTTACACCTCTCCCTTCTTGAAAAAGTCCAGCGGGTTCATGGTAACCAGGATCGCACCAAAGATGATTACAACAGAACCAACTACGATGGTAGTTGTTACAGGCTGTCCCAGGAACAGGATACAGAATAATACGCCCCAGAATGCATATGTAACGTTTAAGCTCATGCCGATGGCACAGCCGACTGTGGAATTTGCCTTGTACCACAGAAGGAAGGAAGCGCCTGCGCTCAGTCCGGATACTGCCAGCCACAGAGCCGGAATACCAGCTGACATGGTGCCGCCTAAAAGTCCAAGTCCGCCTACTAAGGGAACGATGATCACCAGATCTACCAGACCGGAGAAGAGCTGACGGATATTGGTTGCCACATCTGTATCGATCATGGCTCCGCCGTAGCTGGAAAGCATTCCCTCAAGTCCCCAGCACACAGCCGCGATCAGTGCGCAGATAATTCCCAGTGTAAAGTTCGGGCTGCCTTCCGGTTTTACCCAGTTGATGATGATAGCGCCTGCCACACAGGTAAGCATACCTGCTACCACACGCTTGGTTGGACGCTGCTTTAAGAAAATCCATGCAAACAGAGCGCCGAACAGGCCGCAGGTTGCAGAAATGGGGATCGCATAAGCACCGGCCAGAGCCAGGCCTACCAGATAAGCGCCGTTAGCGATAGGGCCGCCCAAAAGTGCTCCCAGGATCATCATCTTTCCTGGGAAGGTATTGGCTGTACGTCCAATCTCTGCCAGACGTCCCTTTTTTGCATTGTAGATCGTAAGCCAGATACCGGCGAACAGATCGTTCAGTCCGGAACATACATAAGGGGCTGCCAGGATACCAACCGCACTTACAAGTGGTTCATAATAGCCCGCAACCAATACCAAAGTCGTATAGATTCCGTATGTAAGGCCGGAAAGAGCTCCTGCTGTAAGGCCTGTTACGCGGAATTTTTTGCTCAGCTGCTTCATCTTCATATCCGCAGCAGATGTGTTTGTCATATTGCCGCTCATTGCGTTTCTCTCCTTTGATTATTCTGCCTTTCCGCCTCCCGGAAGGATGGTCTCCACTTCTCCGTGGGGACGTGGGATTACATGAACGGATACCAGCTCTCCGATCCTCTGGGCTGCAGCAGCGCCTGCATCTGTAGCTGCCTTAACCGCGCCTACATCGCCTCTTACCAGAACTGTGATCAGGCCGCCTCCTACTTTTTCCTTGCCGATCAGAGTTACATTGGCAGCCTTTACCATGGCATCTGCTGCTTCAATAGATGCTACAAGTCCCTTTGTCTCGATCATTCCTAATGCATCGTACTTCATGTTTCTTCTCCTTCTTTTTCTTCTTTTTTACAGCCAGCGCGCGCAGTATGCATGATCTTTTCACAAAAAGCATACATTTTCTGTACATTTAGTATAATCCATTCCCATATGCGGAAGGTCAAGTGTAATTTATCGATTTTTCAACAGACGATTTCTCCATCTTTTATTGTATATATCGCATAATATCGTTACTTTTTTCACAGCAATATGACGAAGAAACCGGCGTACACAAAAAAGCAGAAGGGTTTTCCTTCTGCTTTTTATCCCTGAAAGAAGTTTTCCTGTAAGTGAAAGCTCTTTCCATTCTTTTCCCCTATGGGGAAGGTTTTTGTTTTATTCCTCTAAAATTCGTATGGGCAGAATAATCTCTGTCACAAATTCATCCTCATTTGCAGTGGTCCAGTAATCTACCACATACCGTTCATAAACATTCGGCCCCAGGGATGCCCCCTTTGCTTTCGCCCATTCCGCCAGCTTCTGATAGCTTTCCTCGATCCGGTCATGGGAGCCCACATGATAGATCGTCGCTGCCAGAAAGCCGCCGAAATTGATCTCATTCGTTCCGCAGCAGCAGGGATGGATGGGTTTCTGCATGATCCTGGCCTGTCTGCAGGTTCGTTTCATCTTTTCCTTCCAGGATGGAAATTCCAGGATTACCGGCCCGGTGATCTCATTTTTTACCGTGTCCAGATAATTGACCCAGGGAATATTGATAATCGAATCCATGTAGTGATATTCAAACTCCTGATCCATATAGCAGTAATGATCCTCACTTACATAGCGCATTCCCACTTCCTGGATTTTATTGTAAAGCACTGCCCTTGCCTCCTGGATCAGTTCATACCAGTCCTTTACAGATACATAGCTGTTGTGGATCGCATGTTCCTGCTCCCGCAGCTCATTGATCTTGCTGCGAAAGCAGGAGCCTACCACATAGTAATCTCCGCCCTTTACCAGCCCCTGCATCTCCTCCAGCCGAAACCCCATCTGCTTGTAATATTTTAAAATAGGGATCCGGAGAATGGTATCCAGGGTGTAATAACGGTAACCGTTCTCACCTACCTCATCCGGCGCGATCACGCCGATCTTATCATAAAAGCGGAGAGCCTTTGTAGAGATATTGCACAGCTTGCTTACTTCTCCGATGGAATACAGTTTGTTTGCCGCCATAACCCCTATACCTCCTTTTCCTATCTCCTGCCAAGCTTCTGCTCCGCTTCCTCAAGGGAAGGATATCCGTAAAAAGCCACTGTATGCTCCAGCGTTTCCCGGACCGGATTGCGCCCATCCTTCATCCGCTTTAAAAGCATGGCTGCATAAAGCTTTAAGGTTTTGTCGGAATATGTACCAAGCTCGCCTTTTAAATACGTTTCACTTGAAGTATTGAACATCCCGTCCTCTGATGCAGAAAGGCTGCGCCCCATAGACATAACTGAGGGGAATTTTTCTGCTGTTTCCCTTGTCCAGTCCATCATAAGGGAAACGAGCAGCTCCTCCAGGACTTTTCTTGCCGGATCCCTGTAAGGCAGACGGTCCTTTAATGCATCATATTCCTCCGGCGCAGTATGCTCCATCATCCTGGCATACTTTTCCGTCAAAAGGTTCCAGCCTGATTGTTTGGCCTCTTTTAAATCTTCCTGATAACTTTCCAACACCGGCAGATCCCAGGTATAAAACTGGCTTTTGCGCATAATGTCAAAAGTGTAAGGATCTTCCTGACAGGAAGCCCGTCCGCCCTGATTTTTCACCTGTGTAAACTGCTGCCACTCCATAGCGGTAATCTCATCTGCCAGAGTCCTGATTTCCTTTGACGGAGCAGCATCAGATTCAGAAGATTTCTCCTCTTTTTGTGTTTTCTCCCCAGAAAGTTTTTCCATCCGCGATAAAACTTCCGCCTTCTGGCGCTCTAAAAACAGCTCGTCACTGTCTGTCAGCCCCTGCTTCTTCAGTTCATCTAAAATAATCCCGCAGACATTCTCAATCCGCTCCTCTGTTTCCTCCTCGTCCGGACGGCTGCCTGCCAGCTGTTCCAGCGCTCCCTTAAGCTTCCGCACACAGATAAACGCCTCCATAGCCCGCAATCTCCACTTATAAAAGGGCATATACTGGCGGTTTAAAAGATATCCCGCCTCTGCAGAAGCCTGAATAAACTCTGCAAGGCTGGCCTGCATCATCCCGATATCCCTTCTGCGGCGGCCCCGCTCATAATTATACTGTCCGGACTGGGCCATTTTTCCCAGACAAAGTCCCAGACGGTACAGGCGTACCTTTTCCGGACAGGCTTCAAATTCCCTCCTGCGTCTGGTAAATTCTCCCAGTTTATCTTCAAAAATAGCTCCGCTGACCGCAGTTCTTAACTGCTCCGGAGGGATCCTGTTCCATGCGGCCATGTCCTCAGCCGTTTTGCAGTCTGGAGCATGTTCCAGACCGGTAAGCCTTTTGTAAAAAGCACCGATTTCGATCACTCCCACGCGGCCCGCTCCCTCTTTTGTCGTATTTCGCACGGGAATCCCCTTAAAACTCTCTGCCAGCCTGTCATAATCTGCCTGAAGCTGTTCTCCGATTGCTTCATAGTCCTCTTTTGTAAGCCAGAAACAGAAGCCGGGACCAAAATCGTGATCTGTAGAATATACATCATCCAATCCCAGACATTCTGAGCCTTCTCCCGCCAGGCCTGCGGCAATCCGGTCCGCGTAGGCAGGATATTTTTCCAGCAGCATAGGACGGCCCTTCTGTTCATAAAAGCTCCTTGCCAGATCCAGTCCGCAGATCCCGCTCTTTTCAAAGGCCTCTCTTCGGGCTTTCACATCAAGAACCTGCTCCCGGTTGCGGTTTAACGTCTGCCATCCGTCATTTTTTCCGTACAGACGGTTGATGAGCTCCATAGCCTGTCTGTAATACGCTTCCGCCTCATCCAGTTCGCCCCGATGAAAACAGGCTTCCGCCAGACCGGCCAGAGCAGAAGGGTAATGGGGATCCGGATTTCCGGGAAGGTTTTCAAAAAGCGCTGCCGCCTCCTTCATATACCGTGCGCCTCTGGCTGTGCGGTGCATCTTAAAGCAGATATTTCCCAGATTGGTCAGCGTTGTAGCACACTCTGCCTGAGCGTCAGGAAGACGGCGGATCATATCAAGCGCCTTTAAGCCCCTTTTCTCTGCCTCCGAAAGCCGTCCGGTTTCCGCATACAGAAGGCTCAGATTATTGTGAAGGCCCGCCAGACGGTAATCCGGCTCCTTTAAAAGAGAGGCGTATACCTTCTCGGCTTCCCTGTAAGCCGCTTCTGCCTCCTCATACCTTCCCGCCGCACGAAAGCCGGTGGCTGCGTTCAAACAGGTAGTTCCGTGATGAAGTGTTCCGGAAAGCCCCAGTTCCCTCACCAGCTCCATCGCCTCTTTCGCACAAAGCACACATTTTTCATACTCTCCCCTTACACGATAATATCCTATCAGTTCATTTAAAACAGCCAGAATGCCCCCCTTGTCATCTGCCTGCCTCGCTGTTTTCATGCCTTCTGTAAGATATTCTTCTGCCAGATCCATACGTCCGTTCTCATACAGACGATCCAGCCCATTCATAAATTCATCTAATTGGAACACGCCGCAGCCCCCTCCTTTGTATGATTTGTATAAAATATATTTGTTTTGTGCGAATGTTTGTTTATTTTATCACCACCAGACGAGAATTGCAAGACCAACCCTATATCAGATTTGCTGCAATCGGAACTGCGATCACGGTCATCAAACCTGCCACAGCGATGGAGAGACTGCTCATAGCCCCTTCAATCTCCCCCAACTCCAGCGCCTTAGCGGTACCAATGGCATGAGCGCTGGTGCCTAAAGCCAGCCCCCTGGCAATGGGGTGGCGCACCCCCGTGATGCGAAATACCAGTTCTCCCAGTACATTTCCGATCACACCTGTGAGGATAATACTCATAACAGTCAGGGTGACGATCCCCCCCGCCTCCTCACTGACTCCCATTCCGATAGCCGTGGTAATGGACTTTGGAAGCAGCGTGACATAATTTACATGGGAAAGCCCCATCAGCCGGCACATGAGAAAAATGCTCACCACGCTGGCTGCCACTCCTGATCCAATGCTTGCAAATACAGCCGCTCCGTATTTTTTCAGCAGATGGAGCTGCTTATAAAGAGGGATCGCCAGGCACACCGTGGCCGGTGTTAAAAGCCAGCCCAAACCGGATGCACTTTGACTGTAGACCGCATAATCCACGCCTGTTCCCAAAAGAAAAACAATGATAACAGCCGCTGACACCAGAAGCGGATTTAAAAGAGCAAGCCTTGTCTTTTCTTTCAGCCAGCAGGCAGACAAATACGCTCCGACACTGAATACAAATCCCCAATACTGTGACTGTTCCAAAAATTCCTTCAGTATTTCCTTCATCCTCTTAGTCCTCCTCTTTCTTATTTCCGCTCTCCACCATTCTCTGGGCCACTGTTCCCGTAACTGCCATGACGATCACCGTTGACGTGGCAATAATAAGCAGAAACGGCAGGAGCACCTCCCGCAGCTGGTCTGCACTTTCAATAATCCCTACGGTAGCCGGAATAAACATCATGCTCATGGTATCCATGAGAAAATTTCCGGTCCCCTCTACGCTTTCCAGCTTCACGATCCCGCTCATCAGGGCTGTCAGCATTAAAAAAAGGCCGTATACGCCTGCCGGTACTGGAAACGGAAGAAAGTGGCTGAGGGCCTCTCCTGCCAGGGTGACCCCCAGGATAATGCCAATTTGTTTTACATACTTCATATGGATTCCTCCTACTGTTTTATATGTACTCTCCCAACCATCCTATACGCCGTCCTATTCTATCACCACCCATTTTCAGGCGCAAGGTCTGAATTCATAAAATACAAAGGAAATACAATCCACCCGGTCTTGCATTCCGGACAATGGCCGATTACAATAAAAGAAAACATATCCGGAAAGGATCTGAATTCTATGAAATTTTTTTACGCTGACGCACTGGAGCATAGGCGGCATTTAAAGCTTTCCGCTCTTTTTGATCTCTGTTTTCCGTCCCCCGGCCTTCCCGGCGCTTTGCCGGCAGATGCAGACGGCCTCTGGCTGGCTGCTGATGAAAATGACGAACTGACCGGCTGCCTGCTCCTGTTCCAAACGGATCTTCATTCCTGGGAAGGAATCCCTTTCGTTCATCCAGCTTACCGCAGGAAGGGGATTTTTTCCGCTCTGCTGGCAAATGCCTGCCAAAAGGGGAACTGTCCCGGAGAGGATGACCTTTTCTTTTCCGTCCGTCCCACGCAGACACTCTGGCTGCAGGTTCTCAACTCCATTGAAGCCGAAAAAGCCTTTGATGAATACATGATGGAATACTCATTTCAAAACCTTCCATCTGCCCGCCTGAAAACAGAAGCCGATTTTTCAGACGAGCTTACCGTTTCCTTTCAGGGAACAGAAGGAATGGCCTCTTGCCCTCATGTATCCTGCCTTCTCTCCGCTCACGGCTCCTCGGTCTATCTGTATCAGCTCCTTACCGAAGAGGCGTTTCGCGGACAGGGACGGGCTTTGGCTTTTCTGCACCATCTTTTTCCCCGGCTGAAAGCCCTTGGATTTTCCTCTGTCCGTCTCCAGGTATCGGGAGAGAATCTTCCTGCCATGGCCCTGTATAAAAAAACAGGGTTTCATATCACTGAAACCCTGTCCTTTTATCTTTATTAAACGGAATACACCGCGCCTAATCCCGGCGCACCTCTACTCCCTGAGCTTCAATGCGCTTTCGGATCTCCAGCATCTTTTCATCTGTCTGGGCAATCACATCGGCGCATTCTTTTAATTCCCCGCTGATCTCCCCGTCTGTATCTACAAATGACTTTTTGTATTTCAGCTCATGATCCAGACTGGCCCAGAAATCCATAGCAATGGTGCGGATCTGAACCTCTACGCGGATAAAACGCTTGGAATCCGTAAAAAATACGGGAACCTCCACGATCATGTGATAGCTGCGGTAGCCGTTGGGCTTTGGATTTTTGATATAATCCTTTACCGCGATCACCTTTACATCATCCTGGCGCACCAGCATCTCTGCCACTTCGTAAATATCATCTACAAAAGAGCAGATAATCCGTACTCCCGCCACGTCATCCAAGTTTTTAACCATCGATTCCAGAGATACCTCCAGTCCCCGGCGCTGCAGCTTTTCCACAATACTCAACGGCTTTTTCACACGAGACTTGATCATCTCAATGGGGTTTCTCTGGTTCTTTACCGAAAGCTCGTCATTTAAGACCTCCAGCTTCGTTTTTACCTCCCGGATGGCGCAGGTATAGTGCATCATCACCTGCTGGAACTGTCTTGCCTGATCCAGCCAGATATCCGGAACCTGGGCCACATCCGGAACACGGACGATGGACTGGTGAAGTTCGCTGTTGGGGCTAAGATTCGTATTCATTGATTTTGCCACCTCATATTGTCCTACAGAGCTTCCACTGCTTCTGCAGCCTTTTCAAACCATGGCATCTCGATGTACTCTACCCGTCCGCCGTCAACCATCTGAGCGATCTTCGGATCAATCGGGATCTGAGCCAGAACCTTTAAGCCATTTTCCTGTGCTGCCTGCTCCACATGGCTTTCGCCAAATACATGGATGTGTTTTTTGCAGTCCGGACATTCCAGATAGCTCATGTTCTCCACTACGCCCAGAATGGGGATATCCATCTTCTTTGCCATATTAACAGCCTTTGCCACGATCATGCTTACCAGCTCCTGAGGAGAGGTAACGATGATAATTCCGTCTACCGGAAGAGACTGGAAAACCGTCAGAGGCACGTCGCCGGTTCCCGGAGGCATATCCACAAACATATAGTCCACGTCCTGCCACAGGGTTTCCGTCCAGAACTGCTTTACAGCGCCTGCGATCACAGGGCCTCTCCAGATCACGGGATCTGTGGCGTTTTCAAGAAGCAGATTGGCAGACATGATCTCCACGCCCTCTAAGGATTTTGCCGGAATCATCAGACGTCCATCCAGAGTCACAGCCGGTCTCTCGTCTGCCACGCCAAAGGCCATGGGGATCGAAGGGCCTGTAATATCCGCATCCAGAATGGCTGTGTGGTGGCCCTTGCGGTTCATGCTTACAGCCAGCATGGAGGTTACAAGGGATTTGCCCACGCCGCCCTTTCCGCTCACAATGCCGATGACCTTTTTCACCTTGCTTTCCGGAGCCAGAGCCTCTAAAAAGCTTGTTTTATCTGTTGTACGGCTCTCACAGTTTGCGCTGCAGGAACCGCAGTCATGATTACATTCGCTCATGATCATATTCTCCTTCCAAATTTCAGTTTCCTTTTCTGCCAGAAGCAGACACTCTTTTTATTATAATCCTTTCCTGGCGGAATGTCCATTCCTTTGAACGTTTGTTTCTGCATTTTACAGGCTTAATCCCTTACAGCATGGCCCCCAGAAAATCCCTCAATCCAAACCGCGGATCCTTTGTAAGGCGCTCCTCCAAGAGCAGGCGGTTTTCGTCTGAATGCTCCACCTCTCTGGAATAGGTGTGTGCTGTATCCGCCATGGCCTTTACATCCAGGCTTCCCTGCTCCATAAAACGCTCTAAAGCCATATCCTGAATGATCAGTACAGAGGCCAGGGCCATTTTAAGCTTTCCATAAGGATTTTCATTGTAAACGCTTCCGCAGAAGTAGGTAAATACAAAGTATACCATCAGCTGCTCAGTCCATAATTCAAGTTCAGGACAGGCCTTTAAACATACGTTCCAGGCCTTTTTATAAGCCTCTTCCCCATTTCCGTAAAGAGAGCCTTCGATTTTCCCCCTTCTGGAAGGCCATTTGAGGTTTAAGGGCTCCATTTCCCCCAAAAGGGAAAACAGCTTTTTAAGAAAATCATACCGGCTTCCCTGAATTTTCTTTTCTTCAAAATACCTGATCCGATCCTCCCGTTCATATCTGGCAAACAGGGCGTCGGCTTCATAAAGCCGGTTTCTCCGAATCCTTCCCTGAAAGTCATGGCCCAAAGCCAGCACCATGGAAAGCCGCAGGGAAACCGGCGTCTTCCGGTCCTGGAGCAGTTTAAAAATAAGGCTTCTGGCATCTATGAGCTTTGTATACAGGAAAAAATCAAAGTCCTCATAGGTTTCCTCCCGCTCATCCTCCTTTTCCAGAAAGCGGACCGGTTCCTTACAGCCAAGGATCAGTTCTGCAGCCACCGGACAGGAAAGACACAGAGAAATCTCTCGGCAGCCCTCAAATTCCTCTGTATGGCGGGGATACTGCCTGCAGGTCCGGCACAGGCTGTCCTTTCCCTGTTCAATATAAAGATCGCAGAGATTTTCCTCATTTAAGAAGGCACAGCGCCCTTCATAGCGCAGAAAGGAACCCTCCTTCCAGTCAATGGAATTATGCAGGCGGTTTCCAAAGGAACCCTCTGTCTTCCGGTACCGTTTTAAGGCCTTATCATCAATCATAATTGCCCATCCGGAACAACAGGTATCGGGACATTTTGACCCGATACACTGAAACATTCTGTAATAATGGGGATATGTATACAGCATTTCTTATCTCTCTTTTCCGAATATGTACGTCTGAGGCGCACACTACTCCTGTGTTTTTGTTTCCTTTCGTCCCAGCCGGATCTCTTCCAGATAATCATTCAGCTCTTTATCTGCTCCCTGAAACAGGTAATGTTTGCCAGGTGCTCCCAGGCGTTTTTTCTCCTCGCGGATCAGCTGCTCCGTCCACTCAATATCCTCTCTCAAATCTTTTGCAGACATCAGGCGGCAGCCCTGTCCGTAAATGATCAGCTGCTCTAAACCGTCTGAGGTAGCCACGGTCACGCTGTACTTCCGCCCAATGCGGTGAGCCAGCTTTTCAATATATTGATCCGCTGTTTCCGCCTCTTTGGTGTATACTACATGGATGTTGTTGTAGTCCAGCGCTTCCCCTGTATTCCCTGAAACCTTGTAAGCGTCAAATACCAGGATCAGCGTACATTTCTTATAGCCCTGATAATTGCACAGAATATCCATCAAACGGTGGCGGGCGCCCTCAATGGTCGTTTTCGACAGCTCCCTGAGTTCCTCCCAGGCGAAAATAATATTATAGCCATCCACAAGAAGGTACTCTGTTTCCTCCTCCTTTTTTTCCTCCGGCTTTCTTTTCTTTTCACTGGCAAAAACCCGGCTTCTCGCTCCCTCCTGGCCAGGATTTTTCCGGCGTACCGGGCCGAAGGTGCGCTCGAAAATAGCTTCCAGCTCCTTATCATCCGTCCAGGAGCCTCCTGCACCGCCCAAAACACGGCCCGGCTCCGAACCGTTGGAACGGACATCCGCGGCAGATACTTTCCTTTCAGCCTCATTCTCCGCCTGTTTCTTCTTTAAAGGACTTTCCAGATGCATATAGTCCTCCACCTGATCCCAGGGTACCACAAAACCGGCTCCATGGGAGCAGAATACAGAACCGGTTGGATTTTCCAGGTCTGCCTCCGGATCATATCCTGCCTGGCCGATGATCTCCTCCTCATTGTGGCAGGGCTCATAATCCCTGTACCACAAGGACAGCCGTCCTCTTCCCTTTGTATAGGCAGTGACCTCTCTCTGATAATCCCTCAGATTCACCACCGGCCCTTTTCCTGTAAGAACCGCCATATCCCCTTCGGTTTCCGGAGGATCAAATACGCCGTTTTTCCGCTCTATATCTGCCATTGCCCGTCCCAGATTCTCCGCAGGAATCTCCATACGGAACCCATAATACGGCTCCAGCAGGCGGCATTTTCCCGCACGCAGCCCCTGGCGCAGAGCCCGGTACGTCGCCTGGCGGAAATCCCCTCCCTCTGTGTGCTTAATATGGGCCCGTCCGGTTAAAAGGGTAATCCGCATATCCGTAATCTCAGCCCCTGTAAGAACGCCTCTGTGACGTTTTTCCTCCAGATGGGTCAGCACCAGCCTCTGCCAGTTCCGGTCCAGCACATCCTCGCTGCAGACTGTGTCAAACTGCAGGCCGCTTCCCGGTTCCCCAGGCTCCAGAAGAAGATGCACCTCCGCATAATGGCGCAGAGGTTCAAAATGGCCCACGCCCTCTATGGGCTCCAGGATTGTTTCCTTATACACGATATTTCCCGTGCCGAACTCTGCCTCAAGACCATATCGCTCACGGATCAGCGTTTTTAAAATCTCGATCTGTACTTCGCCCATAACCTGAGCCTTGATCTCACCGGTCGCCTCTTCCCAGAGGATGTGAAGCTCCGGCTCCTCCTCCTCCAGCTGGCGCAGATCCCGGAGGCTTTTATGCACATCCGTACCTTCCGGAAGAAGAATGCGATAGGTCAGCACCGGTTCCAGTACCGGAAGCTCAGAAGCAGCCTCTGCTCCCAGCCCCTGTCCCGGAGCAGAGGAAAGAAGGCCGGTAACTGCGCAGACCGTACCTGTCTGCGCCTCCTGAACCGTCTCATACTTTGATCCGGAATAAATCCGGATCTGGTTGACCTTTTCTTCCCCGATCAGCGCATCCTTCACACGAAGGACTCCTCCGGTAACCTTTAAATGGGTCAGACGGTTTCCCTGACTGTCTCTGGATATTTTATAGATTTTGGCACCAAAAGAAGAGCTTCCCTCCGGAGCCCGGACAATTTCAAAAAGCCCCCTTAAAAAGCTCTCGATCCCCTTCATCTTAAGGGCTGATCCGAAAAATACAGGAAAAAGCTTCCGGCCGGCTGTCATGCGGATAATCTCCTCCCTGCCAATCTCTCCTGTCTCCAGATATGTTTCCAGCACCGCCTCATCACAGACCGCCAGGTTCTCTGCAAAGCTCTCCCTCTCGTCTGTTCCGGGATTCCATTCTCCCCCATCTGCCTGCCAGCCTCCGAAATCCACACAGCCCTCATCCAGACGATCCTTTAGCTCTGCCATCAGGCGCTCCTTATCCGTACCCGCCTGATCCATTTTGTTGACAAACAAAACGGCCGGAATCTGATAGCGCTTTAGCAGCCTCCACAGCGTTTCCGTATGGCCCTGGATGCCGTCCGCTCCATTGATCACCAGAACGGCATAGTCCAGGATCTGAAGGGTGCGCTCCATTTCTGCTGAAAAATCCACATGGCCCGGCGTATCCATAAGGGTCACTTCCGTATCGCCCATGGAAAAAACGGCCTGTTTGGAGAAAATGGTAATCCCTCTGGCCCGCTCCAGCTCAAAGGTATCTAAAAACGCATCCCTGTCGTCCACTCTCCCCAGCCTGCGGATGGCTCCGGCGCCGTAAAGGATAGCCTCCGACAGGGTAGTCTTTCCGGCGTCTACATGGGCCAACAGACCTACAACTGTTTTTTTCATGCCTGCTCAGGCACAGCCTCAGCCGCAGGTGCTTCCGGTCTCTGAACCCCCGGACGGTTTACAGTCAAAGGAAGGTTTACTCCCAGCACATTTAAAATAATGCCGCCTGCTTCAGCCGCCAGTACGGTAGGCACCTTTTCTGCCTCCACCACAACCGGGCGCAGCTTATTGTCGCGGTTAAATTTCTGGAACTCCAGAATATCTGTAAAAGCAGGCTGGAACAGCTGTCCGTCCTTCATCTTTACAAGAGGAATCCCCTTCTCCTCTTTCTGAATGGCAAAAATATAGCTGCCCTTGCGGAAATCGGCTGTCAGCTCCTCATTGAGCTCTTTGATCCGTTCTGCCCGCGCCTCTGCTTCTGCCTCAGCTGCCGGCCGTCTCATCTCCTGAGCCAGATAGATGGCAGTCAGATGAAGGGATGGATTTTCCACCCACACGGTTCCCTGGGGCATATCATCCGGAGACTTGCGCTTTACAATATCTCCTACCTGCATGGAAGCCTTTTCCCCGTTCATCTCCACGATCAGGGCATTCACGCCCATAGCATAAAGACTGGTAAAAAATACCAGCATATCCTTACCGTTTACCTTTGCAACGGAAACAGGGATCTTCTGCTCTGCGAGGCCGGCTGCTGCTGTTTTTGCCTCCTCCTCATTTAAGTATAAGAATACCTCGTCATCAAAGGTTTCCGGATCACATACCACATACGGTTCCCTTGTGCACAGGGAAATCAGTACAAAAATATCAGCGTCATGTCCCAGCCGGGTAAGAAGCTCCTTCTTTACAGCTGCAACGGTGTTTTGCGTATCACTCATTTTCATTTTCTCCTTATCAACACATTCTTGTAAAATTGTACCACATTCCGCAAAAGGGTGCAATTAGTTCAGGAAAAAGAACCGGCGCTTTTGGTCTGCGCCGGTTCTTCATAACCTGCTTTTAAATTTCCTGTCTTTTTACTGTTGCTCTGCCTGTACAGCCTCTGCGATCAGAGTTTCAAAATCCTGATATGCCTCCGGATCAGGAACTGTGGGAACCTCTACGGGCTGGCCCGGGTCTGCGATGCCGATATCGCCGTCCAGCTTCATGGTGATGCTTTCACCATCTGCTTCCATTGCCATATCCATCTTCATGCGCATCTTAATGCAGTTTCCTGCCGGATCAATCACATATTCATAGATCACATCGCCCATGGTAATGCCTGCCGTATCTAACAGTCCGCTCATGCCGGTAGAACTCATCACCATCTGGAAATATTCATTCATCTGGTCGGCTTCAGCCACAAAGCCGATCACCTTATTTTCTCCCTCATCCCATAAACGGAAATTGGATAAATAATTCTCAAACTCATCCTCAAAGGCCATAGCGGATGCCATGCTCTGCTCCATCATAGTTCCTATATCCATAGGCATCTTTACCTTCTGTCCCATGGAATCCTGATAGTAGCAGCCGTCCTGATAATATGCGGAAATGATCATCGGCTCTTCCATGCCGTCCATAGTCGTACGGGAATACATCATGTAGCGCATCTGCTGAGGCTCTGTCATATGGTTCATCTTCATATTCATTTCCATACGCAGATTCATGGCATCTACGCCTGTATCCTCCAGGATACTGCCTCCGATGGAAATCTTAAAATCAGCAAAGGCGTTCATGTCTGTAATGGATTTCTGAGTTTCGGATACCTGGTGATAAAGAGCTTTTGCATCCTCAGAATTATCTGCGTAGGCGGTCATAGGGCAAAGCAGCGCGGCTGATAGCAGGACAGCAAAGAAACGTTTCATTTTTCTCATAGCGTAACCTCCTCGGTAAAGAAATTCCTCTTAAATTGTCACTGATGATACTGCTATTGTACTCCAAAACAGCTCTGCTGTCCATGTAAAACGCAAATATATTTCTTACGATTTCATCTTTTCTCTTAAGAATTCTGATATTTTTTCATCTGTTCCCTATCCGGCAAAATACTGGTCTATACCGGCTGCCAGGCCATCCGCCAGCTGTTTTAACGCGGCCTGGGAATGGTCAGAGGCCTTATCTCCCAATTCAATGTCCACAGACGGAACGGTAGAATAGGAGGTCTGGGTCAGATCCATCTCCATGGAGCCGCCGGAAAAGATCTTAACCCCCTTTTCCTTTAACCCCGCAACCAGGCTTTCTCCCAGCGCGTTATGCTTCTGCCAGTTTGATTTTACCGGCTCCATATTCCGGTAAGCGGCATTGTTTGGAACACTCATGTAAAAGGCTCCCTTATTGCTGGAGGTGGAATCCCAGTGAAGCGCAATGTGGCAGTCGCTGGCATTATTGGCGATAAGTGTTCTGGCGATATTATCCAGCTGGACATCCTCTGTTTCACGGATCATCAGCACATCATAGCCCTTTGCCAGCAGCTTATCCTTTAAAATGAGCGCCATGGAAAGGGTAACGCTGCTCTCAGGCGTACCGTCGTCAAAGGTCATGCCGCCGGATACCGCCGCGGCTGTCACAGCTCCCGCTCCCGTAGTGCCTCCTGTGACCTTGGGGCTGCCGTCTGGATGACACTGAGTCTTTACAGAAGCGCCTCCTTTGGTACCATGACCTGCATTGACGCAGATGGTAAGGTTCTTTCTCTCTGCCGTCTGGCTCTGATAGAGAACCGCCGTTCCGGAGGTAATCTTTGCAAACTCTGCATAATCCCAGTTCGGATCCAATAAAACCTGCCTGCCATTTTCAGCTATGGCGCCGCCCTGAGAGCTGCTGCCGGCAGAAATCTGAGTTTTTTTCTGTTTTGCTGTCTCAGAAATATACGCAGTAGAAATGTATCCTGTCTTCCCCTCCCACTGTATCCTTGTCCAGTCTGCATTTTTACCCGTTCGGGAAAGGGATGTGCCATCGGGAACATTTGCCAGGATATTAGAGGCGTCCGCCGTATCACAGGCGCTGCGGATCCGCACAGAGCCGCCCTCTGTATTTACATAAACCCGATCGGAAACCGTTTCAAATTCCGGCACTGCAGCCCGTGTTCTGGACTGGGAGCGGCCGGAAATATCCGCTCCGGTCTCCGTCTGTTTGGATGTCCGAACTTCTGCAGCAGCCTGTACTTCTCCATCAGCCTGCGCCTCTGTACCGGCCTGTGCCCGCAGTTCTTCACTGGACTCATACTCTGAACAGCCTGATAAAATAAGCGCGGCCATTGCAGCGGCTAAAACACCTCTCTTCCAGAAAAACATTCGGACTGTTTTTGCGCGTTCTGCTCCGCCCCTCTGCCTCATAGGATAGTTCCTCCTCCCACTACATAGCCATTTTCATAAAATACCACAGCCTGTCCCGGAGCCGCAGCCCGTACAGGCTCATCGAACCTGCATTCTACCTCTCCATTTTCTATTTCGCGGATAGTGCACATAGCTCCGCCGTGATTGTAGCGGATTTTGGCCTTCACTCTCGTCTCTCTGCCGTGAAGCCCGTCCACAGCCATCCAGTTGAGCCTATTGCAGCGCACGGTACTGGTAAATACATCCTGACTGTCCCCGATCACCACCTCGTTTGTCTCCGGACGCAGGGCCGTGACAAAGACCGGATGGCCCATAGCCAGATTTAAGCCCTTTCTCTGGCCGACCGTATAATGGGTAATGCCCTTATGGCGGCCGATCACATTTCCCTTAAGATCTACAAAATTTCCGGGCTTTGATTCTTTGCCTGTATAATTCTCAATAAAGGAGGCATGGTCGTGATCCGGAATAAAACAGATTTCCTGGCTGTCCGGCTTGGATGCCACCGGAAGGCCCAGCTTCTGGGCCATCTGGCGGATCTCATCCTTTGTGTAATCTCCTACCGGCATCAATGTCCTTGACAGCTGATCCTGGGTCAGATTATAAAGGGCATAGGTCTGATCCTTTGCCGCCGTCACAGAGGTTTCAAGGGCAAAACGGCCGTTTTCCAGCTTTGCAATCCTTGCATAATGGCCTGTTGCAATGCAGTCCGCCCCGATCGCAAGGCTTCTCTGCAGCAGGGACTCCCATTTCACATAGCGGTTGCAGGCGATACATGGATTGGGGGTGCGCCCCGCCAGATACTCCTGGGCAAAATAATCCATTACCCTGCACTTAAATTCCTCTTTAAAATTCATAACATAATAAGGGATACCCAGTTCCATGGCGACTCTGCGGGCGTCATCTACTGCGCTCAAACCGCAGCAGCCTCCCTCTGCCTCCTGGACCTCGGTATCCTCATCCTGCCATATCTGCATGGTTACTCCGATCACATCATAACCCTGCTCCTTTAACAGCCAGGCTGCCACGGAGGAATCGACTCCTCCGGACATGCCTACTACAACTTTTTTGCTCAATAGTCTTCCTCTTCTTCCTCTTCTTCGATATTATCCTTGGGCTTTTCCAGACCCTCAATGGTAATACCGTTTTTCTGTGCATAATCCCAGAGGGCGGCGTGAATGGCCTCCTCTGCTAACAATGAACAGTGTACCTTAACAGGAGGCAGTCCGTCAAGTGCTTCCATCACAGCTTTATTTGTAACCTGCATGGCTTCCTGCACCGTTTTTCCCTTTACAAGCTCTGTTGCCATGCTGCTGGTTGCTACGGCAGCTCCGCAGCCAAAGGTTTTAAACTTTACATCCCGGATGATCTGGTTTTCGTCAATATCCAGATAAATACGCATGATGTCGCCGCACTTGGGATTTCCCACCGTTCCTACGCCGCTTGGATTCTCAAGCTCTCCTACGTTTCTGGGATGTTCAAAATGATCCATTACTTTTTCTGTATACATCGTCTCTTCTCCTTGTTCGTCATTTTCGCCCTTTAACGGCTGTGTTTTCTCATATAATCCTCATACAGAGGGGAAAGCTCTCTTAAATATGCTACGATTTCCTTAATCTTATCTGCTGTTATATCCATTTCCTCCATGGTATTTTCCTCACTTAAGGTCAGACGCAGAGAGCCGTGGGCAATCTCATGGGGAAGACCAATGGCAAGAAGCACATGGGAAGGATCTAAGGAGCCTGAGGTACAGGCCGATCCGCTGGAACCGCAGATTCCGGCCATATCCAGCTTGATCAAAAGGGACTCACCCTCAATAAACTGGAAGGCAAAATTGATATTATTCGGCAGACGGCTGGTACGGGAACCGTTGATCCGGGTAAAGGGAACCTCCCGCAGCACTTTTTCCATAAGATACTCCCGCATCTCAACTTCCTTTTTGGTCCGCTCTTCCATCTCATCCATGGCAAGCTGAACCGCTTTTCCAAAGCCCACAATGCCTGGAACATTTTCCGTTCCCGCCCTGCGTCTGCGCTCCTGGGCTCCGCCGTGGATAAAGGAACGGATCTTTACGCCCTTTCGGATATACAGAAAGCCGATTCCCTTGGGGCCGTTTATCTTGTGGCCGCTGGCGCTGAGCATGTCGATGTTGTACTCGTCCGCTGAAATGGGCACATGGCCGTATGCCTGTACCGCATCGGTATGAAACAGGATACCGTGCTCCTTTGCAATGGCTCCGATCTCCTTAATCGGCTCAATGGTTCCGATCTCATTGTTTGCAAACATGATAGAAATAAGAATGGTATCCGGGCGGATGGCCTTTTTCAGCTCATCCAGCTTTACTACGCCATTTTCATCCACATCCAGATAAGTGACCTCATACCCTCTTTTTTCCAGATATTCACAGGTATGAAGGATGGCATGATGTTCAATTTTACTTGTGATAATGTGCTTCCCCTTGGCTTCATAAGCCTCTGCCGCAGCCACCAGGGCCCAGTTATCCGCTTCGCTTCCTCCTGCTGTGAAATAGATTTCATTGCTCTTTACTCCCAGGGAGTCTGCTATGATCTCTCTGGCTTTTGTTACAGCCTCTTTGCTTTTTGCTGAAAATGTATATACAGAGGAAGGATTTCCATAGAATTCTGTAAAATAGGGAAGCATGGCCTCTACTACCTCAGGACGGGTCTTTGTGGTTGCCGCATTATCAAGATATATCATTTTTTCCATATTAAAACGCTCCGCCTTTCTGTTTCTTTCATTCTGTCCTTACTATACCATAGTATTCCTACAATTTCAATAGGAATACTATAAAATAATTCGGTTCTGATATTCTTATTCTTTTCATATAGTAATAATAATTTTCCGGTTTCGGAGGCCCCGACCATGCTCCAGCTGACTCCCCGCAAAAAAGCCTTTCTTACCGGCACCCTTCTTCTGACCTTTACCGGCCTGATCTGCCGGATTCTGGGATTCTTCTACCGGATCTATCTCTCCCGGACCATTGGGGCGGAAGGTCTGGGACTTTATCAGATGGTACACCCGCTTTTTGGCATCTGCTTTGCACTCTGCGCCGGTTCCCTCCAGACCGCACTAAGCCAATATGTGGCTGCCCGTCAATCTCAGGGCAAAAAGGCTCTTATGGCTGCCCTGTCCGTATCTCTAAGCCTTTCTGTCCTCTTAGCCTGGCTCATCACTTCCTTTCGCACTCCCCTGGCCCGGTATGTGCTTTTAGAGCCCCGATGCGCCCCATTTCTTCCTGTTATCGCTCTGTCCGTTCCTTTCTGCGCCCTTCACGCCTGTATTAACGGATACTATTATGGAATGCAGAAAACAAGGGTTCCTGCTCTTTCCCAGGTGGCTGAACAGGGAATACGCATGGTGACTGTGTGGCTGATCGTCTGTGTTTGGACAGAAAAAGGCCGGCCTGTTACGGTAGATTTGGCTTTTTACGGCCATCTGGCCGGTGAAATGGCCTCTGCTCTCTTTACCCTTATGTGTCTGGGAGCATTTCCGCCCCGGTCTGAAAAACGTCCTGCTCCAGGCTTCCAGAATCTTCCCCCTTTGTCACAGGCTCCTTATTCGTCTTCCCCCGAGACGGAACACTCCTTTGGGACGGAACACTCCTTTTTTCAGGTACTGTCCTCTCTTTTAATCCTGGCTCTGCCCCTGATGGGGAATCGTCTTGTATTAAATATCCTTGGAAGTGCGGAGGCCATCTGGATCCCGGACCGTTTAACCGCATTTGGCCTTTCAGATCCCCAGGCCCTGTCCCTTTACGGCGTCCTGACCAGCATGGCCATGCCCTTTATCTTCTTTCCCTCTGCCATCACAAATTCCATGGCAGTTCTGCTGCTCCCCTCAGCGGCAGAAGCCCAGTCGCGCGGAAATAAGGAGCGCATCTCTTCCATGCTGGCGCTTTCCATCCGCTGCAGCTGCTATATGGGAATCCTGTGCATCGGCATTTTTACCCGCTTTGGCAATACGCTGGGAATCAGCCTGTTTCACAACCAGCAGGCCGGAGCCTTTATCACCACCCTCTGCTGGCTCTGCCCCTTTATGTACCTTGCAACCACGCTGGGAAGCATACAGAACGGCCTCGGAAAAACCTCATCCACTTTTTTCCAGAATGTAGCCGCCATGATTCTTCGACTGCTCTTTGTCCTCTTTGCCATTCCCTCCTTTGGAATCCGGGGATATCTATGGGGGCTTCTGGCAAGCGAACTGGCTCTGGCTCTTATGTGCTGCTTAAGCCTTAACCGCATCGCCCCTATTGGCTGGGACGTTTTTTCCATGGTTGTAAAACCGGTGCTGATTCTTTTGATCGCGTTTGGAATCAATTTCGCCTTATGCGCTTTTATTCCCGCTCTGTCCTCCCTTCCTGTTTTTCTGAATGCTGCCGTGCAGATCGGCTTTATCAGCCTGGTGTATGGAGGGATGCTGGTGTTGTTTCACAAAAAGAAGTGAAAAATCCCGGCCAACTCTGCCCTTTCCAGCGCGCAGAATTGTCCGGGATCATCCGTCTGTTTCTATTCTTTTTATTATGCCCGGTCATAAATCTCCTGCAGGAAGGCCACATCGCTGTGGAAACGTTCTCTGCTGGAGTTTTCAAGCAGCACCGGGATATGAGTTTTTTTCTCCTTAATGAGCTTCATCAGAGGCTCATAGCAGAACAGGCCCTCGCCAACGTGCCTAAACAGCTGATTCTGGCCATCAAACACAAAGTCCTTCACATGAAGGGCGCTGATCCGGTCGCCGTAATACTCAAAAGCCTGGCGAACGACTCTTTCCTGAGCCTCAGGTGCCACCTCATCCGGATGGATCAGGTTCACACTGTCTAAAATTACCTCTACGTTCGGGGAATCAATGTCATCCAAAAATCGCTTCATCCGCGCCGGACTGTAAAGGGTATGGTCGAACACGCCCTCTACTCCTACGATCACTCCCAGCTTCTCAGCAGCAGAGACAATCTCTCTCATGCTCTTTAACAGAAGCTGATAACCGTCCTCTGAATACGTTTCAGGAGTCACACGAAAATCCGAGGACAGACGGCCGGTTTCTGTTCCTACCATATCTGCTCCGATGATGCGGGCATATTTTAAATGTTCAATAAACCGGGCTACCTCTTTTTTGCGCAGCTCTTCTACAGGGTTAGTAGGGTTAATATAGCAGCCGAGAACAGCCACATGGATCTCGTTTTTATCCAGCTGTTCTTTAATGTAGCGGGCAAATCCAGGGTTGTAATGACCGGTGGTAAAGTCATAATTGCTGATGGATTTGGCAAAAGCAAGCTGGATCTGGTGCACTCCATTTTCCTTTGCCAGCTGGAACACCTTTTCCATCTCCATTTTTTCACACAGGTCATGGCAGCGCATACCGGTATTTAATTTCATGGCAACTCCTCCTTTTATAAACGGTTCTGGTCCCTTCCGCCCAGGAACCTGAATATTCCTGCTGCTTCCAGGAGCTTTGCAATATGAAAGAAGATCAGGGAATCAATGGGCCACATGATAAGATTTTTAATCACTCTTGGCGGCAAAAGCACCATAAATGCCTTTCCGTAAAGCAGAGACAGGCACAGCGTATTAAGCAGTACATTACAAACCAGGCTCACAACAAGGTGAGCGGCAAATACTCGCCCCAGACTTAAGGGCTTTCTGTAATAGAAAGAACCGTAGATCACACCTGCCAGCATCGCCACAAGGGTAAAACCGGGGAAAAATCCGCCCACAGGCTTGATCATATATTTTAAAATATCAAGCGCCCCCGCAAACAGGCTTCCTGCCGCAGGACCAAACAGATAGTGGACCAGTTCATTTGGAATACCTGAAAAGCCAATACGGACAGACGGTCCCAGATCAATGCTTAATGACCCCAGCACGATAGCGATAGCCCCGAGCATGGCACAAACGGTAACGGTCCTTACCTCTTTTAACCGGCGGAAGGAACAGGTAAACAAAGTTGCTAATCTTGTCATAAAAAAATTACCTCCTTTGCAGACCTCTCAAACTACAATCGGAGATAATCAAATCCCTATGATCTTCTCTGATGCAGCGGGATGCGGCCCATGCACCGCAGAAGGATCGGCACAAAGCCGCTCCTTACTTTCGTCTGACTGGCAACTCCCTGTCCAGCCGGCACTTAACGCGCATAAGCCTACTCTGCTTATTTATTTTTTCATACATAACTATACACGTTTTTGGAAGATATGCAAGTTTTTTTTAAGAAGCATAACACGCACTCAAACAAAATACGCCCATTCTGCTTATATTTAAACAGAACGGGCGCAAGCCTCCTATTATGCCGCATATCTGGAAATTTCTTCCATCAAATCTTCACAGGATTCATCTGTGTGAACAATCACCTCCACTGTCCTGGATTTGGCCAGAGCCAGCACACCTACGATTGACTTTGCATCTACGATCCTGCTTCCACATTTTACATCTACATCATATTCATACCGATTCATAATTCGCACAAAATCAATGATCTGATCCGGCTGATTGAATTTAACTGCAACGCGCTTCATATTCATTACCTCCATCATCTGCGCAATACTCTCATCACAGAGAGCAGACATTTATAAAATTCATTGCCGGATACACGGGGATGACGCTTACGGTAAGCAATATCCGGCAATGCATGATAACATCTTATATTTCATATGATAACAGCTGAAGTTGAAAAAAACCATGGTAAAATCCTTTCATTCGCTGTAATTTTTTTGATTTCCATTGCATAAGTGAAGGCTTTCAAATAAAATAAAGGCAGAGCGATTGTTGAATCAAAAAATGGAGAACCTATATCCTATGAAATTACTGATTGCTGATGATGAAAAACTTACCCGTGAAGGTATATGCAGCCTGCTGGATCTGAAACAGTACGGCATTACAGAGGTAATCCTGGCAGACGACGGGGTCAACGCCCTTACAGAGGCTAGAAAGCACCGCCCAGATATCCTGCTTACCGATGTGCGGATGCCCCGCATGACTGGGGTTGAGATGGCTTCTCTGTACCTGGAAGAGGCTCCGGATACAGCCGTCATCTTCATGAGCGCCTACTCAGACCGCGAATATCTGAAAGCGGCAATTAAATTGAAAGCTGTAAGCTACATTGACAAACCGGCAGAAAAAAAGGAACTTGAGGATGCCATAAAGGAAGCAGCCGACCGTTTCCGTACCCTGAGAGCCGCAAAAGCCGGCGCTATGCTGGAGGAAAAGGATCTGCGCGGTCACCTTGCCTTGGCCCTGACCAATTCTTCCAAACTGGAGGAAGCCCTAGAACTGGCAGCCCGCGTTTCTCCGAAAGTCGAAACAGATTTCTGGTTTACCTGTGTGATCACAAGCTGTCTCACCCCCCTTTCCGAGCTTCCCTCAGAAGATCTGATCCAGGAAAATCAGCTTTTTTCTTCCTATTTGAAAAAAATGGGGATCGTGCGGATTCTGGTGCCCAAGGCAGACCGCTATATCGTAAGCTTTCTGTGCAGTTCCAACCGCCAGGAACCAGAAACAGTCCGCGCTTTTACCAGCTTTCTCAAAGAGCGGATCACACCCTACTGCCGTTTTTTTATTGCATCAGGCCCCTCTGTACAGGGCATGGATCAGGCTGCATTTTCGTATAAAAGCGCCATGAGCCTATTAAGCGAAAGCTTTTATCATGATTACAATTCCATCTTAACACAAACGCCTCCTGCCGGCTCTCTGCAGCCTGCCGAAGATCCCTTTGCAGACTTTACAGCAGCCCTTGCAGCCCAAAGAGAGCTGGAAGCACTAAAAGCCGCCGGAAACTTTTATAATGCTCTAAAAAACAGCCCTCCTCTTCCGGAAGCTCAGGTAAGAGACCGATATTTCCGATATCTGAACAAGCTGGATGAGATCAGTCTGGCTAATCACATTTCTCTGTGGAAAAGAGAAGGTATCGAATCAGAATCCATCTGGGAGGATGTAATAAGCTGCGCCACCTTAGGAGAGCTCCATGATTTTCTCTGCCACAGGATCAGGCACTATTTTCAATCCCTGATCTTTAATCAGTCCGAGCATCCGGTCGTCTTTCAGATCAAGGAATATATACGCCAGAATTTTGCGGTTCCTACCCTGTCTGTGCTGGATATCAGCCAGTATGCAAACCGCTCCTCCAGCTATATCTGCACTCTTTTTAAAAATGAAACCGGCCAGACGATCAACCAGTATCTGACCGATTACCGGATTAAAATGTCCAAGCAGTTTTTGAGCGATCCCAGATACCGGATCACGGACATCTCCGCAAAAGTCGGCTACAGCGACGGCAATTACTACAGCAAGGCCTTCCGCAAGATCGTAGGCCTTTCACCATCGGAATACAGGGAGAAAATACTCTGATGAAACGTCCCATAAAACAGTTTTTTCATTATTACATTTATGATATGAAGCTGAAAAAGAAACTGGCATTGTCCTTTGCCATCCTCTTTATGCTTCCCACGCTGACTGTGACCTTCTTTTTATTTACCCGGATTTTCCGCATTGTGTTAAATGACACGCTGCGCTCCGAAGAGGCCTTTCATTCCCAGTCCGCTCTTGCGGCAGAAAATCTTATGATCCATGTAGCTCATGCCTCTGATACACTCACCTATTCCCTTCCGATCCAGCGGCTCTTTTCCATCACAAAAAAACAGGCGCCCGGAGCCGCCCTGTCACGCACGCATCTGAACAATCTGTATCAGCTGGCAGATATGGCTGCGGAACCCTCTTTAATCCGCACCATACGGATCTATTACGATGACAGCTCCTATCCACAGCTTGACATTTTAAATAACGGCCGCCAGCGCCTTTTTATCCCTCTCTCTGCAATAGACAGCGGATGGCTCGACCGTTTTGAGTCCTCTCCGGAGGACAGACTGTTGTGTGCAGCTCCGGATCTGTCGGAAAATGAAAAAAAATACTGCGGGAATCTGGCCTATCTGGTTCGGCTTAATTATCTTTCCGAAGATGAAAGGGCAGAAAAAGAAGCGGCTGCCTATGTGGCTGTTTATTTTTCCCGCAGTTCCCTGCAGCAGCTGATCACACACACGCATTTGATCCAGGGAGAAATCAATTTTTTTATGAACGCCTCCGGTGAACCGATTGATATGAAAGACGAGCGGCTCTCCAGTTCCATTCCCCAAATCCCCCACTCATTATTTGAACAGTTAAAACAAAAAGAACAATTCATTCCGGCTGATCTGGACGGTTCTCTTGTATATGCGGCATCATTTTCCATCAATGGATCCGACTGGTATCTTATGTCTGTCATCCCCAGGCAAAGCCTAAAGACAGCAGGCGTCTCTATGATCCTCCAATTTATTGCATTCTATGGCGTTATCTCCCTGTTGGCCCTGTTTCTGGCTTACCGCCTTTCAAAGTCCTTTGCAGACCGCATTATTCATGTTGCCCTGCAGATGGAAACCATCCGCTCTGGACGTCCCAGACCTCTTCTTCTGAAAAATGCCGGGAATGACGAAATCGGTATTCTTTCCGGTGCCTACAATTTTATGACTGCAGAGATCAATGAACTGCTAAACCAGAAGGAGCTTGCTGCCAAAGAACTGCAAAAGGCTGAATTTCGCGCCTTGCAGGCCCAGATCAATCCTCATTTTCTCTATAATACTCTGGATATGATCAACTGGCTGGCAAAATCTGGCCAGATCAGCCAGGTAAGCCAGGCAGTTCAGGCTCTCACCCGCTTTTACCGTCTGACGCTTGGACAAAAAGAGCTTTTCGGTACTATTGATGATGAAATTACCCATGTAACGCTTTATATGCAGCTTCAAAATATGCGTTACAATCACTGTGCCGACTTTATAGCAGACATTCCCCCAGAGCTTGGCAGCCTGACGATCCCCAAACTGACCTTCCAGCCAATTGTAGAAAACGCCCTTCTGCACGGCATCTTAATGAAGGAAGAAAAAAAGGGCTGTATTCTTCTTACCGGCTGGCGCGAGGGAGAAGATGCAGTCCTTGTGATCAGCGATGACGGGGCCGGGATTGCGCCGGAAAAGCTGGATACGCTTTTAGACAGCCTCTCAGCAGATAATGGCTTAACTTCTCTCAGGCACATCGGCGTGTCCAACACCAATCTGCGTTTAAAAAGCCTTTACGGAGATGCCTACGGTCTTTCCTTTACCAGTACTCCCGGTCAGGGTACTGAGGTTACTGTACGCATTCCTGCCCGGCCGGTATCCCTTTAGCAGCGTCCTCAGCATCATCATTCACACTCAAAGCTGCATTGTGAGCTGTTCCAATACCTCCGGTGCGAAAAGCTGAAACCGAAGCGCTGTTACTCCAATTATCACTGCTGCCATACACAAAAATGCCTCACACTTTTTTACTATCTTTTTCATTGTCAATTCCTCCTCATGTTTTAACGTTGTCCGTATCATAGCACCAAAGGAATTAAGATAGCACTCAGGTGTGAGGCATTCGTACTAAAATTGTATTAAATTATCCTCTGAAATTTTTTCCGCAGCTGTAGTACAAAAAGCACAGATCTGCCAATAACACCACTGCCAGAACAAACAGTGCCAGCCAAGTGAGCGGAGAGCCAAAATCCATCTGTTTGAAAATCCACAGATTAGAAGCAGCAAACAGAATGAGCGGAAGGACTGCAATAGAAATCACGCGAAGCAGGCGGTATTTCCTTCTACTCATTCCTTCGGGCACATAGTCTTCCGGATGAACCAGTTCACAGTGCACCACGATCCCAAATCTTGAAGAAGTTCTGTACGCTCTGTACTCCTTTCCATCCATCATAAAATGCGGCGACCTGCTTTTCTTTGTTATAATGATCGTTTTTCCATTCTCTTTTCCGTACTTTAACAGCTCTCTCTCAAAGGTATCTGGCTCATCACACCGGTCATCAGGCATAAAGGAAAACTCCCGGATTGCTTCTGATCTTACAACTCTAGCATAATCATTGACGAAATCCATAAATACCGATCCCCGCTTTTCCTCCTGTTCCATTTCTTCCAGATAAAGATCGGGGTCTACATCTGCAAGCTGATTTTCCTTTATCCTTCCGCAAAATTCCAGGGCTGCCGTCAATTCCTCCTTCTGGGACTGCAGGCGGCTGATCTGATCCCCAATGGCTTCTTCCAGAGAAATGTCCCCTTCAAACATCCGGCGGATTTCTCCTATGGGCATCCCCAGCTTGCGAAACAAACGTATAAGCTTTAAGCGGCTGATCTCCTCCTCTGAATACAAACGATATGAATTTTCTTTATCTCTTTTGGGAGCCAGCAGCCCCTGCTTTTCATAATACCGGATATTCTGACTGGTCACCTTTGTCAGTTCCTCTGCTTCTTTGATGGTTCGTGACATATACACTCCTCCTTACCCCTATGGCTTAGGGAAATATTCTTTATTTACACAGTAAGCATAAGGCTTATACCTGGTATAATGTCAAGATTTTTCCAACAAAAAAATCCGAAACTCAAGTTTCCTTAAGTTTCGGATCATCATCCAGTGCAGAAGAAGGGAGTCGAACCCTCAAGGTATTACTACCACACGGACCTGAACCGTGCGCGTCTGCCAATTCCGCCACTTCTGCATATGCGGGAGATGGGACTTGAACCCACACGAGCATACACCCACAAGATCCTTAGTCTTGCCTGTCTGCCAATTCCAGCACTCCCGCAGCACGTGTTATAATATAGCACAGACTTTTCGATTTGGCAATACCTTTTTTTCAATTTTTTCAATTTTTTTCAAAAATAATTTCAAAGGGTATTTTCTCCCTAAAAACACCTGAGATAATAGTACGGCAAAAAGAGTCTTCCAAGCTGCTCCATCCCCGGAATCCATCTCCCTGGATCTACAAACACCGGACAAAATAAAAGACTTCCTATGATAAAAAACGGAATCATACAGCAGAGAAGCTCCGGTGAACGCACAATCAGCTTTAGCCCAAAGGCAAATACCGTACAGCCGCATCCATATAAAAGCAAAAGCCCCAGCTCTCTTCCCACAGCCCCAAAGCTTCCTCCCTCTGCCATGCCGCCCAGAAAAAGCGCACAAAAAACAGATAAACAGGCCAAGGCTCCGGGCGCTGCTGCAGCTGCCAGACGACAGGGCAGACGCAGTCCGATCCCCAAAGGCATAAACAATCCCCTTCTCTCGTCTTCTCCTGCCATCACGCCGCCGTAAAGAGACAGAATAAAAACCATGACGGCCCCCAGACCGCGAACCGGAAAAATACTGCCTGCTGCATCAGATTTTGGACTCTGTGTCTCCACCCCGTCCTCTGATCCTCCCCCTCCGTTCGTTTCATATATATATTGGAAATGAAACAGGCCCTCTTCCTGATTCCAACGGTCATACCTTTCTCCCGCTTCTTCTGCTGCTTTCGCTCTGGAGCTGCTGTTAACAGGCCCCATCCCTGCAAAAGCCTCCCCTTCTTCCACATAATCCATAAGCAGATTTCTGTTATAAAGAGCTGCCAGCTCTGAAAATACCGTTTCTGTAGAAATAGAGCCGGCTACCGTAGAAGGAGCCATATACAAACGAATTACCCGTTTCCACTGCTTTTGATCCAGCTTCTCTTCCAGCCCTGAATCAATCACATATCCGCACTCAGCTCTTCTGGACGCCACCTCATCCCGTACCTGGGCTTCATCCGAACAGATATAAAAATCAAACATCCCATCCTTCCTGTCTGCCAGGCGTTCTGCAAGTCTCCAGGCCAGCGATCGTTCAGATACATCCTCCTCTCCTGAAACGCTGACAGCAACTGGAATCTCCCCCTCTTCTTTATCTGAAAGCCTTCCGGCCACAAAGGCCGCCAACGGCATAAGAAGCAAAAGAAGAGGAAAAATCCCCTTTCTCAGGCAGCGTTTGCAGGAAAGAAGAAACCAGATAACTGCTCTTTTCATGCTTCTTTCACCTCCGCTGCAGCTGCAATCAGCCAGCCGCCCACCCCAAGAGCTGCAAGTTCCACTGCTGTAACCAGGCTCTCATTTCCTGTCACTGCCATCTTCACACCTTCCATCAGGATATGGGTAGGAAGAAATGGAGCAGCTCTTTGTATGCTTTCCGGCAAAAACACTTCCGGCAGAAAGCCTCCCGAAAGAAAATGAAATGCCGTCACCAGAAAAAACTGCAGAAAAATGCCGCCGATCCTACTTCCTGCGGTCTGAAAAAGACACACACTAAAGGATGCCGCCCCCAGACAAACAAGAAATCCTGTAAGAATCGTATTTAATCCAATGGAAATCATTCCTGTCCAAGCAGCTGCCGCAGCAGCCAGAACGGAAATCACGCTCAAAAGCACCGATACTCCCAAAATGCGGCTTCCCGCCGTCGTAAAAGGTCCGATCCCCATCAGAGACAGCTTCTGCCTCATAACAGCAGGCTCTCTCTTTAAAAGGTCAGATACCGAAATCACGGACAAAAGCAGCACCAGAACAAACGCACTTATTCCATAAAATACTGGAACAGATACATCCTTTGCCGCATTTACCATTACTTTTCTGAAATAATCCATTCTTGGAAGACTATAAGTTAAATAAATCTGATTCATATCCCGCTCAAATACCGCCATTTTATCTGTAAAACCGTACTCGGATAAAAGTTCATCACCACTGTAGATTCCGGCCTGCGCAGAACCCAGTATTTCTGCTCCCGCATCCGTCAGCTCCTTAAAAATGCGGCTTTCTGCTCCTGCATTTTCCGGCAGAATGACGGTTACCGGGGTGTTTACACCACTCATAATATCCTGTATAAACCCATCCGGCATTTTAAGAACTGCAAACAGCTCGCCCTTTTTCAGCTTTTCACCGGTCGCTTCTTCCTCAATATAGGTAAAATCGCAGAGGCTTTTTACACTTTCCAGAGAGCTGACCATCCGCATGGCCTGCCCTGCCAGCGCATCTTCCTCAGGCAGAACGACTCCCACCGGAATCCGTTCCACAGCCTGTCCGCCGTAGAGCAGTTTGCCTGCCAAAAGGGCGGCTGCACCCATGAGTACCACAAGCACCGCCGCTCCTGCCAGAATATGAGGAAGCCGTTTTAATGCCCGCTTTAATTCCATTCCTGCATAGCACAGATATCCACGCATATTATCCTGTCCTTTAATTTCCTGTATCCATCTGGCCGCTGAGACTTATAAAGCTGAACAGCACCTCCATAAGCACGCTGTTCCACTCTTCCTCTCCTGCTGCCAATACATCCATGGTGTCACCCTCTAAAGGAACAACCTCCTCCGTCAGCGGTCTTATATAATATTCGCCGCTTAAAACAGCATTTCCCGTGTCTCCCATTGCAGAAACATCCAAAGAATCAAGAGTCAAATGAATATTCTTTCCCTTTTCCAGTTCATCCACAACACCCTGAGCTGAAAAACCTAAAAGTTCCATTCCATCCTGGGCCGCTGCTGCCTGGACATCAAAACCGCCTCCCTCGCTGTTATAGGAGCTGTCAAGGGTGATATCCCATTTTTCAGCTATCTCTCCCTGATTTTCTATGGAAAGCTCGAAACCGGATGTGAGTTCTTTCCCATCATAAGCGCCCTCTTTCACTGCCTCAATCTGTACAGATGCAGCCCCATTTTCCAGCACTGCCTGAGCGCTCATATTCTGAGTCGGATAAGCGCCTCCCTTTAATTCACAGCCAAACTGCAGCTGAACCGGTTCAGCCTCCGACCCGGTACTGTTAAAGGAAGTCGTTCCCTTTACAGATGCCAGACATCCTTCTTTATCCACGTAAACCGTCATGCTCACATCATTTAACGAGCTGTCTAAAAATGCGATCATCCCGTCAATTTCCGTTCTGGCCTCCTCATAGGTCTGCTCCTGCATCTCCTGAGCGGTAGGGAAATCCTGTCCTTCCATCTGCGCACCTGCCAGCTGGCTTAATTTCACGCTCAGTTCCAGACGCTTTAAGAAATCCTTCTTTAAAACCTCATCTTGAAGAAAGAAATCAGAGGAGGTTCTCAGAAAGTTGATCATCGCTTCCTTGCTGACTGTAACCTCATATCCTCTGCAGGCCTGCTCCTTTCCGTCTATGGTAAAAGAAGCCTTCTCTCCCTTTTCCACAGTGAGTGCTGCCTTAAAGTCATCTTCCGCCTTGCAGCCTTCCCGGTAGCGTTTCATAAGAGCCTTCAGATCAAAGGAAGCCGCCTGCCCCTCCTGCGTCTGTCTGGCCTGCTCTGCCAACAGCTCCATATACTCTGCCATCACCGACGCATCTACTCCACTCTGCTCAAGAGCCGATCCGAGCATAGGAGAATTTTTCAGCCGTTCTTCCAGTCCTTCTCCAAAATCCAGAGTAAAAACTTTTGGACTCAGTTCCGGCACAGCAGCCATAACTGTATCATCCCCATAATAAAGATCCAGATTTACCAGATCCATTCCATTGTAAATGATTCCCATATTGGCACTGACTTTATTGTTTTCCACATCGTTTTTCGCATCGATCCGCAGTCCGCTCCCTGCATAGGTATTTACCGCAGGCTCAGAGCAGCTGTCCAGCTTTAACATCAGCCCCGAATTCTGGCTGGCAGAAACCCCTGCCTTCGCAAACTCCGACAGGCCAAACAGCTCCTCCATAGGGTCGGTCTGTCCCTCTGTATAAACATTTTCAAAGGCCTGGATCACCGTTTCCTTTGGATCGCCGCCGGCCAGCCGGGTATAAGCAAATACTCCTCCGCCAACCACTGCCACTGCTGCCGCTCCGACTGCTGCCATTTTCATCTTTTTTGTCATTTCCATACACGTTTCCTCCATTATTAACAGCACACGCCAACGTGCGCCTTTTTGTTCTTCGCCAATCCTTTTATCTGTTTGCTGCCATTAAAAATAGTGGATCAGTTCCCTGGAGCTTAATCCTGCTTCAATCTCTTTCAGACATCTGTCCTTCATTACATACAGACGGTCACAAAGCGATAGCTCTTCCATTTCATGGGAAGTAAGGATCACCGTTTTACCTTCATTTACATAACCTTTCAAATATTGCCGGATGGACTCCTTACACTCCAGATCCAACGCTGCTCCAGGCTCATCCATAATAAGGACAGGCGCATTTCCCGACAGAGCACAGGCAATACTGAGGCGTTTTTTCATTCCTCCGGACAGCTTTCCCGCTCTCATCCCCAGCATAGCAGGGATTCCCAAAAGAGCCGCGGAACCCGTTTTAAGATCCTCATTCATCTGCTTTTTATTTCCCCTGTGCCACAGGAGGAGATTATCTCTTACCGTAAGCTCTTCCATAAGAGGATTTTCCTGCGGAACATACGCCACATTCCGGGCAAATACCGATGGATGGCCAAGAGCCTCTTCCCCGTCAATCTTTACACTTCCCCTATCGGCTTTCCTGGTTCCGGCCAGAATAGATAAAAGGGTCGTTTTTCCGCAGCCATTTGCTCCCACGATCCCTACGCAGCTTCCCCTTCCGGCAAAAAACTCTGCCTGCTCAATAATCCTGCGTTTTCCATATGATTTACAGATTCCGGACGCCCGCAGCATCTTCTTCCCCCCTTCGCCATCGCACGATGTAATTTTTGTGCATTTTTAACATTTAATCTGCCAGTATCTTGAAATAAGTGTACCATATTCCCCCATTACAAGCAAAATATTTATATTTACAAATTTCTTAATGTTTTTCACCCCTTGTGTCTGCACCTGCATTTACGCTTAAATTACGTTTACGACCTTGACAGTCCGGTTTTGACCTGCTAAGATAATAAACAGCGAATTGCTTCGTTGGCACACCAGAATCCAATCTGAATATTCAGGGGTTGTACTGGTTTCGACGGGGATCATGCAGCTGGTGAAGCTATCCCTATGCGATGGGTTAAATGGCAAAATTAAAAATAAACGCTAACGACGAATTAGCATACGCTGCCTAATGGCAGCTGTCAGACTTAAGGCACCCACACTTTAAGACCCTGGCATCGACTATGTGGGAAACGACGTATACAAAGCTTTGAGTATATGGGCGTATTATGAAGCTACTAAAACCGTCAGAGTGTCTTTTCCCGGGCGGCGGAGGGAATGTTAAATAAGAGACTATGATAGTAGAAGAACAGGGAATTGGTTTTCGGACAGGGGTTCGATTCCCCTCAGCTCCACTTTTTAAAAACCGCGTAAATGCTGGGAAAGTCAGTGTTTATGCGGTTTTTTCGTGGTTTGAGGGGGTAAGGACAGGAAGCCAGAAAGTAATAAAAAACCCCTGTTTTCCGGGCAAGTATCACACGAAATATCACACGAAAAAAGAGCCGGAAAAGCCTGATTCTGCAAGGGTTTCAGGGCCATTGCAGAGGGCAAAATATCACACGGACAGCCAAAAGACAGCGGATAGTAATATAAAGGCCGGGGAAGCATGAGCCTCTCTGGCCTCTTTTGCAAAATGAAATTTTATGAAGTTGTTTCCGTGTCCTCTGGTTTGATTGGAGGAAGATTCTCATACTTCTGTAATGCCTCTCTGGCTCACAGAAAGGCCCTTTCCCATCCTTCCGTGGCCTTACATGATATTTTTATTGTGTTAGCCTATTTTGTGTGCTATACTGTCCACACGGAAAGTCAGAGCACATAAAGGCGGCCTACCCTCCCATTTTTCGGAGGGGCTAACCCTCCAGACGAAAGAAAGGAGGGCTTGCCAATGTATGTTACATATTCGGATCTGATCCAGATAGGTATCTTCATTGTATCCCTTATAGGACTGTGTTACACAATCTTTAAGGGAAGAAAATAGCCGCCACTACTGCCAATAGTGACGGCTTATGTTATATAGTCGCTAAACTATTCGGGTAGGCCGTGTGCTTCTGGCTTTCCCTTTTTACATCTTTACTATACCACATCTTTCTGGTCCATTCAAGGGTAAACCAATTTTTCTGCCCTATTGCGATATCGCAGCAAAGCAGTTCGTTCCCATTCTATTCCCCTGATCTTTCAGTAATAGTTTGAAAATATACAGTGCCCTGCGCCGATATGCGTAAAAATCATCTCTTTTTATAGGAATATATCTGCTGTGTCCCATGGCATCATACCCAATCCCTGTTGTCAATGAAATAAACAGCATTTCTGACAATCCCGGATTGCTTTCCATTACAGCATTTCTTATAAAGACTGCATTCTCTTCCCGTTTTGCCAGCTCCATAAGCACATTTTTTTCCTCTTCATCAATCCCGTAATCACAAAATTTCATTTTTCTGATTCTCATATGATTATACTCCCTCTGTTACCATGCGAACGCCTACACGGTTCTTTTCGCTATTTCCGAACTTAACTACTAACTGCCCGAATTTTGTACTGTCAAGCACCAGATCAGCTTTTATAACCTGATTTCCGCCCGAAATGTTGCTTTCTGACAAAGCTTCTTTGAGAGCCTGCTTCATGGTGGACAGCGGGGAAACCACTTCTGTCTCGCGGTTATTGTCACCGAGGATAGCTGCAAACATGCCTGCTCTGGGAGGCACTACCGTTCCGGTGGCAAGCATAGGCATTTTGTATGGGATGGATGCGTAAGCGGATGCAGGGTAGCCATATTTCCCCAGCAGATTCATCTCAGGAATAACGGGAATTGAAATTCCCACCTTATCCATTACATTATTGACCGCCTCTATAATTTTGTTTATTCCGGATATAACCGAATTCACCATGTTTTCCACACCAGAAACGATCTTTTCTATGGTATTCTTAATTACTGTCACAATGCTATCCCATATTTCAGCTGTCTTATTTTTCACGGAATCCCACACTGTTTCTATTGCCTGTCCGATTCCTTCAAATATGGTTTCCGCATCTCCCTTTAAAGTATTCCATAGCCCCTTAACAATATCGACCGTTTTCGCCCATGCAAATTCAATCCGTCCTATAAGAACGTTTAACGTCCTTTCTATTACTGCGCCAATAACTTCCAGCCCATCGCTGATAAAATCCCCTAAAAATGTTATCAATCCTTCCACAAGGCTCATTATTGCATCAATGACACCTTCTAATATCTCCTTAATACCTTCCCATGCCTTTTCCCAATCCCCGGAAAATACACCTGTCAAAAAATCAATAATTCCGGAAAATGCCGTTATTATCCCATCCAAAACGGATGCTGCCGTATCAATCAGATTAAGCAACGCTGTTCCTATTGTTTCCAGAATCGGAGCAATCACAGGCAGTATATTAGACGATATCTGACTAAGCAGAGGCTTTAAGCTTCCATCCCATATTTCCTTAATCAAATCGGCAATCTTACCTATCAGCCCAATAATCTTATTGAAAAGAGGCAGTATTGTTCCTTCGTATACCTCCGCAAACTTATCCGCAAGTTTTTGAAGTGTCGGGGCAATATACTGATTATATCCATCCAGCAAATTCCCCAAAATTTCAGACAGCCCATTTTTGATAGATTCAAACAGCGGGGCAATATGCTCATCATACATTTTATTTAAGTTCTCAAAAGCTTCCGTCATGCCACTCGAAACAGAATCAAGAACCGTTTTTATCGGCTCCAATGTATTTGCCAGCGCTTCTTTTATCTTATCTTTGTTCTCTACAAACGGGGTGAGGATTGTATCCAGCACATCTCTGAACAGCTTTGCAGATAATTCCGTGATCCCCATAAATACATCTGCAAAAATCGATATAATGTCAGCAGTAATCTGCTTTGCCGTATCACTTCTGAACACTGAAAAAATATCTGCTGCAGCTACGGCAAAATCAGCCCCTATTGTGCTGATTTCTGCTGTAATATCAAACATACTGATCAGATATCCCTTGATCCTGTCTTTGGCGCTTTCAAGATATAAAGCCATTCCCCCGGTTAGATTGTCCGCTATTGTAAGCCCGATACTGGAGAATGCTCCTGCGGTTCTGCCCAAATTGTATGAAATAGTGTTCAGCATCGTATCAAATGCAGATATAACTCCCTGATCTGTAAAAATATCCTTTAAGCTCTGTCCGATTCCTGCTATGTTTCCCTTTATGGAATCCAGAACAGGCGTGCAGTCTCCCAATCCCTGCCAGAATCCGGCGTGAAAGATATCCCCTATTTCAACTAACCTCTGTTTAATGGCATCCAGCGTTTCCACAACCTTATTTAAAAACGGGGATTCTTCCGGCTCTTCATCTGTAGATAGTGCCGGCGGCATTATTGCATTGTTTTCCGTATTTCCTGAACTTTCCTTTGCATCGCGCTGAATCTGAATCAGATTGTCGAATGGCGCCAATGATTTTTTTGCCTGTTTGCCTGCGTCCTCTACTCCGTCTGCAAATTCCTCTGCACCAGCGGCAGCCCCCTCATACCCGGTCTGTACTTCCGCCATTTCACCAGACATTTGGGCCATTCCGCTGCTTGCAGACTTACCGCCCATTACTGTCTCTGTAAAATTCTTAAATGCGGCTGTTGCCGCCGACAGCCGTTCAAGAACTACATTTACGGCCTTTATAACCGGAGTAAACAGATTGATAAAACCCTGCCCTATTGTGGCTTTTAAAGATTGTAATCTCAGCTGAAAAACCCTTACCTGATTCACCCATCCGTCAGAAGTCCGGATAAAATCGCCTGAGGCGGCGGAAAGCTGATCCTGCACAAACTTATACCGCAGGGCCACTTTCTCCATCTCAGACATCTTTGCTGTGGTCTTACCGTATCCATTCGCCAAGGCATACGCATCAAGGGCGCTCTGGGTCATAACAACCCCCAGCTCCTTCAAGGTTTCCGTTTCCCCGGTAAATACGCTTTTTAATTTGGTATAAGCCTCTTCCTGAGATAAATTATAAAAAGATGCCACATCCCCAGTCAGTCCCGTCAGGGCTGTTGCCATATCATAGGCCGCCTTTTCTGAGTAGCCGAATGACTTTGCCATACTTCCAAATGTACCAACATATTGCTTTGCCATTGTCTCAGACAAACCAAATGAATCCGCTGCACCTCTGGCGAATTCCTCGACCTGTGCACTCATTTCCGGAAATGTTACATCTACAACATTCTGTACCTCCTGCAAGTCCGATCCAAGCTCCAGGCATTCTTTCCCAAACTGCACGATCTGTTTTACTGCAAATACCGCCGCTATCGCAGAACCTACCTTCTTTGCAGCTCCTCCCAGCCTGGATATAGAATCCTGTACATCACCGATTTTTCTTGTTATTGAGGTTTTAAGCTCGTTTACCCCAGCTTCCACACCATCAGTCTCAATACTGGTGTTGATAATAATACTTCCATCAGCCTTACTCATTCTGTCATTTTCCTATCTAATAAAAAAAGAGCCGCCAACCTGCATCCAGCAGGCTAACAGCTCCCCTCAGCTCTTAATAGGTACCTTTTTACCCATTGTCCTGATATGTAATTTTTCTGTTTACTTCAAGAACGATTATTCCGTCCTTTCTCTGTTTGACTTCTGCGGTATTCCCGCGTTCTAATATTTCCCGAATCGCCTTAAGCATACGTTCATTATCCATACTCTCATTTACTCCACCGGAAACGGATATTTTTTCCCATTCATCTCTGCTTTTTTATAAGCTCCGCTATATTTTGCTGCTCTATCCTCCATACTTTTTGCAGCTTTCTCCAGACGTTCCTTTACAGCCTCAAGCGCCGATTCTAAAAACACCTCAAATAAAAAGCGGTTATCCCTGCCGGTTAAAGATAACGGGGACTGCCTTCCAAATGCTGCACTTGTTACATCCGCATTAAAAATATAATTCAGCTTCTCATTGATGGATTCATTAAACTCCTGCAGCCTCCTTGCATTCTCTGAAAGTTTTGAATGCTGCATTTCCGCAAGACTCCCGTCCGCTCTGACCTCAATATCCGATATACTGGAGCTCTCTTCCTTCAATTCCTTCATGCTTTTTTCAAAACGTGTCAAGATGTTCACATCCTTGGGATTAATGCGAATAACCCGCTGCAGATCGCCATTGATTGTAAATTCTTCAAACCCATCATCAAAACGAATATCAGCCATTTCCGCATCCCTCCCCCTCGTTTTCCTGTTCCCCACAAGCCATGCTTTCACACATAGAAGCCAATCCCAAACGCATAATTTCTACCTGATGCTTTTCCATCTCTAAAGCATTCTCTGATAACTTTGCGCACCCACATACACAGTCCTTAATTATTGATATCTCTCTGCTCATTTTTCATTTCTCCAATCTTCTCATAAATTGCCGCCAATTCACACACAATTACAAACAGCAAAATTCCTATTATTATCACTGTCGCCCCCCTAATCTACATTCGGGCGTATTGGAAGCGCCTGAACACTTGTTACAACCTTCTCCGCCGCCTCATTAAACGCCTGCTCATAAGTCGGGGACATACCCTTATCGCGAATGACTTTTGTGGCAAACTCCCGCAGATTATCAAAATATTCCATCTCTGTCTTTCTGCCATGGTTAATATAATATTCAAGGGTCGAAATCAGATCGGAGCGCAGCCCATTTTTTTAGCATACTGTATCAGTATACGGAGCATAGTAGGATTATCTGTATATCTGGCAGCCAAACGGTCAAATTCCTCTTTTTTAAACGGGAATCCAATATTCAACAGCTTCATTGTCATATCATCAATCCGGCTTCCGTTAGGATCATAAAAATCATTCAGATGCTCCTGTAACTGCTCCCTCACATTGTCAAATGCCTTACCCGCTTCGGATTCCAAATCTGCAATACCCTTCTTAAAATTCTCTTCCTCCTGTAGGTACTCTGCTTTCCAGGATGCCTTGGAAACCTCGCTTGCGTCCCTATCATTACATACCTTTTCCCATTTAGACCGGGCATTCTCCACTGTGCTGCGGATTTTCTCAGCCCTGGGCCTCATATCTGCCTCTATCTTCTGTACATCCCGCATATATTCAGAAAAATCCTTGTGTATCATCATTTTGTACTCCTTTCTGCCGTCCCTTGAAGAATAATATTCCCTGATTTCTGCTTTTACCTGTTCTGTAATCTCCTTACATCGGTTTTGAATCTCCGGATATTCTTCCAGATCTCTAGAATTTGCATAAATAATTACCGTTTCAAGCGGCAGGTTTTTAAATTCCTGTGTAACATCATATCTCCTTGCCGTGAATGTTTGGTACAGTTCATCGTCAACCGTAACCCCCGCCAGCATCCTGCTCATAAAATAAGCTCTCCTTTTTCATTGAATCTTGGTAAATTGTTAATAATGGCTACCTCTGCCCCACACCCATGCATATAATCCTTTAAGTCTGCAATGGGTTCTCCGTCAACATAATATTGACCCTTATAAAACCGCGGAAAAACAATATACTTCCGACGTTTCCTCTCCTGTTTTTCTTCCAGTTTTTCTATTTTCTGCCTTAAATTCATTCTGCATAGCACCCCCTAAGTCCGTCAATTATTCCTCTTGGCTCTGCCTTTCTAATGCTTCTACCCGTTCTGCCAGATCTGCCGTTTCTGTCCAGGACTTACACTGTGACATCATAATCTGAATTGCATTCACTCTTATTTGGGGAGAAATGCTGTCATCAGCGATAATGCGATTCAATACGTTCACGCAGTCCGTCAATGACTGCTGCATCTTCTGGACGCTTCTTCGGATAACCTGAACCCTGCGCTGATTTAAAATATCCTGAAATTGTGGATCATCCCGGTACCGCGTCACAGTATTCCGGCTTAAGCCTGTTGCCCGCATAATATCTGAGATCTTATCATGTTCCAGAAAGGCCGCTATCATACTCTCTGTAAAAACCCGTTTTCTTGCCACTCAATCAACCTGCCTTATCTCTCCGATTGCCCTCAATATTTCCTCTCTGCGTTTTTCCGGGAGTTCATGCCGCATCATTCGGTAAAATGTACTTTCAGCCACATTGAGCGCATCTGCAAGCTGCCAGCAATAAATACCTGACCGCTTCATTTCCTGACGAATTTTTTCATTGCACATGATTTTCCTCCTTCAACTTCTGCCACTACTACTATTTTACTACCTTTTCAGTAATCATCCATCCCCACATTTTCAGAGAAAACAGGGCCAGATTCACACTGTTTTAAGTATTTTCACTTATACAGCCAGAATCCGGCCCCATAATATCCGTGCTACGTCTATCAGCCGCTATTTAATAATATCTTTCAGCGCTCCTGATCCCAGGAGATATCCAAAATAAAATTCATACATATTACCATAATTTGTTAGCCTGTTTAGAGTGGGTCTGTTGAGGTCATATCCCTGTTTCCATATTTCATGGGCAAGAAATTCGTCATATTTCACTATCGGATTTTCGTTATTTATTTCCTTTTCAATCAATGGGATAATCTTTCCGGCGGTTTCCGCTGCCCGCCTCTTCTCTTTCTGCTCCATACGCCACGCATGGGCCTCTGTTAATGCCATGTATACATAATGTCCATATTTTTTGTACACATAATCAAGGATTTTTCCTGTTGGGGATTCATCATCACACACCCAATATTCAGGAAACGTAATTATCTTTACAAAGCCGTCAATATCCCTCTGCGGAACCTCTTTATTGACGAACAGAATTTCTTTCCTGTCATCTACCATCACGATAAATTCGCTTAATTCCACATGATAGCGATATTCTAAATAAAATACATACTCTGATGGAAGTTCTTCCGGTGCTATTCTTTTTATATACATTTTTTTCATCCTTTCTCTGATCCAGTTAATAAGGCATCTCCAATGGGGCCTCATACTTAATTGTTTCTGCCTGTATTGCTTGTCCTTTCTGACTGCTCGCTGTTGGTTTTTGTTACTCTTCTCATCCCTGAAACTCTCATAACCTGCTCCTGCAGGGCATATGCAACTTTCTTACGCTCCTCAGGGGTAAGAGAATCCATAGGAACGTCATTCCCCGTGTTGCCTATATCAATGTAATTCGTAAATCCGTATTCCTTCACCATAATCACCTCCTTCCTAAATTTTATGCGTTGTAGGTTGTTTTTGCGGATTGCCGGAAGGACCTCAGATGTTACCCAGCGTTTAAAGCGTTTAGCTGATTCCAGTTTGCTTCCAAAGATTAAAGAATAAAGGCCGGATTCGTTAATGATATACATTTGTCTGTTCTGACCTGAGTCGGCAAAACACCGAGTCAGCTTATCCTCATCGCTGACATGGTTCGGGACTGCATTTCTTGCATTTGCCTAACGCTTCTGCAGCATCCTTGCCAACGAAATAATTTTCTCCATCAACCTCAATTTCAAAGCTATATCGTCCATTTATAAAGCCTTGTTTTATCCTCTGCCTAATAACCATAGTGGATTGATAACCGCAGCCATACAAGCGGCAACGTAAGCCATCAGGAACGCCACAAGGCCATCAGCCTGAAATACCATTGCCGTTACCATAAAAGCCACTGTTCCAGCCCCGGCAGAGGCCAACAGCGTGTTAATAAATAATCCTGCCTTTTCTTTGCTTCTTCTCTTCTCGTTTCTGATCCGTGAAATTCTGTCCATAATATCCTCCTTCCCCCCTCCTGCATCAATGGGGGCTTTATCCATTCTGCAATATGCTCTGTATAAAGTTCCGGTTTTCTTCCTCTGCCGTTTTGGCCCTTATGCTTTCCTCCGGGAAATGCAGAGGGATGCAGAGCCGGTTCAGCCGGTCTGAAATCCTTGTATCGCATTTCAATTCCGAAATCGGCAGATTAGAGGTCACAATCAGCAGTTTCCCGTGATTCATGCGGTAATCAATCAGCCGGAATAGTTCCTGATCCTGCCACTCTCCCCTTTTTTCGCTCCCAAAATCATCCAGAACCAAAAGGTCGCAGTTCATATAGGCGTATAAGCCATCCTGCTGCCATGGCTCCCTTTTGTACGCTTCGGAAACTCTGGAAAGGTACTCCGGGGAAGAAATGAACTTTATACGCCGCCTGTATTTCACCTGTACAGAGGATGAAAGGCAGCAGGCCAGAAGCGTTTTCCCGCTCCCCCTCGTTTGGCTCCAAAGGTACAACCCCTTATTTCTCTGTTCCCAGCGTTCAAACTGTTTCCAGAAGCTGGAGGCCACTGTTTCAAAGTTCGGGTTAATGGCTTTATACCGCCCGAAATCAAAATGCCTCATATCTGCCTCAAAGAATACAGCCGGGATTCCCGTTGCATCATCCTGACAATGCCCTTTGCATACCGGGCACGGATCACAGATCTCTACCGGCGTTTTGGGATCGTACTCCGGTACGATTGCCGACCGGATAACATAGCCTGTATCATTGCAGAGGCGGCAGTTATATGTATGAATCAATGTATCCCTGTTTGTTTTCTCCACTGCGTACTCCTATCTGCTGGCCGTTTGTGCCTCTGCCCTGGTTCTGGCTCCGATCCAGCCATGAGTTAATAAACTTTGTAACGCCCCTTCGGGTTTTCCTCTTTGTGGGATTGGCATCACACCAGGCAATTATCTTTTTCAGTTCCTGATCTATGTTTACAGCCGGATATGCCTGCTTCCATAGCGGTATTTTATCCTCTGGAACGTCAAAATAAGTGCCATCTGCTAACGGAATCTTGATTCCGGTTCCGCTCGGAGCGGATTTTTCCGGCTCTGAGCAAATAGTATTTATATTATTATTTGTATTGTTATTATTTATAATGTTATTATTACTACCCACATTTTCTACACTTAGGTTTTCTACACTTTCATTTTCTACACTTTCATTTTCTACGGGTTGAAAATGGATATTTGGAGTTAAGACATAAAGGTTATTTGACCTTTTTCCGTTTTTTCTACATATCTGCTTTTCTACAATTCCCGCACCTATCAAAAGATTCATGTGAGTATAAAAACGTCTTTCGCTGATTTGTAGTGAACTGCACATAAATTCTACACTTGGGTAAGCTGTTCCGCCTGTTCCGGCATAACTACACAACATACCATAAATAGCCTTTGCTTCAATGGTGAGGTTGTCCATCAAATAAACATCCTGATAAGTCAAACCCCATCCCCCTCTCTCTTTCTTCATTCATTGTATGATCTCCTTTCTGATCTGGGCGCTACCTCTGAAAACCCCGGCCCTGTAAGCTCATAGCCATAAATCCGCAGAAAAAAACATTTATCAAGCCTCATATCCGGCCTGATGCTCTGCAGCAGTTCCTCACGGCTTGCCATTAGTATTTTTCCTTTGCTTCTTTGAGCATTGACTGTACTTTAAGAATTAAAGCACCGTTTACGCTACTGGGATTCCGGCGCATATTGCCGACCGTCCGGGCCGTAACCCCCAAACGCTTCCCCAGTTCTTCATCCGTCCAACCTTTGAACTCTTTCAAAGCGTACAAATCCACTTTGAACTCTATCGCCCACGCTGGCATTTTCATGTAATCACTTCCTTTTCTATTTTCGTTTTACCCTCTTATACGCTCAGACTTCCGTATCGGCATTTTAAGGCCATCAAGCACATTTATGTGAAACTTTATCATCTCTCAGCGCAAAACAGCAGGAAACTGCCTTTCCGTTCGCCAGAGTGGTATTTTAAATACAGTGTGGGTATCAACTTCACCCGTCAACTGTCATATACCGTAAAAAATCTAAAAATATTCATCTATCAGCCCAGCCAGAACGGCCAGCCCTTACCCGATCGGGAACCAGCGCAGAGTTGCGCCGGTACAATGAAGGGATGTTTCTTCCCCTCATCCATGCGCCCCAGCCCGGAGCGTTATTCAATAATTTCTTCTGGTTCTACTCCCAGAGCCCTGCTGATTTTCCCCAGCAGCTCCGGGCGGCAGTTTCTGCCATTCATTACGGCAGAAAGCGTTTGACGGCTGATCCCGGCCTTTGCGGCAAGAGATGCCTGATTGATTACCTGTTTCGCCATAAACAGGTGAATCTTGGTTGCATTAATCCTCATGTTATTCACCTCTTTTTATTTTAGTGCTATATGCACTAAATATATTAGTGCATATAGCACTATTTGTCAATACATTATTTTATTTATCTTGCATTTTGCACTAATTCGTTTTACAATATAAATATCTACTATAGTAAAGGAGTTAATTGTGGGATTTGGTAATAAATTAAAAAAAGTATTAAAAGAAAAAAATATGACAATAAAAGAATTATCTGAAAAAACAGGCATATCGGTAAACACTCTTTATTCGATCACTAAAAGGGATACTCGCTTTCCTAGCGACGATATTCTATTTAAAATTTGCAAAGCACTTGACACTGAAGTTGGAGATTTACTTACACTTGAAGACACCACAGATTGCAAGAGTATGCCTATACAGAAACGCCATTCCTCAGAAATTAAAAATAAACCTTCAAAATCCATTCAAACAATAAATGACTATGTATCAGAACCATCACCTAAATCACTCGTGCAAAAACAAGACACACCAAGCAAATATCTTAACGCCTCAAAAGTCAACAAAGAACCTACACATACAATAGCCACAACCTCTGATTTCACTGGGTTTTTAACGAAAAAAGAGGATGTTGTCTTTATGAAAAAATTTATGGAGGTCTATATGGAATTAGATGAAAGTTCCAAAGAAATTTTGACAAAAATGGCAGAAGAAATGGCAAAAAAATATACGAGAAGGAAGAAAAAATGAGTATCAAAGGCAAGTCTCAGGAGCTCTTTGTTGGGAAAAGCGGAATAAATATCATTACTTTTATGGGAAATAGGATATCTATTAAATATACAGAAATGAAACGTATTGATTATTGTTATGCCAATGCCATTCGTTCAGGATACATGAACTTTGTTTTAAAATCTGATAAAATACAAAACTTTGCTTTTACCATATCCGCTAATGAACCTATCGGGAGAACAGTATTCTTTATAAAAGAGCATGCCCCTACACTTATATTTAAAGAGAACTGCTTCAAAAAAACAAAATACGAACTTAAAGCCCAAATATCTCCCAATGAATTAGATCCAAAATTTAAAGAAGCTGGAGAATTTATTATAGTTCGAGGCAAAGCCTCTATCGGAATGGTTCAAAGAGCTTTCAAAATAAATTTCAACTGTGCTGCAAAAATTATAGATCAGTTAACCAGTTGTGGAGTAATTGAAGGGCAAAATGGAATCAAGCCAAGAAAAATCCTCGTTTCTCTTCAAGAATTTCAATATTTTGTTTCTGATTATGAAAATATATATTATGCAATCAACTCCGAAATATCTCATAAAGCTCAACTATATAATAATCAATATGATTGCATGGAAGGTCACGATTTTGAATGTTTTTGTGCTAATCTCTTACGAAAAAATGGATATAAAAACGTTGAAGTTACGCCCAAAAGCGGAGATCAAGGAATTGACGTAATAGCCTATAAAGAAAAGGTGAAATATGGAATACAGTGCAAATGCTACTCTTCTGATATCGGCAATAAAGCTGTCCAAGAGGCTTTCTCAGGTGCTAGATTTTATGATTGTCATGTGCCTGTCGTACTGACAAACCAACATTTTACAAAATCAGCAATAGAACTTGCTTCGAAAAATAATGTTATATTATGGGACAGAGAACATCTCAATAATTTAATCAATTCAATTAAATAAAAACCTCCTCTGCGCAAATAGAAACGATCCCAACAAAGAAAGGACGGTACTTCATGCCATTACCAAAAGAACAGTACACCTCAAAAGACTATTGGGCCCTGCCAGAAGGTTCACGGGCTGAGCTGATTGATGGACAACTTTACAACATGGCCCCACCCAGCCGAATCCATCAGGAAATCACATTCCAGTTAGCTCGTAAACTGGCGGATTATATTGATTCAAAAGAAGGAAACTGCAAAGTATATCCCGCCCCCTTTGCTGTAAATCTGGATGCTGATGATAAAAATTGGGTGGAACCGGATATTTCTGTTATCTGTAATCCTGATAAGCTGACTGACCGGGGATGTTCCGGTGCTCCTGACTTTATTGTTGAGGTAGTATCTCCCAGCAGCCGCCGCATGGATTACGCCCATAAAGTTTCCCTTTATCTGGATGCCGGGGTCCGTGAATACTGGATTATAGATCCCTTAAAAAAATATACTACTGTATACCTCAATGAGCAGGATCCGGCAGAGTTTGCCCCCATTATCTTCCCGTTTGAAAGCAGTATAAAGGTCGGGATCTTCTCCGATCTGTCTATCAATATCAGTCAGCTGCTGTGATTGTTGCGACGTCGCAACACCATGGAGTAACAAAACGTTACCCCGTCGAGAAGATCTACACCCTTTCGCAAATGCGGCGCCACTGAATAACAAAACGTTATTGAGCTGTCGTGAAACGCGACACCTTTTTTGCTGAGGTTGCCATATGCCCCTACCGTTTTGGTGCCTGAGGCTGCCAGAACGAAACGTTATAGCCCTGTTCTCCTCCAAGGGTAGGACATTTGTGGGACACCCTTTAGAAAACGAACCAACTCAATTTTGAGCGGGTTGATTCTGAGGGGCAGAGGCCTAAAAGTGGCAGCTGAATTTTCAGCCGAGCGCAATTTTGCGTCCAAGTGCGAAACCTCACCACCAGTAGCAGGCTGAGCGAATCGTTCACCCAGTCGAATCCAGAAATGGACAGAGCTCTATACCTGTACCCCAAAACAAGGGACAGGTATTACAGATCCCGGAAGTTGGTTTAACCAACCGCCCAAAGGGTATACGGTAAAATACCGTATACTTTAAAGTCGGTATTCCAGACCTTAGACTTTCAGGTGTGACTAATGGCAACATCTGGGGGTGTCCAAGATCTGGACACCCGACACCTTGACAATATAATATACTTAACCGGGGAGCCGGGGGACGTGCTGCACCCGTTCCGAGCCTGTCGAAGGTGGTGCCAATGAGTACATATGAGGAATTAAACCTGATAGTAAGCGTTGCCTTACTCATTGTTGCAATTCTGAATTATACGCATAAAAAATAGCCCATCCTGACCCTGCAAAAGTCGACGAGCTATTTTTCAATAGTTTAAAGCTTAATCACCAGGGCGGGAAGCCTTGACCTCCCTTACTGGCTGTCTTGTTAAGTATATTATATTCCAATCACACCTATTTGTCAAATACGCTCTTCCTTCCATCCATGCGCCCCAGCCCGGCAGAGGATCAGGAGGAACCGCATTGAAACACATTACAACGTATACAGGGGGCCTCTGCCCTTTTGTAGAACTATCACGCTGTCTTTGCCGTCCTGTGCGGCTCTCCCGATCAGAAAGGAGCAACGCACATGACAAACGCAAAGAAAAAGAACACTCTTCCATCTGGAAACTGCCGGATACAGGTATACGATTATACAGACCTGGACGGGAAGAAGCATTACAAGAGCTTTACAGCTCCCACTAAGAAGCTGGCGAAAATGGCTGCTGCTGAATGGAAGGCAGCCAAGGAGCAAAACCGCATCACACCGGACAATCTAACGGTATACGATGCCGCAGGGCGCTATATCGCAGCCAAAAAAGGCGCGCTTTCCCCTTCAACCATAGTCGGGTATGAAAAGATACGCCGGAACTATTTAAAAGGCCAGATAGGCATGACACGGCTTCCGGAGATAGACAGCGCAACCGTGCAAATATGGGTAAGTGAATTATCTGCCTGTTTAAGCCCCAAGAGCGTGAGGAACGCCTATGGTCTTCTTTCCGCTGTTCTGGATATGTTTTCCCCAGATACCCAGCTGCACATCAAACTGCCAGCCGCTAAAAAGCCGGCCCTGTATTGTCCAAATGATACGGATATAAAAAAGCTTCTTGCCAGTATCAGGGGAACAGATCTGGAGCTTGCTGTACTGCTGGCAGCCTTTGGGCCGCTTAGACGGGGTGAGATCTCTGCTCTTGATTCGGACCACATCCGGGGGAATACCGTGACAGTAGAGTTTTCTATGGTTCTGGACGAAAACAAAAGCTGGGTTATCAAGCAGCCTAAAACCTCCGGAGGATACCGCACCATTGAAATGCCGCCTTTTGTCATTGAACGCCTGAAACAGAAAAAAGGCCGGGTGGTAAACCTCACCCCAAACCAGATCACGCAGCAGTTTGGGCGCAGGCTTAAACAGCTTGATGTACCTCACTTCCGCTTTCACGACCTCAGACACTATGCCGCCTCGATCATGCACGTGATCGGCGTACCGGATCAGTACATACTACAGCGGGGCGGCTGGGCTTCTGATAACGTAATGAAAGCCGTATACCGGAATGTGATTGATCTGGAGACAGCCCGGCAAAACAGGAAGATCAACGAGCATTTTAAACAGTTCAAAATCATGTAAGTATCACACGAAATATCACACGCGGCCCGGAAATGCTGATAAATACTAGGGTTTTTTAGGGGTTCGATTCCCCTCAGCTCCACTTTTTAAAAACCGCGTAAATGCTGGGAAAGCCAGTGTTTATGCGGTTTTTTCGTAGCCCGTTTTCCAGATCTGCCAAGGTTTTATCCTGCATTTCAGACCTCTCACAATTTCCATTCACAAACTTCTTACACTCTGTTCATAATTCTGTTACAGATTGATCAAACTCTCTTCATGTTTGCTTTCTATACTGAACATTGTAAAGAGTTAATGCTATTAAACTTTTTTTCATAATACTCGGCCGGCTGAAAAGAATTCAGCCGGCCTCCTCCTTTTTTAACAAAATGAATTTTCTGAATATTATCTTTATTTTTATCAATTAAACATCTTTATTTTTTTTACAAAAAACACTGGACAAATCGAAAAACTCATGGTAGACTATACGAGTTCTCAGCGATGAGGATACAGTATTAATAAGGCCTGATGGTCAAGCGGTCAAGACGACGCCCTCTCACGGCGTAAACCCGGGTTCGATTCCCGGTCAGGTCATTTGAAAGTGTTTTATAATTATACTTTCGTATTTATGTGTCAATTTAATAAGGCCTGATGGTCAAGCGGTCAAGACGACGCCCTCTCACGGCGTAAACCCGGGTTCGATTCCCGGTCAGGTCATTTGAAACAAGCAGTGTAATTTTCTGCTTGTTTTTTGTGTTTTTACCATCTACAGATAAGAGGACGTGAAAAAGGTCAGCGCCTTCAATATTCCCATGCTGTTTCTGTTAAATGCCGTCTTTGGCATGTATGGCCTTGTTTGGTCTCAGTTTACAGCTGATATATTTACAGTAATCCTGTCCTTCCAGGTCTACAGAAAACATTTTAATAAACTGTAAACAAAAACGTACAGCCTTTCGGAGCACAAGCTTCCTGCAGCTGTACGTTTTCATTTGCATAAACTCTTTTCAGATTAATACAGATTCCTCACCTTGAATTCTTTTTCCAATTCTCTGCGCTGATCCTTTTTGGCAATATCCGCTCTCTTATCGTAAAGCTTCTTTCCTCTTGCCAGTCCGATCTCCACCTTTACCAGACTTCCCTTAAAGTATACCTGAAGAGGCATCAGGGTGTATCCTTTTTCGGATATCTTTCCATTCAGCTTCATAATTTCTGATTTATGAAGAAGAAGACGACGGGTTCGCAAAGGATCTTTATTGAAAATATTTCCCTTTTCATAGGGGCTGATATGCATTCCGTAAATGTAAACCTGTCCCTTATCAATCTTTACAAAAGCTTCCTTCACACTGCACTTTCCCATGCGGATCGATTTGACCTCTGTACCGAAAAGCTCAATTCCGGCTTCATATTTATCATCAATAAAATAATCATGGTAGGCTTTTTTATTATTTGCTACCAGCTTAATACGATCGTTCACCTTTTACCTCCCTCTGCCTCTCTTTTGCTCAGACAGATGTTATTATCATACCACAGGCCCACAGTGAAGTAAAGAAATTGTTACAGATCTCGATCCAGCACAAAATCTACCGTTCGAAGCATCCGGTCCGTCCCTGATACGATCACGCGCACCGGCTGTCCCAGCTTGTATGTTTTCTTTTTCAGTTCTCCTGTAAGCTCATATCGGCTCTCATCAAAAATGTAGTAATCATCCCGGAGCTCGCTGATATGAACCATTCCCTCCACCGTGTTGGGAAGCTCCACATAAAAGCCCCAGTTGGAAACGCCGGAGATCACCCCCTCAAAGGTTTCTCCTATATGCTTTGCCATATACTCGCATTTCTTTAATTTCTCCGTTTCCCGCTCTGCTTCCTCTGCACGGCGCTCTAACACAGATGTCTGGACTGCCACCTGAGGAAGAAGCTGCTCATAATGCGCCTGTTTTTTCTCCTTTAACTCTCCATGGATCGCTTCCTTTATAATGCGGTGGATCTGAAGATCCGGATACCTGCGGATGGGAGAGGTAAAATGGGTATAGTAGCGGGCCGCCAGTCCAAAATGGCCCGAACATTCCGTTGTGTATTTTGCCTGTTTCATGGAACGCAGCGTCAGCCTTGCTAAAAGCGGTTCCTCCGGTGTTCCTTCAATTTTGTCCAAAAGTTTCTGAAGCTCCTTTGGATGGATTTCTCCTTGCTGCATACGGATAAAATAGCCGAAATTATTGATAAAAACACTCAGCTGCTTCATTTTTTCCGGATCCGGCGTATCATGCGTTCGATAAAGAAAGGGTACGGACTGCCAGTAAAAATCCTCTGCCACCGTTTCATTTGCCAACAGCATGAAGTCCTCTATGATCTTTGTAGCTGTATTGCGCTCATAGGGACGAATCTCCAGAGGGCGTCCTTTTTCATCCAGAAAAATTTTACTCTCAGGGAAATCAAAGTCAATAGCCCCTCTTTTCCTGCGCCGTTCTCTCACAATTCCCGAAAGCTCTTCCATCCGTTTAAAAAGCGGCACAAGCTCTGCATGTTCCTCCTGAAGCCCTTCCATTTCTCCAGTCAAAATTCCGTTCACCGCAGTATAGCTCATCCGCCTGTCTACGCAGATTACTGTTTCGCAGATTCTGTGGTCTGTCACATTCCCCTGGCCGTCTATCTCCATGATACAGCTTAACGCCAGACGGTTCGTTCCCTCATTTAAGGAGCAGATTCCATTAGAAAGCTTGTGCGGCAGCATAGGGATCACGCGATCCACCAGATACACGCTGGTTCCTCTCCGAAGCGCCTCCCGATCCAGAGCGCTGTTCTCCTTTACATAGTGGCTTACATCCGCAATGTGGACTCCCAAAATATAATTACCCTCCGGTGTCCGTCCAAGCGTCACCGCATCGTCCAGATCCTTGGCGTCTTCCCCGTCAATGGTCACAGTCTGAAGCCCGCGAAGATCCAGCCGTCCTCTGTAATGCTCCTTCCACCCGTCATTAGAGACCAGATCATCCAAATAATACGGCATATCCTCACGAAAGCGTTTTCCTTCAGGCGCTGCTTCTGTCTCCAGCTCATCCGGTATCGTTTTTAATTCCTCCATCACATCCTCAGGAAATGATTCTGCAAGCCCATAGGCCCGCACCAGGGATAAAATATCCGTGCCGGGATCATTGACATGTCCCAGGATCTCTGTAATCCGTCCCTCCGGCTTTCTTCCCGGACCGCCAAAATCTGTAAGCTGCACCACTACCTTATGGCCCGTTACAGCCCCCTGGCTGCAGCCCTGAGGGATAAATATATCCCTGGAAAGCTTCACATTATCAGGCACAACAAAGCCAAAATTTTTACTTTTCTGAAAATATCCTACAATCTCACGGTTTGCGTGCTCCAGCACCCGGATCACCGCCCCTTCCGGACGGCGTCCTTTCTGTCCATCGGATGTGATCACGATCTGCACCCGATCTCCATGCAGGGCAGCCCCGGTCTTGTCCTCTGGAATAAATACATCCCTCTCCATTCCCTCAACTGTAACAAATCCGAATCCTCTGGAATGGCCGCTAAAAAGGCCGTTCACAGAAAAAGTCTCTGATCTAGCATATTTCCCCTTTTTTGAGACTCCGATCACACCATCCTCCACCAGCTTATCAAGGACCTCCTGAAGCTCCTCTCTTCTGGATTTTGGAATATCAAGCAGCATGGCAAGCTCTTTTGCCTTCATAGGCACATATGCTTTGTCATTCATCAGCTCTGTCAGCATTTTCTTTCTCTGTTCCAATTGTTCTTTTTCCATGTATCCTCTTTTCTGTCTATTCATTTAAAAAAACACCCTTCAATGCGATACATGAAAGGGTGTTTTTGTGTCCGTATTATTATCCCTGAACCTTTAAAATAATATTCAGGATCAGTGTGATGATCATAAATACAATAGCGCCGTATCTTGTAAAGTGCTCTAATGCACCCTCCATGGAACGGCCTTTATTTTTGCTCCAATAGCTCTCAGCCATGCCGCCGATAGCGCCGCCCAGTCCATTGGACTTACCCTCCTGCATCAGAATTACGATTGAAATAGCGATGCCAAGGAGTACATATATGATCGATAAAATAACCTGAATCACTGCCATGACCTGTACCTCTTTCCGTTTCCTTATAGTCAAACAAAATTAATATATCATACTTTTTCTGTAAACTCAAGGCTTTTCTTGCGGTTTTACCCGAAAAGACCGCCTTATATCCCGAAAAAGCTATGGAAGAATCTTAGCGCCGTCTTCTCCTACCGAATATCCATCCGGCGTTGTACAAGATACCAGCATAGCTCCTGATTCGCTGCAGAAATAGGATTTTCCGTTCCAGTCAATCCATCCTGTTTTCATATAGCCTTCACTGTCAAAAAAGTACCAGTCTGAATCGATCATCTGCCAGCACTCCTTCGGCCAGGAGCCGTCCCTGTTTTCATACCACCAACCGCGCTCATTCTGCTTCCAGTTTCCCTTCCACTCAGATAAATCCTCCTCTGTCACCTCAAACCATGGAGATTCTTCCCAATCGCCCAGATTGTCCCTGATATCAACGGCTCTTACTTTAAAATAATAATTTCCTGCCTTGGGAATCTGCTCTGCAAAATCAAAGCTGTTTTCTGTCACCGTATGAACCGAGCCCACGCCATCCTCCGTGGAGCTTCCTCCCCGGCCCCGGCACAGACGCACCTTATATTTTTTTGCGATCCCATTCTGATCCCAGTGAGCAATGGCATTGTCCTCATCCCAGATAAGTCCTGATACCTCCAGATCCTCATCCTCTTCATCCAGCTTGTCAAGCGTTACCACCAGACGCATCATTTCCCTATCATACTTGGTAGAGCTTGAAACATACTTTACATCATCCCCCGTAAAGGTAAACGCACTTTTTCCTGATTTTTTAAAATAACAGTCGCTGTCTGCCTCCAGCCATATTTCCACTTTGGGGCGAACGCCTCCTGCCCAGTATTCCTGCTCATTGACAAAATCTGCGCTTTCCACGGAGCAGCTTCCATCTTCTACCGATACATCGATGTACGCCTCTGAGTCTCCCGCCTGAATATCCGCGCTGAAATTCAGCGTAATGCGGCCTACCGGCGTCCTCTCCTCTTTCGCCGATGCCGGAACAGCAAGAAGACAGGATAATACTGCTGCCGTAAAAATCCCTTTCCACAGTCTATGCACGTTTACTGCTTTCATTGTGTTTTCCCCTTTCCATTTCTTATGTATTTTTTCTTTTCTAAGTATATCATAATCCACTCATTTAAGCTACCTTAACCCATTTCATCAAAAACCGAAGAGTTCTTTCAATCATAACGCATTTTTGTTTTGCCATTTTCTCATATTGACAAATCCTATCTTTCCCGCGTATAATGAGGCCATAAAACAGGAGCACGACTGTTTGCAGCTATCAACCCGGACGAAAGGAGGATTTACTATGAATGCAGCTATAAACAACGATACAGCAGTCAAATTTCTCAGAGGTTCTAAACTCCATATCTGATTGGATATTTCTGTATTCACAGGCAAAGTCCATTCCAAATATTTCCAGTTTCCCGCCTCTGAGCCTAACCGTTTATGAGGTGTTTTTTTGCGCCCTTTTTCAGGCAAAACACCCTTACAGAGAAAGGAATACAATGAAAACAGTAACTGGAATCTATACATCCGCTATCATTTATCACACAAATAACCCCAAAACCTCCATTGAGCCATATGCTTTGGCCCAGATCCAGATGCTCTGTGACAATCCAGCCTTTGAAGGCAGCAAGATCCGCATCATGCCGGATGTCCATCCCGGAAAGGCAGGCACCATCGGTTTTACTGCCACTGTCGGAAAACAGATCTTGCCGCAAACGGTAGGAATTGATATCGGCTGCGGAATTACCATGGCCAGACTGTCCGGCAAAGTCCGAACGGATCATTTTCCCAAGCTCGACTCACTCATCCAGGAACAGATTCCCTCTGGCTCACAAATCCGCAGAACACTCCACCGATACGCAGATCACTTCCATCCGGAAGCCTTCTGCTGCAAAAACAGCATCAATGAGGTAAAAGCCGTTTTAAGTCTGGGAAGTCTGGGCGGAGGAAACCATTTTATTGAACTGGATCAGGATGAAAATGGCTGTTTTTACGTTATCATTCATTCTGGAAGCCGCTGTCTCGGAAAGAATATTTTCGATCATTATATGAAAAAAGGCCAGAAATACTTAAAAAAACAGGGCCTTCACGTTCCATATGAGCTCACATGGCTGGAAGGCGGTTTAAAAGAGCAGTATTTAAATGATCTTGAACTGACACAGCAGTTTGCCGCACTGAACCGGGAAGCTATTCTGGATGAACTTCTCCGCGGAATGAAGTGGAAAGCGGATACGGTCATTTCCTGCCAGCATAACTATGTGGATCAGACCCAAAATCCCCCCATCCTGCGCAAAGGCGCCATTTCGGCCCAAAAAGATGAACCTGTTATTATTCCCATTCATATGAAAGACGGGGTTATTCTCGGAAAAGGCCTGGGAAATCCTGACTGGAACTGTTCCGCCCCTCACGGCGCAGGGCGGATCATGAAAAGAGTAGATGTGGGAAAACACTGGACTCTTTCTGATTACAAAAAAGAAATGAAAGGGATCTATTCCCCCAGCATCTCCAGGGGGACATTAGATGAAGCCCCCTTTGCCTACCGGTCTCTGGAGGAAATCCGTTCGGCGGCGGCTGATGCCGTATCCATAGAAAAAATCCTGCGCCCGGTATACAACTTCAAAGCAGGAGAGGAGGCGTAAAAATGGCTAAGTACAGAGAAATCCCCTGTAAGTATTATGAAGCGTTTGGCCTCTGCCAAAAAGGGCGGAACGCCTGCCACAAAACCTACTGCCAGCACTGCGGCAAATATGTTCCCCGGGCAAAGGTTCGCTGTATCAACAAAAAGAAGGAATTTCGCTTTCATTCCCCCATCTCATGATACAGCTGAAAAAAATCATCGGAGGTGCACTCTTCTCCCTGTGAAAAGTCCACGCCCTCCCAAATCCCGTTTTTCAGGCGGATCGGATGGTTCTGAATAAACGGCGTATAAATCTGGTCAAAGGCTCTGGCTTTTTTTTCTTCCAAAAGCCGGAGCTTTCTGGCAGCTGTAGCTTCCTCATCATAGGCCGATATGCATTTTTGAATATAAAATTTCCCTTCCCAGGAAATAATTTCGCTGATCTGATCCTGTTCCAGAGAAAAAGCCGTCTCCTCCAAAGCATTTAATGTATCGCTCCACTCCAGCTGAAACTCGACCTGGCTGCCGCCCGACTCTTTTTCAGCGATAGAAGCAAAATCAGCTTTTGGCTCATTGACCTTTTTCCACAGCGTCTCCGCCTTTTCTTCTGTATCTGTTTCAATCTGCAGAATTCGGATCACTTTTGCCTCTGCGTCACTTACCTCCAGCGCTTTTTCATCTGTCAGCTGAGATACGGTTTTATCCGCCAGATAATATTTGCTGTATAAATCGTAGATTTCATCCTTGGATACCTTCATATAATCCAGATCCTCCGGTGTAAGGGATGAAAAATAGGTATCCGTCAGACTCTGCACCTGCGTCTTTTCCTGATTGGTAAGCTCAACCCCTTTTTCTTCTGCCAAAAGATTTATGGCTGCTAGTTCTGTCAAAAACTGCTCCATCTGGCCTTTTAAAAGGGATTCAAAGGTGGTTCCCGATCCATCAGCCGCAACAGACCAGAGCTGTCCGGTGTAGATGTTCTGATAGCGGTTGCGCTCCGTCGCCGCAACAGTCATGATCTGCCCCGGCGTGTACTCTGCTGCAGAACCCTTTGCGTTCTGATAGGATGCCGTCTGTCCACAGGCCGCCAGACATCCCGCTGAAAACGCGATCAGAAATCCCTGCTTTAAAGGCCGGAACCATTTTCTTTTTTTATCCTTCCTTCTCTGGTCCAATGAAGTCTCCTTTCCAGTCGTACATTCTACAGAAGATATTTAAGAATTTTCAAAACTCCGTCATTTACATTGCTATCCGCCTGAAATCTGGCAGCCCGGCGCACTTCCTCTCTGGCATTTGCCACAGCAAAGCTGTAGTATGCCTGATCAAGCATCTCAAGATCATTGAGCTGATCGCCAAACGCCATTGTTTCTTCCGGGCGGATATCCAGACTCTCCTGAATGGTTTTTACAGCATTTCCCTTATTTACCCCCAAAGCCATGCAGTCCATCCACATATCTCCGGCACAGGCAAGCTTAAGCTCTGTTCCAAATTCATCAAACACAAAACGGGTGGCCTCCTCGATGCCGTCCGGCTTGTAAATAGATATTTTTACAGGGGGCTCCTCAAGATCTAATAAATCTTCCACCCGGTTCAGCTTAAATTTATACCCATCAACAAGCCAGCGCACAAGGTCTTCATTTTTTGAATCCACATAATCTCCTCCGGCACAGGCATAAACAAGTTCAAGCTCCGGATGACGGCGGACGGAGCGGATCACCCGTTCTGCCAGTTTCTTATCAATCGTATAGGTATAAAGACTGCGGCCATGGCAGCCAATATAGGAACCGTTATTGGAAATATAAAAAATCTTTTTCTTTACCGGGTCAAAGGTATGCTCTACACTGGACCAGGGCCGTCCGCTGGCTATGGCAAACTGAATCCCCTTTTCTCTCAGTTTCAGGATCACCTCAAACAGTTCCGGATTGATATCGGCAGATCCGTCCTCTACCAGTGTTCCATCTACATCGGATACTATAAGTTTAATCATCCTGTGTTCCTCCATTTTCTGTCAAAAGTGTGTTCATCTCATGGACCAGACGCCCTAAAGGCAGTCCTACCACATTGGTATAATCTCCCTGTATCCCCTTTATATAGGCCGCAAAACTGCCCTGTATCCCATATGCGCCTGCCTTATCAAGCGGCTCCCCGCTCTGTGCATATGTAGAAATTTCATCCTCTGTCATGGGCCAGAGTTCTACATTTGTGCGCTCCGCAAAGGATGTTCCGTGCAGTTCTCCATTCTCCATACACAGGATTACCGTAACACCGGTATAAACCTGATGTTCCCGGCCCTGAAGCTTCTGTATCATTTCGACAGCCCTCTCCGGGGTCTGAGGCTTTCCAAGAATTTTCTCATCCAGGACAACCACTGTATCGGCTCCAATGACTAAGGTTCCAGACTCACAGCCTGCGGCAATATCCTGCGCCTTTACAGCGGCCAGTTCCATCACCAGCTCCTCCGGCGTCTCAGCCTGGGACTTTTCCTCCTGCACGCTGGGCCTGATCCGGGCTTTGATCCCAATCTGTTCCAAAAGTTCCTTTCTTCTGGGAGAACCGGAAGCTAAAACCACCGGATGACCCTTAAAATATTCTGTCATTTTCATTTCTATTCTCCTGCTCTTATCTGTAAATATGGGAATATGCCTGTACGCGGGAAAATACCTACGACGCAAAAGGGGCCATGGCAAAAGCCACGGTCCGCATCTGCTGGTTCATATGAATGTAAGGGGCTGCTGATGATTTCTCAATAATAGGAATCCAGAAGCAGAGACAGGCCAATTCCCAAAATCGCTCCGGCCAGAACCTGAAGGGGCGTATGGCCCACATACTCCTTAAGTTTCTCCTGAAGAACCTCCGCATTGAGCTTCAGAGGATTTTCCATCAAAATGGAATTTAAAAGCTTTGCCTGTTTTCCCGTCTCTCTGCGCACTCCGATGGCATCATACATGACGACCATGGCCAAAACAAAGGATACGGCAAATTCAAAGGAGCCTGCGCCGTATTCCAGCGCCGCAGCCGTCGTCAATGCACAGACCGTAGCTGAATGGGAGCTTGGCATACCGCCCGATCCCACCAGACGTTCCGCATTAAAGCTTTTGTTTAAAGCGCAGTCGATGAGCGTCTTTAAAACCTGGGCTACTGTCCAGCCTACTACGGCACTTACAAGGATCTGATTGCCAAGCATATCGTTCCAAACATTCATAGTGTAGTTTCTTTCCCCTTTCTTCGGGTATTTATCTGTTTAAATGCAGTGTCTCTCAGCCGATCAGCCAGTCATAAAGCTCCTGATATTTAGCTGCTGAGGTCTTCCATGAAAAGTCTGCCGCCATGGCACGGTCGATTATCTTGTTCCACTCCCGGCGTCTGCTGTAATATACATACTTGGCATAGCGTATGCTGCCTAGCATCTCATGCGCATTGTAATTGGCAAAGGAAAATCCCGTTCCAGTACTCTCATATTCATTATATGGCTGAACCGTATCCTTCAAACCGCCGGTTTCCCGGACAATGGGTACCGTTCCGTAGCGCAGGGCCATAAGCTGGCTTAAACCGCAGGGTTCAAACAGGGACGGCATCAGGAATGCGTCACAGGCTGCATAAATCTTGTGAGACATGGCCTCAGAATAATAGATCTGGGCGGAAACCCTGTCGTGATACTTCCAGTCATAGTGACGGAACATATTTTCATAGCGTTCATCACCCGTTCCAAGAACCACCAGCTGCATGTCGTCACTGCAGAGCTCATCCATCACACACTGGATCAGATCCAGGCCCTTCTGGTCTGTAAGACGGGATACAATACCCACCATAAACTTCTTCTCATCCACAGGAAGTCCCAGCTCCTGCTGGAGCGCCTTTTTGTTTTTCGCCTTTTCCTTGCGGAAATTCTTTGCATTATATTTCTGGGCGATAAAAGGATCGGTCTCCGGATCAAAATCATCATAATCAATTCCGTTTACGATTCCCCGAAGACTGTTGGCCCTGGCCCGCATCAGGCCATCCAGGCCTTCTCCGTAAAACGGCATCTTGATCTCCTCTGCGTATGTATTGCTTACCGTGGTAATGGCATCCGCATATACAATACCGCCCTTTAACAGATTGCCGTCCTTATAGGCCTCCAGCTTATCCGGAGCAAAATAGTAATCTGGAAGCTCTGTAAAACGCTTGATGGTCTTTACATCCCACACCCCCTGGAACTTTAAGTTGTGAATGGTGATAACAGACTTCATATTGCGGAAGAAATCACCTCCCCGGAAAGTATCCTTTAATAGTACAGGAATCAGGCCTGTCTGCCAGTCATGGCAGTGGACCACATCCGGCTGGAAGCCGATTACAGGCAGGGCAGAAAGAGCAGCCCTGCAGAAAAAGCAGAACTTTTCCAGATCCCAGTACCAATCGCCATATGGCTTTTCTCCGTTAAAATAGCTTTCATTATCAATAAAATAAAATGTGATCCCCTCATGGACATACTGTAAAATGCCTACATAACGGCTCTGTCCCAGATAATCCATGTAAAAATGATCCACATACTGCATCCTGTCTCTCCACTCCTGCTTGATGCACAGATATTTGGGAATCATGACTCTTACGTCAAAATAATCCTTATCAAAACATTTTGGCAGAGAACCTACTACATCTGCCAGTCCCCCAGTTTTAATAAATGGTACTGCTTCAGAAGCTGCAAATAAAATCTTCTTCATCCAAACCTCCCTCTCCTGACGTATCCAGGCGGCGTTTTGCCTTACCATATAGTATAGCGTACTTTTTCAAAATTAGGAAGCTGTTTTCTTAGGATTTGTCTTAAATTTTTTTGTATTCCAGGAATATTTTATCAGAAATCAGAGCAATGAATTCAGAATTGGTAGGCTTTCCTTTTCCCGTACTGATGGTGTATCCAAACAGCTCATCAATCGTTTCCATTTTACCTCTTCCCCAGGCCACTTCAATCGCATGGCGGATCGCGCGCTCTACGCGGCTGGCTGTAGTCTGATTTTTCTTGGCAATCGCTGGATAAAGAATTTTTGTAACAGAACCCATCATTTCCTGATCCTTTACAACCATAATGATCGCATCTCTTAAATACTGGTAGCCCTTGATGTGGGCGGGAATTCCCAGTTCATGAAGCATCTTTGTGATATCTGCTTCCAGATGTTCTTCCATATACTCTTCCTTTGTAACCGCAGGCTCTTCCATCACAGCCGGCCTTGGCACTTCCATCATCTTTCCTGCCGTGATCCGGCGCGGAAGATGGCCTGCGTGACGGATCTTCCTCATGAGGATATCCCGGTCAAAGGGCTTCATCAGATAATAATTTACTCCGGCCTGAAACGCTTCCTCCGTAACCAGCTCACTTCCGGCAGCACTGAGCATGATAAAAACAGGATGCTTGCGAAACGTGTCTCTGTGATTGAATTTCTCAACAATTGTAATCCCGTCTACTTTTGGCATAACCATATCCAGAAGCACAATATCTGGTGTAGTGTCCTTTATCATATCAATGGCATCCTCTCCATTGTCAGCTTTTCCAATGACCGTCAGCCCGTCCTCGGCATTGATCATCTCATCCAAAGTACTTAATACCATGGGATTATCATCCACAATTACCACGTTTAATTGTTCCTGCTTTTCCATTTTTCCTCCTTATTACATCAGGACCGGGAGTATTATCCCCCCCTTGTCCAAACTAGCACAAAGGAGCCGCCCATTTACGGCCCCTTTTGTCTTTAAAAGTAACATTTTATATTATACCGTTACTTATTGTCATTTGACAATATATGGTAATCGCAAATTTAGACACAAAATTTCGACCATTTTTAGTGTTTTTCGACTATTTGTAACCCATCTTTTCATTCTTCCCCATATTTCATCATATCATCTGCCAGTATTCCATAGCCTCTTGATGGATCCTGGACAAACACATGTGTTACAGCTCCGGCCAGTTTTCCATTCTGAAGAATGGGAGTACCGGAAAGTCCCTGGACAATACCGCCTGTAAGCGAAAGAAGCTCTGGATCTGTTACCTTAAGAACCATTGCCTTATTTCGTTTGGACGGGCTTTGATCCACCTTCTGTATTTCTACTGTATAGTCCTTTACTTCACCCGAAACAGCCGTTCGGATGACTGCCGGCCCCGGCTTTACCTCCTGACATCTGGCGACCTCCATCGGTTCTCCCTGGATCTGCTTTTTAAGCTGCTGATCGACCATTCCAAAAATACCGTCCTCCGTATTAGCGGTAATCTCTCCCCTGCAGGACTGCGGACCATAGTAGATCACCCCCGAAAGAAGCCCCGGCTTTCCCGCCTCTCCCTTTTCCACTCCCATAATCTTAGCTGTGTAGAGAGCGCCTGTCTCTATTTCCACCAGTTCTCCCGTATCACTGTCGCTTATCCCATGGCCCAGGGCTCCGAAATGTCCGTTGGGATCCACATAAGTGATAGTACCGATCCCCTGGGTATCATCCCTGACCCAGGCCCCCAGCTTATAGCTTCCGTCCTCTCCCTTTACCGGAGACAGGGCTACCTCCATGTTTTCTCCTCTGCGCCGTATGGTAAGACTTGCTTCTCCCCCGTTCCACTTCCCCACTTCCCTGACCAGATCCTCCTTGGTTGACAGCGGCGTTCCGTTAAACGCTTCAATGTAATCCCCTGATTTTAATTTGCCGAAAGCCGGCTCGGTCTCCCGGCCGTCTTCCCTGGTAATCCGTCCGGTTCCTACCACCATGACTCCCTGAGATTTCAGATAGATTCCTATGGGACTTCCGCAGGGTATGGCATACCTGGTATCCACTACATCCACCTGTATTTCTTTCAGCTTGATCAGCCCCAGAAGCTTCAGATTCATCTGATAACTTCCCTTTTTTCCCGCAAAAACATGAAATGGCTCGCTGCTGTTTACAGTGATCTCATCCCCCGGAATATTGCTTTCATTTCCCAGGGATACCTCTGCGCTTTCGCTGGAAAGCGTAGCCCGCCAGGGCAGAGAAAATGAAAATTCCTCTTTCTGGTTTTCAAGCATACTGATCTGATCGGGTACTGCCCGGTATGCAAGATGCCACACAAAGGCCCCTCCGGCTATGGCTGACAGCCAGAACCCCAGGGCCAGCTTCCGGTAAAATCCCCCTGTTCTCCTCATCATATGCCCTGCCTCCTTTTCTAATGATCCTGTCATTAGTATGAGTCTGTATGGCATATTTCAATCTGGTTTTATCTTTCCATCCATGGCTTTTTTGTCTGGTCTGCCAAATCCTTCATTTCGTGTGCATTTTTAAGAACTGCCTCTGTGATCTGCGCGCCGCCTAACAATCTGGCAAGCTCTCTTATGCTTTTCTCCCGTCCAAGACGTTCAATGGTGGTAGCAGTGGAACCCTCACTGGCCGATTTAAGTATTTCAAAATGGATATCCGCCATAGCTGCGATCTGAGGCAGGTGGGTGATACAGATCACCTGGTGGCTGCCTGCAATATAAGAAAGCTTTTCTGATACTTTCTGGGCTGTGCGTCCGCTGATGCCTGTATCAATTTCATCAAAAATAAGCGTGGGGATCTCATCTGAATCCGCCAACACCGTCTTGATCGCCAGCATAATACGAGAGAGCTCGCCTCCGGAAGCCACATCCTTTAAAGGACGCATAGGCTGTCCCGGATTGGTGGAAATAAGAAACTGAACCTCATCCCAGCCATCCGGCGTAAAATGATCCAGCGTTTCAAATTCCATATCAAATTCCACATCCAGGAAATTTAAATCAAGAAGTCCGCTCCGGATCCGTTTTACAAGCTCCACCGATGCTTTTTTACGTATTTCTGATAAGTCTGTACAGAGTCTGCAAAGATGATCCGTGGAAATTTTCAGCTTCTTTTCCGTCTGTTCCCTAAATGCATCATAATTTTCCAGTTCTTCCAGGCGTTTCCTTTTTTCTTCCAGACTGGCCTGGATTGCCAAAACCGAAGCTCCGTATTTGTTTTGGAGGCTGTGGATCTGATCCAGACGCTCCTCCGTCTGTCTCCAGCTTTCCTCATCAAACTCCATACTGCTTATATAAGCTGAAATTTCCCTTCCGGCATCACTTAATATGGCCTCTGCATCATAAAGCTGATCTCTTATGCTCTGCAATGCTTCATCATACTCTGTCACCTGCTCCACCGACCGAAGGGCTCTTGTAACTGCATCTGCCTGAAGGCTGTCATAGGCTTCATTCAGATTTTCAGCAATGCGTCTTGCATGGGAGAAACGGCGGTAACGAGCAGTCAGCTCCTCCTCCTCCCCTTCTTTTATATTGCCCTCTTCAATCTCCTGGATTTCAAAACGCAGGAAGTCCGCTTCTCTGAGTCTGGCGTCATGATCCATCTCAAAGGAGGATAGCCGTTTCTTTAGAATACAGTAATTTTTGTATTCCTCTTCCATCTTCTTTTTTGCCGGTTGGGTTTGAGCCTTGACATAGGCATCCAGGATTTCAAGATGTTTTGATTTATACAGCAGAGACTGATGCTCATGCTGACCGTGAATATCTAAAAGCAAGCCTGTGATCTGTCTCAGCCTTGCTGCCGTAACTGTCTCATCATTGATGCGGCTGATACTGCGTGACGGGGTGATTTTCCTTGAGATGATCACCAGGCCATCCTCGGTAGGTTCTGTATCCAGTTCCCGCAGCGCCCGCAGCCTGTCTTCTCCCTTGACTGAAAAAACGAGCTCTATATAGGCATAATCGGCTCCGTGGCGTATGCTGTCTCTGGAAGCCTTTCCTCCCAGAGCCATACTCACGGAGCCGATTATAATGGATTTACCGGCGCCGGTCTCGCCGGTAAGAATATTTAGGCCCTCGCCAAACTCCACATCTGCTCTTTCAATAAGGGCCAGATTTTTAACGTGCAGCTCTAATAACATATCGATCAGTCCTCCACCATCTTTTTGATCTTTTCCATCACGATGATCGTGTCATCCACACTGCGTACCGCACACATGATGGTGTCATCCCCTGCAATACAGCCTACTACCTCCTGAAAATGGATGGCGTCCAGGGCGGCCGCCACTGCCATTGCCATACCGGCTACGGTCTTGATCACAAGAATGTTCTGTGCCATATCCATGGACATAAAACCATCCTTTAAAATACGGATATATTTGATCGCAGAGGTTCCTCTTGGACTTTCAAGAACCATATACCGTTGTCTTCCGTTTTCTCCCTGAATCTTTGTAAGCTTTAATTCACGGATATCTCTGGAAACAGTCGCCTGAGTCACATTAAAACCAGACTGGTTAAGCTTTTCAGCCAGTTCCTCCTGCGTTTCGATCTCATATTTCCCGATCAGTTCCACAATTTTACTGTGGCGTTCTACCTTCATCTATCTTTCCTCCTTGTTAAGCTCTGCAAAGCGCAGAGCTTTTGTGGCTGTTTCTCAGATTCCGCTTAAATGATCGCTTAAATTCTGCATAAACGACTGCTTTTTCCTTCGGATCATCACTGTCTCCAAAGCGGAACGCTCTGCGATCAGGCAGTCCCCCGTCTCCAGATCTGCCCAGGAATCTCCGTCAAAGGAAACTCTTCCGCTGCTTAATACCCCGATCTGGATCCGATCCTCTGCTGCGAGCACAATGCTTCTCGCATTTAGGGAATGAGGACACACCGGAGTCAGGGCCATCATCCGGCCTGCCGGAGCCATCACTGGCCCACCGGCGGACAGGTTGTAGGCCGTGGAACCGGTGGGCGTTGCCACCAGGACTCCATCTGCGCTGTAATGGTTTAAGTATTCATCATTCACTGATACCTGATACCGGAGTACCCGCAGGGGAACCCGGCTGGTAACAGCGATTTCATTTAGCGCAATATCTTGAAATACGGGTTTTCCCTGATGAAACACTGTTCCCCGTATCATCATTCTCCGCTCCAGCTCAAAACGGTTCTCGATCAAAGAAGCAATGGCTTCTTCAATCTCATCCTGAGAGCTGATCTGGTTTAAAAATCCCAAATGGCCCCGGTTTACTCCCAAAAGAGGGATATTCCTGCCTGCCAGATCTCTGGCCGCCTGGATCAGGGTGCCGTCTCCGCCAATGGTTATCACACATTCTGTATCCTCCGGAACCAACTCAGAAGGCGTATGCTTTCCGTATTTATTATGCTGAGCCAGGGTGAGAAAACGGCACTCAGCCCCTCTTTTTTCCAGGCATTCCCGGATATACGCCCTGGTTTCAGGAACAAACTCTTTCGCCAGATTGGCAATCAAAAAAAATCGTTTCATCTGCCACTTACCGCCATTTCCTATGAACGATCCAGAGTTTGATGTGCCTCAGCTACCACTGCCTTCGGATCGGCAGCCGCTTCCCGGCGCACCGCATACTCTGCCTCCTGATCCTCTGGATGCTTCTGAAGATAGAGCAGGTACTCAATATTTCCTTCCGGCCCCTTGATCGGAGAAAATTCCAGATTCAGGGCCTCAAATCCGATGGAAAGCGCATAATCGATCACCATGTCGATCACTTCCAAATGAACGGCCGGCTCTCGAACAACGCCTTTTTTCCCTACTTTTTCCCTGCCTGCTTCAAACTGCGGTTTAATCAGGCAGACGATCTGCCCATTGTCCTCTAAAAGAGCCTTCACAGGTCCCAAAACCTTAGTAAGTGAAATAAAGGACACATCAATACTTGCAAAGCCAATAGAATCTGCAATATCCTCCGGAGCCACATAGCGGATATTGGTTTTCTCCATGCAGACCACACGCTCATCATTGCGCAGCTTCCAGGCAAGCTGTCCATGGCCCACATCGACAGAATACACCTTCACCGCTCCATTCTGCAGCATACAGTCTGTAAAGCCGCCGGTGGAAGCCCCTACATCCATGCAGATCTTTCCATCCAGGCGGACGCCAAAACGATCCATGGCCTTTTCCAGCTTCAGCCCTCCGCGGCTTACATATTTTAAAGTACTGCCTCTGACCTCAATGGGCGCCGTTTCCTCAAAAGTCGTTCCGGCTTTATCCTCCTTCTGCCCATTTACATACACAATACCGGACATGATCAAGGCCTTTGCCTTTTCCCGTGACTCTGCCAGATTACGCTTTACAAGCAGTACGTCTAATCTTTCTTTCATCTGTATTTCTCCTGTCTTTCATTCAGACGGTCTCTGCCGTTCTTCTCCGTTTTCTTCCCTGTGGATACCGGAAAGCCAGCCCTCTTCCTTCAGTCTTCGGATAATGGAATCGCTGTCAATTCCCAGTCCTTTCCGAAGAAGCGATACATTTCCATGCTCCACATATGCATCCGGAAGAGCAATATTCACAACCTTAACCTCCGGATAATGGCTGTGGATATAGGCAGTCACTGCAAGGCCATATCCGCCCTGAAGCACATTTTCCTCCAGGGTCACAAGCAGACGGTGGTTTTTTGCCAGGCGTTCTGTCAATTCTTTATCAAACGGTTTTACAAAACGGCCGTTTGCCAGGCTGCAGGAATACCCCTCTTCCTTAAGCTTTTCCCTAATATGCTCTGCCGTACTTACCATGCTTCCAACCGCCAGAAGCGCAATATCACTTTCCTCACAGAGCAGCTCTCCCTTTCCGTAGATAATGGGCTGCCTGTATTCCCTAAGCCCCCTGTAAGCGGTTCCTCTGGGATAACGGATCGCAAGGGGTGCATTGTAATCCATGGCAAATTCCATCATAGCGCGCAGCTCCCAGAGATTTTTCGGAGCCATTACCGTCATATTGGGGATGGAGGTCAGATAGGAATAATCAAAGATTCCCTGGTGGGTCTCTCCGTCGCTTCCCACCAGTCCTGCCCGGTCTACGGCAAAAAGGACCGGAAGATTCTGGATACATACGTCATGAAGCACCTGATCGTATCCTCTCTGCAAAAAGGAGGAATAGATTGCCACCACAGGACGCAGGCCCGCAGCCGCCATGCCCGCAGCGCTTGTCACTGCATGAGCCTCCGCAATTCCCACATCAAAAAAGCGGTCCGGAAACTTTTTTCCAAAAGCTGCAAGTCCCGTACCGTCAGGCATAGCCGCTGTCACGGCTACCAGCTTTGGATGGGTTTCCCCAAGCTGGCACAGCTTTCTGGAAAATACCTCTGTATAGGAGGTTTCCTTCTTTTTCCCATTTTCTTTTCCCGTTGCAATATCAAAAGGACCCACACCGTGAAATATGGAAGGATTCTTCTCCGCAGGTTTATATCCCTTTCCCTTTTTTGTGATCACATGGATCAGAACTGCGTGGTCTAATTTCTTAGCCTCTTTAAGAACCTTGCACAGGGCAGGTATATTGTGGCCGTCCACAGGACCCAGGTAGGTGATCCCCATATTTTCAAAAAGCATTCCAGGAATAAACAGCTGCTTAATGCTGTCCTTGGTGCGCTTTAGCTTGTCGATCACCGCATTTCCCACCAACGGTACCCGCTCTAAAGCCTCCACGATATTCTTTTTTAAATCATTGTAGCCGGTTCCGGTTCTGAGTCCGCTTAAATACCTGGACATACCACCTACATTTTCTGATATAGACATTTCATTATCATTTAAGATAATAATGAAATTCTTTTTCATACGGGCAGCATTATTTAAAGCCTCGTAAGCCATGCCGCCGGTGAGCGCGCCGTCTCCGATCACGGACACCACCCGGTAATCCTCTCCCAACAGATCCCGGCCCTGGGCAATACCAAGGCCGGCAGAAATAGAGGTAGAGCTGTGGCCCGTGTCAAAGGAATCATAGGGGCTTTCCTTTCGTTTAGGAAAGCCGCTGATCCCTCCATACTGGCGCAGCTCGTCAAACTCAGCCATGCGTCCGCTTAATATCTTATGGGTATAAGACTGATGGCCCACATCCCAGATAATCTTATCCTGAGGCAGATCAAATGTTTTAAACAGAGCAATTGTAAGCTCCACCACGCCTAAATTAGAAGCCAGATGGCCTCCTGTACGGCTGATCTTTTCGATCAGAAAGGTGCGTATCTCTTCTGCCAGAATGGCCAGTTCACGGGATGAAAGCTGCTTTAATTCCTCCGGCCCCTTTATCTGTTCCAATATCATAGGCTCGCACTTCCTTCATTTTTATTTCATTATCTCTCTCTGTTTACCAGAAGGCGGATCAGCTGCTCCAGAAATTCATTATTTCCGGGAAGCTTATCCAGATCCCCAATAGCGGCTGCTGAAAGAGCCTCTACCTCTTTCCTGGCCTTTGAAAGCCCTTCTAAAGTTACATAAGTGGTCTTCTGGTTCTTCTCGTCGCTTCCTGCCGCTTTTCCGGTGACAGAGGCATCTCCGGTCACATCCAGAATGTCATCCTGAATCTGGAAAGCAAGTCCTACCTTTCCAGCCAGATCCTCTACAATCTTACAGTCCTCATCTGCGGCTCCTCCAAGAACAGCTCCTATGAGCATCGCTGCCTGAAGCAGGGCTCCCGTCTTTAAGCGGTAGATAAAATCCAGCTTATCCTTGGGAACGGGACCTCCTGCCAGCTCTACATCTACCGTCTGGCCTCCGATCATACCGTAAACGCCCGTCTTTGCTGCCAGGATCCCCATTGCCTTTCCGGCTCTCAAAAGCGCATCTGCATCCTCTGCCGCATCAAAGGCCTTGGATGCCGTCTCAAAAGCGTACATCATCAGAGCATCTCCCGCAAGGACGCCAATGTCCTCGCCATACTCTGCCCAGGTACTGGCTTTGCCTCTGCGGATCATATCATCATCCATACAGGGCAGGTCATCATGGACCAGAGATGAGGTGTGGATCATCTCAATGGCAGCCATAAAGGGCTTTACAATCTCAGACACCTCTCCTGTAAAAAGACGGCACACTTCCTGCATCAGCAGCGGGCGCAGCCTCTTTCCTCCTGCATTCATGCTGTAGTTCATGGCCTCAAAAATCGTCTTCTGGCAGCCCTTTTCCTCTGGAAGATACCCTGCAATGCCTGCATTTATCTCTTTTACTCTCTCTTCCAGTTCTTTTTTAAATGCTGTATTATCAATCATTATCTTCACCCTCGCTCAATATCTGAATCTGTTTTTCTACTTTATCAATCTGTCCGTTTAAGGACTGTACAAGCTTCATGCCTGCTTCATAGCCCGCAAAGGTCTCCTCTAAGGACTCTTCTCCTGCTTCCAGCCTTTTTATAATTTCCTCCAGCCGGGCGAAATTTTCCTCGATGCTGGCAGCTTCCTGCGGCTCTGCTTTCTTTCGCGGCACGGTCATCCCTTCCTTTCCTGCTATGAATATTCCACTCTTTTTACGATCCCGTCGATCCTGCCGTCTGCGGCATAGATCCGTATCTCTTCCCCTTCTTTTACCTGGCCTGCGGAGCGCAGGCACTTTCCCCTCTCATCCTGAATAAAGCCATAGCCCCCACCCAGCTTTTTTAAAGGCGAAAGGCCGTCTAAACGGCTGGATGCCAAAGCCAGCCTGTGTTTTTCTTTTGTAACAGCGGTTTGCGTCAAACGTTCCAGAACAAGTCTGTCCTCTTTTAAACGAATTTTTTCCGTTTCCAGCAGATCCTTCATCTTACGCTGCAGCGCCTGCTCCAAATCAGCCAGCCTCTGCCTCTTATCATTTACCATACGGACCGGATCCTTTAACTGCAGACGCATCCGGCACTGCTCTAAAAGGAATCGCGCCTTTTCAATCCTGCGGTAAACGGAACGTTCCAAAACCCGCTTATAAAGAGCTGTCTGTTCCTCAAACTGGCGATGATCAAAAACCGCCAGCTCTGCTGCCGCAGAAGGCGTAGGCGCCCTTAAATCTGCCACATAGTCTGCAATGGTAACATCTGTTTCATGGCCCACAGCCGATATCACCGGAGTCGTACAGTTAAAGATGGCTCTTGCTACGATTTCCTCATTAAAAGCCCATAAATCCTCAATGGAACCTCCGCCCCGGCCTACGATCAGAAGATCCAGTCCCATCCGGTCCAGAGTCTCGATTCCCTTTGCAATACTGTATTTGGCCTGCTCTCCCTGCACCAGAGCAGGATACAGCACCAGCTGTACATAGGGATTGCGTCTGGCCGCAATATTCATAATATCCCGGATGGCAGCTCCGGTTCTGGCTGTCACGATCCCAATCGTTCTGGCATATCTGGGAATGGGACGCTTATAACAGGAATCAAACATCCCCATTTCTTCTAATTCCGTGCGCAGCTTTTCATATCTGGCAAAAAGATCACCGATTCCTTCTCTTGTAATCTCTCTGGCATAGAGCTGATAGCGGCCGTCCCGTTCATATACGTCTACCGTTCCCTTTACCACTACCTCCTGTCCCTCCTGCAGTGTAAAAGAAAGTCCCTTTCTCTGGCCTGCAAACATGACGGCGGCAATCTGAGCGCCGCCGTCCTTTAACGTAAAATATATATGACCGGAGGTATGGTATTTACAGTTGGAAACCTCGCCCCGGATGGAGATCCGGTTCAGGGCAAAATCCTGGGTAAACATATTTTTGATATATGAGGTCACCTGGGATACGGTAAATACACTTGCCATCTGCTCCCTCTGCTTTCTTTCCTACGCTTCTGTTTCCTGAGCCTGCGCAGTCTTCTCATTCGCCGGTTCAGTCTCTGTCGTTGTCTCTTCTTTGCGGATAAACTTTGCAAGTACACCATTTACAAAAGCCGGAGAGTCACTTCCTCCAAACTTCTTAGCAAGTTCCACCGCCTCGTTCACCGCTACCTTTGTAGGAACCGTATCATCATAGTCCATCTCGTAAAGGGCCAGACGAAGAATAGTAAGCTCCACCTTTCCCATACGTCTTGTCTTCCAGCCTGCAGCCACCTCATCGATCCGGCTGTCGATTTCCTGGATCTTATCTACTATATTTCCTGTTTTTGTCTGCAGATATTCCATATCCTTATCTGTAAGCTCTACTTTATGAAGGATCGTAAGGCTTCCCTCATCATTTGTCTCATATTCCTGAGGAGACTGGAAATACTGCCACATCTGCTCCTTTGCTTCCTCTGTGGTTTTATAAAAATCCGCGGAGAACAGCATTTTAAAACAGTGTTCTCTTAATTCTCTTCTGGTCATATCTTCTGCTTGTACGAAAAGCCTGGGCTCTCGAATACATTTTCCTTTCTCTATTCTGATCCGCTAACTGTGATTATACCAAAGGCGCCGGATAAACACAATAAAAAATATCAAAAGGTGCTGCAGACCCTTATTCGGACCTGAGCACCCAAACGCATTAAACTTTCTGTCAGTTTTCTTCCATATTCACGCCTGCAATCCGGATATTCACATCCAGCACTGTAAGCCCCGTCATATTTTCGATGGCAGCACTGACCTTTTCCTGCACCTGCTCGCTGACAGAAGGGATATTGAAGCCATAACGGATATTTAAGGAAAGATCCACAGATACATGGTTCTCTGTCACATCCACCTTTACTCCCTTGCTAAGATTCTTCATGCCAAGCTTTCCTACCAGCTCATTGGTAATATTGCCTGCCATAGAGTCTACTCCCTCAACCTCTGTAGCTGCCAGCCCTGCAATAATGGCTACCACCTCATCTGCGATCTGAACCTCTCCGATCCTGTCTTTTTCATATAATTTATGGGTACCGCGATTTTCCTCAGACAATCCTCTTTACCTCCTGTTCCTGAAGCTTGATTTTTATTACTCTTTATTATAACAAATCGTGGGAAATCTGTATAGGGGGATTTCTCTTTGAATAGGCGGCAATTCTTCCCGTAAGAAGTCCAAATGGTAGACAAAACCGCATCTATATCCCAAAAGCCACAAAAGAGGAACCGTCAAAAGACGATTCCTCTTTCTGTTTAAAAGTTCATTTTTCCTTGTAAATCCAAGGTTTTTTATTAGAACTTGCCTTCTTTTGCTGCTTCCTCGATCGAAACAGGAAACCTTGATTTTAAACCACTTTTTCTATCAAAATACACAAGTAATGCAGCAATAGTCTGTATTCAAACACTTCTAAATGCAAAAAACATAGAATCAAAAGATTTTCAGGAATATTGCATTTCAGAATTGCATATGCTATAATGCCAGTAGGCAATAAAGGATATAGTTGTTCCATAGTGAGCGACAACAAAAAACCCGAAGGTGTGCGAGACCTTCGGGTTTTTCTATTCCTATTTTTGGAGCGGGAAGGCTTAACCCCACAGGCTGGTTACCGGTTATTTATCGCCGTCCAACCATTTGATGATGTAGTGGCAAACCACACCAGCCGCGACAGCGACGATAAAGGATATAATAAATTCCATAGTAAGCACCTCCCTTCCTTACCAGTATAGGAGGCGGTAACATCAGCATTATATCACATCCATATCGTCCCTGCTACTTCTTTTTTTTTGCTTTATTCTACCAGCCCGGGCCATCTTAGCGCCCCATCCTGATCCGGCGTAAGCGTCACCGGCTCCACAATCATCCGGCCCTCAGTATCCATGATGTACCACTTACCGTCTATGGTCTGCTGGCCTGTTACCATAGCACCGTCTGCTCCCAGGTAGTACCAATGATCCTTGTACTTGTACCATGTATCATGTACCATCATGCCGGAGCCGTCGAACCAGTACCACTTGCCCTCATGCCAGTACCAATCGTTGCATACTGGCTGACCGTTGCCAAGGTAATACCTCCAACCGCCATCTTCCTGCTGCCAGCCGGATTTCTTTACAGGTTCTGACAACGCTGCCTTGAAGTCTGTCCATAACTGCGGCTGATCCAGCATCTTACGGGGACAGTGCTTGCGCTTTGCATCATAGTGCCGGATTACATGATCGGCACTGATACCTGTCTCTGCCATGATCTGGCGTACAAGTTCCACGCAGTTAGCACGGGCCTGATCGTAATCAGAGTCTGGATTAACGCAGATCTCAATGTTGATGCTGTTGGTATTGGTTACTCCTGCTACCAGAGGCGTACCGTACTGTCTACCGACTGCATAGGCACCGTCGCTGTAATATAAGGTCTGTACAGCCACCGTATCGTCTACATACCAATGCACAGACGTGGACAGGTTGCCGTTTCGATGGGCTTCGGAGTGTTTGAGTGCACCGGCCCCCATCTTGTAGTTGTCCGTCTCGTGGATCACGATCCACGCTGGACGGTTTTGACCCGCATAACAGTTAATCTGTCTGATTTCTTTTCTTATATCCATGGTAATTCCTCCAAATAAAAAAGGCCCCAAGATACTCCCGGGGCCTGTCTGCGTTGCGACGTCGCACG